>NZ_AP018694.1:0-312083 GCF_009689585.1 Aquipluma nitroreducens | reverse complement strand
GTTCAAACCCTGACTTGCTTCAGTTTTTGTTTTCTTATCTGCTGATGGTGCAAAAATCAGCCATATACATGCAGTAAATACAACAAACATTAAAGCAAAGACGGCATACTTTTTCATCGTTTGTTTCTGCGCTGAAGAAAGTGCCTGTTTCTCTTCGGTAATTTGATTTTCATTCATATTCCAAATGTTTTGATGGTTTTATAATGCTGTCAGTAGTAACTTCTAAGTGGTGTGAGCCGGATTCTTTAATTACCTGATGGATTTTGTTTGTCTGCTGATCATTCCTCCAAATGGTGTAAAAAGAGCTGGCTGTCATGTAAAATGAGACAATTCCAAAAGTGGAACACAAACACAAAATCGTGATCATTCGTTTTTGAGGTGAGAGATTGTTGCACCCTTTCTGCAAACGGAAACGAACCTGTTCTATCAGGCCGCTGGCAAGTTGTTTAAACTTTTTCATGGATTCGGTTTTGGAATTAACGGTCAGTAATCCGAAGGTCCCGGTTTTCGACAACCTCAAAGTTTTCCATGATAAACCCGTGCGGGTTGTTATCTGAGCGAACTGAATTAATAAGGATGCACCGGGAGACCAGGCTTCGTTCAGTGATATTACTCTCCCGTATGATCATTTGCCGGGCGTAAGCAGCCACTTGGTAAGGATAATGATCGAAGTTGCATACCACGCTGTCCACTGCAATGGTCTGGTTGATATTCCCTGAGATGATCCGGTTGTAATACCCTTTTTCTGTCAGGTCTTTGTAATAGGCAAAAGCACTTTTATCTACCAGGAACAATGCCCGCTGGATATTGCTCTCGATGGCATCCTTGTCTGGAGATAGGGTAAAAAACAGTTCATGGAACCGCTTTACATGGTCACGCGCTTCTACCGGACGGTTTTGGGATAAATCCTGGGAAAGGGCAAGCAGCAAAGATTTGCCACCGTCCAACACATAGATTTTCTGCCGCTGCGCTTCAGCAAAACTATACGAATACCAGAGTGCATAACATACAATTATCGCACAAAGGATGACAAATACCATAGCGAAGAACCGTATCTGTCGGAATGAAGATTCGATATTTTTTAATGATTTAAATTCCATTTTTCGATATTTTTATTTTCCCATTAATCTGCCAGTAATGTTTCCGGTTGCTGCACCTGCAGCACCGCTGACAACTGAGCTACCTTTGCTAGCGGTTGAGTTGACATTACGTCCGAAGCTACCCATTCCCCCGGCCTGAATAATCCAGTTGGCAACAGTTGGTATGGTAAAGTATCCGATGATCCCAATAATCATGAAAATGATATACACTGAGTTGGAAGCATCAATTGAATAATCAGGGTTGTTATGAAGTTCTGTAATGTCATTTTGGAGCATCAAAACCTGTATCTTAGCCAGTATCGAACTAAAAACATCCGACACCGGCAGCCACAGATACACGCTGATATAGCGTGTGATCCACTGTGTCATGGTTGACTGGAACCCGTCATATACCGAAATGGCAAAAGCAATAGGCCCCAGGATAGACAAAACGATCAAAAAGAATGTCCGTAAGGTGTCAATTACCAGAGCCGCTGCCTGAAAAAGTAATTCCAACAGTTCACGAAACCAGTCACGAATAGACTTTTTCAGATCATACATACTCCGTTCCACATACATTCCGGTCATGGTGGTCAAATCACTCGGAGACCAACCCAATTCTTCCAACTGACGGTCAAACTCCTGGTTCGAAACTAAGTAAGCAGTTTCCGGGTTTCGCATCATGGCTTCATATTCGAGTTGATCCTTTTGCTGCCGGTATTGGTTCATGTCGAACGTCTGTGATTCCAGCATCTGGTGCGTTCCTTTTACCACTGGCGACAACACTGCATTAATTGTCCCCAAAACAAACGTTGGAAAAAGCAGGATGCAAAGTCCGATGGCAAAAGGCCGCAACATCGGGTACACATCAATGGGTTCAGCACGGGATAAAGCTTGCCATACACGTGAAGCCACATAAAACAGGGCGCCAAGCCCGGCAATGCCTTTGGCTATACCGGTCATGTTGCTGCATAACGGCATCATTTCGGTGTAGAGACTGCGAAGGATCTGATGGAGGTTGTCAAAATCAACAGCAAGGAGTATCATGCTAATTCATCTTTGAGATTATTACCAATAACGCTCATCAGCATTTCCGTATAAAGCCATAATCCGGTCGCTGTCACCGACTTTCTTAGCTCTCAGATAGGCAACCGAAATGTTCTTTCGGGTATAGTAAGCAACCATATCCCGATGCTTTTTTAACCGGTCATACACTTTGGCAACAATGTCCATCCGTTCACTGTCAGTCATCGAAAGCCCGTTGACGTTGACCACATCTTTGAGTTCCAAAAGCATATCGGCAGATTCTTGCAAAAGTTTGGTATATCCGAAGGCAATCGCAGTCAGTTCTTCAATCCGGAAGTGAGGATCGGCCAGCATCTTCTGAAAATTAGTAACGTAGATGTCGGAAATCTCACCAACCAATAAAATGGTGTTCTGAACTTTTTTTGCATCTTTTACCAAGTTATTTACTGCTTTTAATTTGTCGTAGTATTCTTTCCCCTGGGTATAGACTTTCTGAACTTCCTTGAAATTGTTCAGCATATTGGAGGCCGTCGAAGATGTTTGAATGACCTCGTTGGCTGTATTGACAATACTTTGCACCAGGTTGGTTGGATCGGTGACAATCCATTGGGCTTTTGACGGCAAACCGCATAAAGCAATCAGAACCGTCATCCATATAATTTTTGTTCTCATTTTGTTGATTTTAAGTTTCATAAATCTGATTTCTTTTTGATTCAGCCAGTTGTTTGATGGCCAGTTCCATATTCCCGTCCAGCTTTTCAGCAAGGTTATTCAGTTCCAGTTTTTCGGTTTCTTCGGTGGTGTAGGTGTAATACTCCTCCAGCGAAACTTCAGTAGCGTAAACAGCCGATTGAACTCCTCCCAATCCGATCCAAACTTCTTTATACCGGCGCGAGGGGTGGTTGTCCATATTGATAGAGAGGATTTGAGCCTTTTCCTTTTCGGTCAACCCCAGCAAATTCTGGATGCTGTCGAACTTGTTCATGTATTTGCGCTGATCAAGCAGGATTTTGCAATCGGAATTGTTGATGATACTTTCCTTAACCACAGGACTGGAAATAATGTCATCAACTTCTTGCGTAACTACGATAGCTTCTCCATAATATTTACGCACTGTTTTATACATATATTTCAGGTATTCAGCCATGTTTGCCGAAGCAATGGCCTTCCACGCTTCTTCAATTATAAGCTGTTTTCGGACACCTTTTAAGCGGCGCATCTTGTTGATGAATGCCTCCATGATGATGATGGTCACAACCGGAAAAAGCTCCTTGTTTTCTTTGATCGAGTCAATTTCGAATACAATAAACCGCTTGGATAGCAGGTCTATATCCTTGTCGGAGTTCAGCAGAAAATCATAGCGTCCGCCTCTGTAATACTGACTGAGCGTAGTCAGTAAATTGTCTATATTGAAATCCATCTTCTTTACCTTGATTTCTCTCCGGTTCAATTCCTGTCGGTAATCATCCCGCATAAACTCATAAAAGGTATTAAAACATGGTGTTACGCTTTTGTCTGCCTTTATCTTCTTGATATATGCATTTACTGCGCTACCCAGCTCACCACTTTCAGTCTTTGAGGTTTTGTCATCTTCGCTTTTCCAGAGTGTCAAAAGCAACGTTTTGATGCTGTCCTTTTTTTCGACATCAAACTGGTAGTCATCCGTATAAAAAGGGTTGAACGAGATGGGATTGTCTTCGGTATAAGTAAAATAGATGCCATCTTCGCCCTTGGTTTTTCTGTTAATCAGGGTACAAAGTCCCTGATAAGAGTTTCCGGTATCTACCAACAATACGTGTGTTCCCTGCTCATAATATTGTCTAACCATGTGGTTCATAAAGAAGGACTTGCCACTGCCACTGGGTCCAAGTACAAACTTGTTGCGGTTTGTGGTAATTCCTTTTTTCATCGGCAGGTCGGAAATATCCACATGCAAAGGTTTTCCTGTCAGGCGGTCTACCATTTTGATTCCAAAAGGACTAAGGGAGGACCGGTAATTGGTTTCTTCTGTAAACAGGCATAAGGCTTGCTCAATAAATGTATAGAAACTTTCTTCTGACGGAAAATCTCCTGCATTGCCGGGAATTCCTGCCCAGTAAAGGGTGGGCGTATCAATCGTATTGTGTCGTGGCTTACATTCCATCAAAGCCAATTGGCTACCAACATCGTTTTTGATCCGCTTAAGTTGTTCATGATCTTCTGACCATGCGATCACATTGCAATGGCACCGTACAGAAGTCAGTCCAAACGAATGGGCCGCATTCAAGTACTGTTCGATCCATTGTTTGTTGATCTGGTTGGCGCGGCTATACCTCGAAAGCGAGTGCATATTGCGGGCCTGCTTTTCAAACCGTTTCAGGTTCTCCGTATGGTCATCAATGAAAATATACTGGTTGTAAATGTGGTTACAGGAAAGCAAAACACCAACAGGTGATGCAAACGATAAACGGCAATCACTCCGATCTGTGGATAGCTTTTCGTAACGCCCATCGGTTTGGAACTTGGAAGGCAAATCGTCCAGATCAGAGAGTGTATGCAAGCAGAGCAGCTTGTCCCCAATCCTCATTTCCGCAGGTGATATGGCCATATCCTGTAAACAGGTGACATCTTCCTGTGAAAGGGCAAAGTACTTTTCGATGATACCGGCATGTTCATTTGTTCCAACGATTTCATCCGTTGTCAGGCGAGCCAGTTTTACAAAGCCGCTGTCGTTTACAATCCGTTCAAACTGGCTAACTGCTTCCACAAATTTTACGGCAGTTTCCTTATCCTGAATTTCTTTTGGCACGATAAAACCACGACACAGGGTGGAAAAATTACTTTGCTTCCGGCTATGTTCTTTGGTCGTTTTGGTCAGGAACAGGTAACAGGTATGGTTCAGGAATGGACGTTCATTAAAATGACGTTCAAATGATCTTGACAAAAAGCTTAACTCATCTTTTTGTACATCAGGCTCGTAGTTTTCCTGGATAAACCAATCCTGTTTATTGACGATGGAAAAGTCAGGTAAAACCTTAATTGCCTTTAGCCATGTCGAATGAATAGCTTCATATTCAGTAGAAGTAACTGTAAACAGTTCCGGCAAAATGACTTTAAACCCAACTGTAATTTCTGCATCCTTACTAATGATACAATCGTGTTCAACCGACAGCAACGGGAACTTACTTTCCAGGGTTGCGCTTTTAAGAATGTTCCTCATACTGTTATGGATTTAGATCGTGTAAACAAACGGCAGATCGCCTTTCTGCTAATAATATATTTGGGGTGATTACGGCGGGCCTGTACTTTCATCAGGCCGTATTCGCCGTATTTGGCATTCAGTGAAAAAGTCATCCACACCACAGTGGATGCAGCACAAATGCCAAAGCCGATGCAAATCCATTGGCCGATACCCGCCATATACATCACCACAAAAACAACAAAAACAGAAAGTAAACCACCTGCAAAAATGAACAGGTATTGAGATTTCAATCCTTTGAACTCGGCAGATTTCCCGATACCCTTGTTAACCGGATATTCTGACATGACTGGCAATTTTACAGGAAGAATGAACGCAGGATCGTAGCAGCCACAATCAGGAAAATACAAGCCCCGAACCAGGAAGCTGCCGTCTTCCCGGTATCCGGGTCTCCGGAACTAAACTTCGAATACACTTTCACACCACCAATAAGCCCAATAACGGCGCCAATGGCATAAATCAATTTGGTTGCAGGATCAAAATACGAGGTTACCATACTGGTAGCTTCTACAATCCCTGCAGATCCGTCACCCTGGGCATAAACGCCATAAGCTGTCATGGCAATTGCCATCGAAAGAAAGAATCTCTTTTTAATCATCGTTTTTTTGAATTTGGCCGTGATCACTTTTTTCGGTTTGATTTTTTTCCCTATAAAATGATCAGGGCAGGTTAATACTATTTGAACTATTCAACTTAAAAATCCAGTGATGTCCGGTTGGCCCGGCTTTTCATTTCCAGTCTTTCCGGTTTTGCTTTCAACTTCATTTACATGAAGGCTGATCAGGCTTTTGATCCGCTCCGCCTTTTCGGGGCTGATCGCTGCCAACTGGCTTATGCAATCCGTATCCTGAAGCCGGTAAATTACCTTCGCAACTTGCCTGTCATTTCCCGACGGAAGATTCACTTCATTAACCGTTTGCTCCAGTTCTTCGAATGTAAAACCGCTGGCCAAATCCGGTTCGTTACCCATCAGTTGCCTAAGTTCTTCAGCTTCTTCTTCCGGGTCAATTTCAGCTTCTTCGTTTTCTTCTTCATGTTGAAGCGGAACTGAAATATCCATCAGCCCGGGATCAGTTTCTTGAGCAAAACTATCTGCATTTTGATGCGGACTAACTGTCTCACAGGTTTTGGCAGCAATAGGCACAGCTTGTCGCTGAAAACTCAGGACAACACGGCTTTGACCGATAATCTCTTTTTCATCGACCTTGGACCGGAATAAAACCGAGGTTGGTTTTTGCTTTTTTATTGGTTTTGGAAAAGCAATCCGGTAAAGCAGGTAAAGCGCGAGAAGCATTACCAAAACGAGGATGGTTTTCATTCTATCAGATCCCTTCTGTCTTTTTTGTACAGTTCGTTGATTTCTTCTTTGTGGGCTTCCAGGTGTTGCAGCAGTACATTGTCAATGTAACCTCCAACGGATACATCTTTATCAGCTATTACCCTGACAATCTCGGAGATGGTAGCATGTATGCGTTGGCTGATATACACGCATTGCCTTGTTTTGATCTCATTCTTTTGAAGGAACGTTGCACTGTAACCAACTGCTGTTCGTTTTCTTTTCGAATCCTTTTGCTCCTTTGTTTTTCCCGGTTCATTTTCCTGAATGGATTGCTCAACGGGCTGGATTTGGGCAACATCTTTTTCTTTGATGGATGAAAGCAGCAACAATTCGTCGATGCCTTCAACTTTATTTTTATTGGTTGCCATGGTTTTCCAGTTTTATCGTTTGACATATCTCATTGGCTAGTTCTTCAATGTTGCTGCCTTTGAGTAGGGTTTTGTCTGCCGGTAGCAGAGTGGAACGAAATACCGACTTACGCTGGTCAGAAACTTCCCTGCGGAAACGTTTACTGTCCGGCAGAATGGTTTTCAGCATATTCAGGCGCAATTCGGCAATTACTTTTTCATAAGCTTTGTATAGTGGGGTTTTCTCTCGTCCGTCAACCATATTCCAGAATAGGTACAGCCCTTTGAGATTTCCTTTTTGGGGGACAATCAGGTTATCGTTGAGCATGGTGGCATATTGCAGGGTGCTTTCCAGTACAACCCTGTCAGCACTGACCGGGGTAAAGACATAATCCATTGAAGCCAATGTCAGGATTACACCTGGACTGTTTAAGGTTCCGGGCAAATCAAAAAAGATGATGTCGAAGTCTTTATCTGAGGTCTGCATCAGCTCTTCGGCCATGTCAATGGCTTTATCAGCAGTACATTCTTTGATTGGGTAGGCTTTGATTCCCAAGGTTGAGAATTGCCGGTAAGCCTGAAGCTTGAAATACTCATCTTTCATTACCAAATCGGTGTCGCGTTTGCGCATTTCCCCGATACTGTGCTGGGGATAATCGCAATCGACTATCCCAATGTGGTATCCTTTGGTGTAGTGTAGCTGGCTAGCCATTAATACGGTCAGTGCAGTTTTTCCCATTCCGCCTTTTTGCGTTGAGAAAGCAATAAATAAAGTTTCTTTTTTCATTTTGTTGCGTTTTTACTTAAATAGATATTGAGTGATTTATATCTGTAATCCCTTGTTTTATTGATGATTCAACGGTTTTCTTAATCGGTGATTTGCTGGTTTGAGCCAACAGTTCCATACGACAGTACTGATGTACAACAATACGACAGTAAGTCAGTACATCATTAGTTTGGTAAGTCGTTGCTTCCCTGAATAACCCTTTCAATGTATCTCTGAATATTTGTTTTATTACCGATTTGTTTCTTTATCAATTCACTTTTCTGATGAACTACCGATGTGTTTATATGCAGCATCAATTATTCACAAATTCGATTTTCGCGCAAGAAACAGGGAAAAACAGCAGTAAAATTCAGGTCGGATATCAATGGCTTTAGTTGGCAGCGATTTGGAACCGGTTGACTACCTATCTGATTGGAAGGATGTTTCAAACACCCCGTAACTTTACCCCATGATTAGAAAGTCAATGCTCATATTGCCGAAAGTCAATGGCAATGCGGCAGAATCCGACTGTTAAGGGAGGATTTATTTGCTTCGGGCAAATAGCAAGTTGTGTTTTGAGGACCTCAAAACGTTTTCAGTGCCTGAAAACAACTTGCCCCTTGCCGGGGAAAAACGCTTCCGAAGTCAGCGTTTTTTAAACCATTTCCGATTAACAATTGGCTTGCAGCATCACATGTTCCAATAAAACAAGAGACGTTATGACAGTAGAAAAAAGAAATCCAAGAGCCGGAGGGCGTAAACCCAAGACTGATCCCTGCCGGAACAGGTATTCGTTCAATCTGAACGATACAGATAATGCCCGGTTCCTGTCCCTGTTTGATGCGTCGGGACTGAAAAATAAATCGCATTTTATCTCGGCCTGTGTTTTCAATGAGCGTTTGAAAGTGGTCAAAATCGACAAAGCAGCGATGGATTATTACATGCGGTTAACCACTTTTCATTCGCAGTTCCGCAGCATCGGGACCAATTATAATCAGGTTACAAAAGCGATTAAGACCGCTTTTACGGACAAAAAAGCCCTGGCTTTTCTATATAAACTGGAAAAAGCTACACTGGAATTGGTGGAAATCAACAAACAAATCATCCAGCTAACCCATGAATTTGAACAGCGATGGTTACAAAAATAAGTTCTGGTAGTTCGCTTTACGGGGTACTGGCATATAATCAGATTAAAGTGGATGACCAAAAGGCTTCGGTACTTTTTACCAACCGTATGATTGAACCGCAGGACGGAACCTATGATTTGAGTATCTGTATGCGCTCATTTGAAGCGTATTTGCTGGCAAACATCAAGACAGAAAAGCCGATACTGCATATTTCCATTAATCCCGATCCTAAAGATATTTTGACTGATGATCAGTTATCCTCCATTGCGCAGGAATACATGCAGAAAATGGGATACGGTGACCAGCCTTTTATCGTGTACAAACATGAAGACATTGACCGCAAACATATCCATGTTGTATCCTTGCGTGTGGATGAAACAGGGAAAAGCATCAAAGACAGCTTCGAGCACCGGCGTTCGATGACTGCTTGCCGAGAGTTGGAGCAAAAATATGGACTTGTTCCGGCAGACCAAAAACAACGACAGGAAAGCGCTGCACTGAAAGCGGTTGACTATGAGAAAGGTGATATAAAACACCAGGTTGCCAATGTTATCCGGCCTGTTGCTCAGGAGTATCACTTCCTGAGTTTGAAAGAATTCAAAGCCCTGCTTTCTTTTTATAATGTTCATGTAGAGGAAGTACGTGGCGAGATAAAAGGAAAGCCATACCGGGGATTGGTTTATTCTGCGTTGAATGACCATGGCGAAAAAGTTGGAAATCCCTTCAAATCTTCTCTTTTCGGAAAGTCTGTCGGTATCGAGTCACTTGAAAAACGAATTGAGAAATCGGTTGAGATCATCAAACAGAAAGGACTGAAAGAGCGCAGTAAAAGATTTATTACTTCTGCACTAAAATCACATCCCGACCGGATCAGCTTTGAAAAAGAACTGACAAAAAACGGAATCAGTGTTTTGTTCCGGGAGAATGAAAACGGGCGCATCTATGGGGTAACATTTATCGACCATGAGCAAAAAGTGGTGTTTAATGGTTCGCGACTGGGGAAAGAGTTTTCTGCCAATGTATTTAACGAACGTTTTGGAGGCGATCTAGCAACAAGTAAGAATTACAAAGCGGATTTAAATACGCTTCCAGACAAAGAACACCAAACAGCAAAGTCAGAAAATAGTCCTTCATCTCGTGGCTGGATTGAAGATAGGATTGAATCAGCAGGTAGTTTGTTTTCAATCTTTTTACCGGAGTCCGACGGTCATACTGGTGATAACCATCCGATAGGCCGAAGACGGAAGAAGAAAAAACGGAGGTTTGGAAGACAGTTATAATTGATATATAGCTAGATATGTTTTTGTCGGTTTATATTTCTGAGTCTGTCTGTACTCTAAATACATATAAGCCTTCAAAAATAAACCAGGTGATTCATAAGCTGACAATACATTTTTTTCTTGATAAAAGTGTATTTAAGTAACACTTTTATCAAGATAAGTTAAAATGGCTTTCCAAAATATTCTCTGGTCACTAACTGCCAATTTTGTGACACAAGCAGCCATCTCTTGTGTTAACTGCACAATCTGACAAATTACCCTCTACGTTCGCATATTAACCGATTAAAAAACAGTCATTATGCAACAGGAAGATGATTTAAGGGGATTGGCTAGGGTCATGGAGTTTATGCGGGCTATCAGTATATTATTTGTGCTGATCAACATTTACTGGTTCTGCTACCAGTCCATCAAGGAATGGAATATTTATATCGGAGTAGTGGATAGAATCTTGTTGAATTTTCAGCGGACAACCGGATTGTTTTCCTCCATTGTCTGGACTAAGATTTTTGCCATAGTGTTTCTTGCTTTATCCTGTTTGGGAACCAAAGGCGTAAAAGAAGAAAAGATAATCTGGGTAAAAATTTGGGCATGTTTGTTTTTCGGGTTTATCTTTTTCTTTTTGAACTGGTGGTTACTGCATTTGCCATTTCCACTGGTGTTCAATACTGCATTGTACGTTGCCACGATGACAATCGGCTATATTTCTTTGCTGGTTGGGGGTCTATGGATGTCTCGACTTCTGAAAAACAACCTGATGGACGATGTTTTCAATACTGAAAACGAATCGTTTATGCAGGAAATCAGGCTGATTGAAAACGAATATTCCGTCAACTTGCCAACTCGTTTTTACTATCAAAAGAAATGGAATAATGGCTGGATTAATGTGGTGAACCCGTTCCGGGCAAGTATTGTGCTTGGAACACCCGGTTCCGGAAAGTCCTATGCAGTGGTGAATAATTACATCAAACAACATATATTCAAAGGGTTTTCAATGTATATCTACGATTTTAAATTTGATGATTTGAGCACCATTGCTTACAATACATTGCTAAAAAACGTCGACAAGTATAAAGTTCCACCGAAATTCTATGTAATTAACTTCGACAACCCACGCAAAAGCCATCGTTGTAACCCGATTAACCCAACGTTTATGACGGACATTTCAGATGCCTACGAGTCGGCCTATACCATCATGCTGAACCTAAACCGGACCTGGATTCAGAAACAGGGCGATTTTTTTGTCGAATCACCGATTATCCTTTTGGCAGCTATTATCTGGTACCTGAAAATCTACAAAAAAGGTAAATACTGCACCTTTCCACATGCCATTGAGTTTTTGAACCGCAGGTACGCTGATATATTCCCAATTCTGACTTCATACTCTGAATTGGAAAATTATTTAAGCCCTTTTATGGATGCTTGGGAAGGTGGAGCACAGGATCAATTACAGGGACAGATTGCCAGTGCAAAGATTCCGCTTTCAAGGATGATTTCACCGCAACTCTATTGGGTGATGACAGGCGATGATTTTACGCTGGACATTAATAACCCGGAAGAACCGAAAATCCTTTGCGTTGGCAATAATCCTGACCGTCAGAATATCTATTCTGCTGCATTGGGATTGTATAATTCGAGAATAGTCAGGCTGATCAACAAAAAAGGAAGACTGAAAAGTTCGGTTATCATTGATGAACTTCCGACAATTTATTTTCGGGGACTTGACAACCTGATTGCCACGGCACGTTCCAACAAGGTAGCCGTTTGTCTGGGGTTTCAGGATTTCTCGCAGTTAACAAGGGACTACGGCGATAAAGAAGCTAAAGTGGTAATGAATACAGTCGGAAATATCTTCAGTGGCCAGGTTGTTGGTGAAACGGCCAAAACATTGTCGGAACGCTTCGGAAAAGTGTTGCAGAAACGCCAGTCGATGACCATTAACCAACGGGAGAAATCAACATCTATCAGTACCCAAATGGACAGTCTTATTCCACAATCCAAAATTAGTAACCTGACTCAAGGAATATTTGTTGGCGCTGTTTCCGACAATTTTAATGAACATATCGAGCAGAAAATTTTCCATGCTGAAATCGTTGTGGACAACATTTCTGTTTCTGCGGAAGCCAAATCGTATAAACTAATTCCTGAAATAGTTAATTTTATAGATGACAAAGGCAACGACATCATGCAATCTGAAATTGATTTGAATTACCAACAGGTAAAAAAGGATGTGCTTGATATTGTGAAAGATGAATTGGAGCGGATTGGCAGGGATGAAAAATTAATGCATTTGGTAAAAAGGAAATAGAACTTTCTTTTCAGTTTCCTCTTGTCGAAGGGCAAATAAGACCATCCCGATTTTTATTAGACTATACTTGCTTCTTGAAAGAAACAAATTTCGATTTCTGAAAGGGTATAAACAAATGGCGCTATAAATATTGACTTGCCATCGATTGAAACCGTGAAATTTATATTGGTTAGCTTTATTTATTCACAAGATCATTTTGTCTGAAAATAAAATGGGGCTATACTTAATTTGTATGCTTTGGGATAGTAAAGTAAAAAATGGTTTCTTGTCCTTCTTTTGTTTTGAGCCATATATTTTCACCCATCAATTCTACCAGATTTTTTGTAATTGCTAACCCTAGCCCATTTCCGCCATATTTGCGTGTTCTTTCATCTTCAACCTGCCTAAATCGTTCAAATATTTTATCGTGATATTCTAGAGGAATACCGATTCCAGTATCTTTGACATAGAACTCAACCATCTCTCCGGAAAGCTGATAACCAATCTCAATTCCACCCTTGGCGGTAAACTTTATGGCATTACTGATTAAGTTATTAATTATTTGGCGGAGCCTGTCCGGATCGACAAAAATAGAAATGTCTCTAGCATCAGGAATGTTGGCTTCAAAATCAAGACCTTTTATTCCGGATTGATAAGTTATCTGATTCTTAATATTTGAAATGAAGTCATAGACATTCACCGGTTTACTATAGATTTTCAATTCACCTGCCTCCAATTTTGAAATATCCATAATATCACTGATAATGGTTAACAAGTTATTCCCGTTGGAGATGATGTGCTGAATAAATTCTCTTTTGTTATCCTCTTCAAAATCAGGATCAGCCAGTAACTCAGAGAACCCAATAATACTATTTAATGGTGTCCGGACTTCGTGAGACATATTGGCCAGGAAGGCCGACTTCAACCGGTCACTTTCTTCAGCTTTATTCTTGGCAATTATTAAATCGGCTTCTATTTTTTTACGTAAACTAATGTCCTCTTTTATAGCAATGTAATTGGTTATTGTCCCAGTTTCATCTTTAATCGATGTCATGGTAGCCCATTCCCAATACAATTCTCCGTTCTTTTTACGATTTAAGAACTCACCCCGCCAAACTTCGCCACTGGATATCGTATTCCAAAGCTGTTGGTAAAATTCCAAAGACATTTGACCTGATTTTAAAATGCTCGGTTTTTTTCCAATAACTTCTTCTGCGTCATAGCCGGTAATCTCAATAAATTTAGGATTGACATATTCAATTTGGCCTTGGGTGTCAGTAATTATAATTGTTGAAGGACTTTGTTCTATACTTTTCGAAAGCTTTCGGATTTGATTCCCTGCATTTTTGATTTCTGTAATCTCCCGACCAATTCCAACCAACCCGGTCATTCCTCCCTGATCATTAAAAATTGGAATTTTTGAAGTAAGCAACCAATGCTCATGCCCATTCTTATCAATAAATTTTTCTTCCCGGTTAATTATTGCTTCTCCTGTCTGAAAGATCGTTGAATCATCCGAGAATCCACGTTCACCAATTTCACCTTCAAAAAGTTCTAAATCGGTCTTTCCCAATACATCCGATTCATTGGAACGACCTATGTTCAAAACATCGGCAATGTTTGCAACCGTTTTTCGTCCAACCGTGTCTTTAACATAAATTGGATCCGGAATATTGTCTATGAGTGTCCGAAGTTGTAATATTCGGTCAAACTGACCACCCTGTGCCGATTTAAATTGGTTCTTCGTCACATTTGGGGACGGTTACCCATGCTGAGACAGTATCACTTTCCTGCGCAGTAGTTCAAAACTGGCTCTGCCATACATTTGGCGCTTGATACATTTTATTCTGTTCACATGTCCTTCGACAGTGCCGTTACTCCAAGGCAATCTTATTCCGTTTTCCACGGCTTTTATATCTCGGGATAAACCATAAGCGAATGATTTCAGTCCGGATAATTTTCGCTTCGATTTTTTAACAAAATCTATCCATCTCGATATGTTGCCACAACCTCGCTTGATCATGGTTCGAAATATCTGTACCAATTTTCTGACTATTTGAAGTTCCGGCAGGTAAGCAATTAATGTTTTCATACAGCTTCTTTCATCGGGATCTTCAATGTCTGAGATTGAACCCCCGATATATTTGGCTAATTTTCTGGAATCTAATGGTTTGACATATGGTGTTATTTTCTTTTGAACCTCAATGCTATCCAGGGTAGTAAGTCCATATTCCAGCTTCAATTTATTGATGTAAACGAAAGCCTGCGTGCGGCCACCATTATAACCAAGCCCAAGGATTTCTTCAAATATATCTTTCTTAATATAACCTTCCATATTTAACCGGGACAAAATATACCCAGAGTATAGAGCGATGTTGACAGACTTTGGGTGAATCCTTGGAGACAAGGTTTCTTGAATGAAATAAGAGCGTACCGTATTACGACTGATTTTTAAAATTGTTGAGATCCTTTTCAAAGGAGTTCCTTTCGATTGAAATTCTTTGACTTTGTTAAAGGTGTCTAATCTCTGATCGAGCTGGATCTCTTTAGTTTCTGAGGCAACTTGTACAGCAAGAAAGTTTGTAACATCTGTGCTGTTACATTGGCCTTCATTGGCAGATAATGATAATATTTCGTCTGTCTTTTCTGTTATTACCCGTCGTATTTCTTTTCTGACACTTTTAAAATATTTATCAAGGGCATCAGAAAGGTTCATTAGCAAGTGGAACCGATCAGCAACTTGAATTGCATCCGGACAAATTTCATTAATGGCTGAAGAATATGCTCCGGACCGATCCCTGGTGATAATTTTAACTGCTGGATATTTTTTAAGCCATTCTTTAAGGTTTGCACTATCTCGTGAAGATAAGAGATCAATTGGTCTGGATGTTTCCATATCGATCAGCACTGTTCCATAATTTACTCCTTTGCGAAAAGCCCAATCGTCAACGCCAAGGATGACGGGTTGTTTTATTGCTGGCAGTACTTGACTTAGTGCAATACGAGTGATGGTAGAACTACTCACAGGAAGATAAAGTAGCTTTGTTAGCTGACTTCCATGTTTTCCAGTTAGTTCAATTGACAATGAATCCAATAATTGCGATACCCGGATAGTCCTACGTGAGTATCTTTTTATATGAGAGGTCTGCTCAGAAAACACTTTACGGGGGCACGAAAAATTCCTGCACTTAAATTTTCTTGTCTTCAAGAAGAGTAATGTCGTATTTTGAAATACGGGCAGATCTGTTATTTTTCGGTGGTAATGATCATGAACAGAGCTGCTAGAATGGCCACAGATAGGGCATTGGGATCGACTGGACTTGATGGAAGCAAAAATGGTGATTTTGCCATTTTTTTGTTCAATGTCTTGAATAAAGAATCTGGGAAGGTTAACAAGGTGATTTATTCTCATAAGTAATTGATATTAAATTACTTGAAGATAATGAATACTTGCCGAATTATCAAGAAAATATGAATGTATTTATCTGATTATCAAATATATGTGCAAGTTTTTTGCGAATTTTTGTACATCCCCAAATGTGACGAAGAACCTTTAAATTGACCATGTGTTGCCGATTTAAATTGACCACCTAAAAGTGCCATCTAAAAACTACCTTTTTTCAATGTCGTAATTGATATTCAAAATTGTAAAAATTATTCTTTGTTGATACTCTTTTTCTTTCTCATTGATTCACCATGTAATTCGATGCGGTGAGCCTGATGGATAAGGCGGTCTAATACCGCGTCAGCAATGGTTTTTTCACCAATAATATCATACCATCCCTGAACCGGTATTTGTGAAGTAACGATAATAGAACCCTTATTGTGTCTGTCTTCGATGATTTCCAATAGTGTTATCCGGTTCTGACTATCGAGTGCCTGGAGTCCAAAATCATCGAGTATAATAACATCCTGCCTTTCTATTTTCGCTAGTTCCTTCAGATATGAGCCATCGGCTTTTGCCATTTTTAACTTGGAAAACAACTTCGATGTATTGAAGTAATTTACCCGGTAGCCCTGGATACATGCCTGATAACCCAGTGCCGTTGCCAAGTAACTTTTACCCACACCAGTACTTCCTGTGATTAAAACGTTCTCGTTCTTCTCTACGAACTCACACTCTCCAAGTCGTAAAATGAGGTTGCGTTCCAGGTTTCGTGATTGATCGAAAGTGATGCTTTCGATGTTTGATTTGTAATGGAACTTGGCATTTCTAATTAGTCTCTCTATTTTTCGGTTGTGACGTTCGTCCCATTCGGCATCAATAATCATGGATACAAACTGATCGATGGTGTAATGATCAGTTTTCCCGGTTTCAACAGCAGTTTTAAATGCACCATGCATTCCGGAGAGCTTCATTTGTCTCATTTTTGTCAACGTTGATTCATTCATAATGATTTGATTTTAAGTTTATTTGTAATAGTTCTTTCCCCGTATGTTGTTGTGTTCGGGCAATTCCGGATCTTCTGTCGTCTCATCCTTGATCATATCCAGGTTGTTTTCCAGGATGTTTTGTATGGCTTTAAAACTGTAGGTTCCAAAGTCAAGAGCGCGTTTACATGCATTAATAAGTCTTTGTTTACCAACCTTTTTCTCAAACGAAAGTATCCCCATACAACTTTTAAAAGCCTGCTCAGGATGGTTTCGGCTTTCAATGATTTTAAAGATATATTCCCCGGCAACTGGGTCAATACTGTTTGCCCAATTGATAAACCTGGGGGCAGTCCAGTCGGTTACAAATTGATGGGTGCTCGCTAAATGTTCGGGTACCGTTGTGTAGCTGTAAAGTGCGTAGTCCCGGGGATGGGTAGCCAACCGATTGTATTTAAAGTAAATCTCGACCGTTGTTCTGGTGTACATTACCTTCACCTTTTTGCGGATGTATTGGTACGGCACGCTATAAAAATGTTTGTCACAACTGAGCTGCACATGACCATTTTGCATGACCGTTGCCTGTGCCTGATACTTGATCTCAAAGCGTTGGATGGGCAGTGGCGACAGTTTATCCTTCTCAATGTCATTGTATAGTTCAAAACGTGTGTATGGACGACCAGTGAGCTTTCTGTTGTTGTGGGCATCCAACAGGTCTCCAATGCGATCGTTCAGTTCCGCAATGGAGAAAAACGTTTCGTCCTTCAGTACCGCATAAATCCTTCGGTATAGTATTTTAACAGCACCTTCAACTAATGATTTGTCCCGTGGTTTATAAGCTCTGGCTGGTAGAATAGTGGTTTCGTAATGTTCTGCCAGATCTGCCAGTGTTTCGTTGATGGTGGGCTCAAAACGGCTACTTTTTATCACCGCTGACTTAAGATTGTCCGGAACTATGGCTGCCGGAACGCCTTCGAAAAAGCGCATGGCATTCTCAACCGATACAACAAATTCTTCCTTCTTTTGGCTCGGCGTTGCTTCGGCATAGGTATATTGACTTGCCCCTAAAATGGCAACAAAAAACTCAACTTCGGTAATCTCTCCGGTGTCTTTATCCGTGATTGAAAGCTTTTTCCCGGCATAATCAACATACATCTTGTCGCCAGCCTTGTGGTTCATGTGCATCACCGGATTTACCTTCTTTCCCCACAGTTTGTAATACTCCCGGAACTGAGAGTTTTGATAGCCATCAGGATGCTTTTTGATGTATTCTTCCCACATCCCATAGGAGGTAACACCAACTTTTTTGAGTTCCCGTTCCATGTACGGGAAAAAGTCATAAAGCTTTTGCACCCGGGCGCTGATGGGTTCATCGGTTTGGTGAGAGAACAGCGTTTCAAGTTCAAGATCAGTCTTTTGATTGATCTGGTCAAGGGTTAGCCCTTGTACTTCAAAAAGGGAAATGTATTTTTTTACCGTGTTCCTCGATAAGGATAAGTATTGGCTTATAAACAGCTTACTTTTTCCACCGCAATGAAATTTAATTGCTTTTCTAATCTTACTCATGTCCGTTAATTTATTTGCCATAATCCGCTCATTTTTTGAACGAAAGTATGGGTAACGACATGAAAAAAAGTAAGCGTTTTAGGTGGTCAGTTTGCTCCGGCAAAGGGTGGTCAATTTGCGGGTTCTTCGTCACATTTGGGGAAAATACATGTGATTGAATATGGAATTAAATATCAGATAATCAACACATTAAATTGATATTTTCTTGATAATTAGACTGGTATTTTCTATCTTTAAGTAATTTAATAACAGTTACTTATGAAGATAACCGGCCTAATTTGCTTATCCAATTTTCGCATTAAGAATATAGAACATGATAATGATACAATCAAAATTTTTGCATCAATCAAGTCCAACAGATCCAAATGTCCTGATTGTGGTTTTCTCAGCAGTTCTGTTCATGATTTTTACCATCGAACGATATCTGATCTACCCGTATTTCAACACAATACCATACTCATTCTAAAGACACGGAAATTCAAATGCAAAGTTCCAACATGTCACCGCAAGGTATTTTCTGAACAGACGCCTCATATGATGCGATACGCCAGAAGAACTGCCAGAGCATCGCAAGTATTGGATTCTTTGTCAATTGAACTAACAGGAAAACTTGGAAGCATTCTATCTAAACAATTTTCAATTCCAGTTAGTCCTTCAACCGTCACCCGGATAGCCCTTAAACAGCAATTGCCAGAGATAAAGCAACCAAGAGTCCTTGGCATTGATGATTGGGCACACCGTAAGGGAGTGAGCTATGGAACAGTTTTGATTGACATGGAAACATCCAGACCAATTGACTTATTATCATCAAGAGAAAGTGCCGATTTAAAGGGATGGTTAGCCAAATATCCTGATGCCCAGATTGTGACCAGGGATCGGTCAGGTGCATATTCTTCGGCCATTAATGAAGTTTGTCCGGATGCAATTCAAATTGCTGATCGATTCCATTTATTAATGAATTTATCTGATGCCTTAGATAAATACTTCAAAAGTGTAAGCAAAGAAATAAGAAGAGTAATAACAGAAAAAACGAATGAAATATTACCTATGTCTGCCAATGCTGATCGATGTAATGATGAGTCGGTTAAAAGCTTCCTGTCCCAGCAAATTACAGCAGAACCTAAAGAAATCAAAGTTGATCAACGACTGGATACCTTCAAAAAAGTCAAAGAACTTCAATCAAACGGAACTCCACTGAAAAGAATTTCAAAAATCTTAAATATTAGTCGTAACACGGTTCGATCCTATTTCATTCAGGAAACCTTGTCACCCAGGATTCACCCAAGATCGATCAACATTGATTTATTTACCAGTTATATTTTGTCCCGACTAACTATGGAGGGATATAAAAAGAAGGATATATTCGATGAAATTGTTCAGCTTGGATATAACGGCGGCAGCACACAAGCATATTCTTACATCAACAAAATAAAGTTGGAGTATGGCCTTACCACATTAGATAACGCCGAGATTCAACAAAGAATGATCCCTTATATCAAACCTCTAAGCTCTAGAAAATTGGCCAAATATATTGGCGGATCTCTATCAGACATTGAAGACACTAACGAAAGAATCTGTATGAAAGCCCTAATTGACAATGTTCCTGAACTTCAAATTGTCAGGAGGTTAGTCCTGATTTTTCGAACTATGCTTAAAAGAAGAAGTGGTAACATTAAAAGATGGATTGGTTTCATAAAACGATCAAAACGAAAGTTATATGGCCTGAAAACATTTGCCAACGGCTTACTATTCGATATTAAGGCTGTTGAAAATGGCATACGTTTGCCTTGGAGCAATGGAGCCGTTGAAGGTCATGTGAACCGGATCAAGAGCATTAAGCGCCAAATGTATGGCAGGGCAGGTTTTGAACTGTTGCGAAGGAAGGTGATTCTATCTCAAACCGGATAATTATTCCCCAAATGTGACGAAGAACCAATTTGCGTCGGCAACCGGTGGTCACTTTGCTCCGAAACTGGTGGTCAATTTAAACTGGAATCAGGTGGTCAATTTCACCGTTTTTTCCACCGAAGTAATCTCCGTTCTGACAGAATATCTTCTTCAATCTTTTTACCGGCACTTCTGTCGTGAACAAATCCTTCATAGAACAAAGTATTGTTCTTTTCGTCCTTGATAGCATGAGAGCTCAGGCTAATCCATATAGGATTACCATCCTTTTTCTTCCATTGTACGTCGATGTTTAGAACAGACCCCCCAGGTTCATATTTAGCAATCAGGAGATCCCGCTCATCATTATTGTAATAAATATCATTTTCCAGGTTTTTCACTTTCAACTCATCAATCGACTCATAACCAAGAATCTCAGCCAATCGGTTATTTAAAGTGATAAAATCGCCTTGTTTGGTTGACAGATAGATTCCTACAGGAGCATATTTAAAGATGTCACTGTACCTTGATTCAGAATATGCAAGCGCTTCTTTTACCTTTTTACTGGCTGTTATATCCTCGACTACCCCATCATAAAAATGGATTTTTCCATCATCATCACTTATGCACCTGGCATTTTCACGCACGTTAATTACTGAACCATCTTGTTTTATCCAATTGTATTCATAGTTGTCAACATAACCGTCTTTTTCGATGGTCTTTTTAAATTCCTTACGCAAGTCCTCTAAATCAAATCCTTCATTTTCCAGGTTTCGTTTCTGAAGTTCTTCAAATGAATTGAATCCGAGGATCTTAATTAATGCAGGATTTGCAAGAATTATTTTTCCTTCAGGAGTAGTACGGTATAGGCCAACCATTGTATTTTCAAAAACTGATCTGAAACGTTCCTCTGCAGCTTTTAATGCTTCCTCGGCATTCTTCCGCTCAGTAATATCATAAATAATTGAGAATAAGACGGTCTTCCCTTTCCGAAGAATCCGGCTGGAATATACTTCAACGTTTCTTTCCAAACCATTGGCCAGTCGATGTATATATTGAAAATAATTTTGGTCTTTCTCCCCTAATTTGGTCAGTTCCAATTTGATTTCTTCAGGACTTAAAGTATCAATTTGGGCGATGTTCATCGATGTGAGTGCTGCTTGACTCCAACCATAGTAAGAAGCTGCAGAATTATTTGCTTCCAAAATATCTCCACTTTCAGGATCGATTATTAACATGGTTGCCTGATTGTTTTCAAATATTGTGCGGTGCATTTCCTCACTTTCCTGTAATAGCCTTTCCGATTCTTTTTTATCGGTAATATCGATTACAGAAATTATACCGGCTGGCTTTCCATTATATTTTATGGTACTTCCTGTTAGGAAAACCCACCTGGTTTTTCCTTCCCTATTAATTGCTTTAAATTCATAGGATATTTGATTTTTGTCTCCGGCTTGTCTATCCTTTCCTCTTTTAATAACAAAATCCTGAAATTCAGGAGAAACAAATTCCCAATATTTATTTTGATAAAGCTCTTCGGCGGTATAGCCACCCATCTTTTCTCCTGCCGGATTGATATATACCCAATGATCGTCCTGATAAATACATATTGCCACTGGCGTGGATTCTGCCAGAGTCCTGAATTTTTCCTCACTCTCAATAAGTTTTAACTCAGTATTTTTTCTTTCCGTTACATCTCTGTTGATCGAGATAAATCCAATCATATCGCCCTTTTCATCTACAATCGGATTGTTTGTGGCATCAATGGTAATTATCCGTCCATCCTTTGTCTTATTCTGAATTTCGCCTGAAACTGGTTTCTTTGATAATAATTGATGCCAAAAGTGTTCATATACCGATTGCGACAATAGTCCCGATTTAAGTATCCGGGGAGTTTTTCCTAAAGATTCAGAAGTAGAAAAACCATAGATCCTTTTGAATGCAGGGTTTATGTATTCAATAATTCCGTTTAGATCGGTAATGAATATGGCGTCTTCAGAATTATCGATCCCCATTTTAAACTTAAGTGACTTTTCCTCTGCTTTCTTACGAGCTGTTATGTCAGTCACGCTCGTAATAAAATAAGTCGGTTTGCCTTCAGTATCCCATTGTATGGTTGAGCTAATGTCTGCCCAAATTATTTCCCCGTTTTTATGAATATATCTTTTTTCGATTCGAATCTTCTCTTTCTCTTTCAGAATTAAGGAGTTTGAAACCTCCGCACTTTTTTGAATATCATCAGGATAAGTAATATCGCGCCAGTTAATTTCTTTAAATTCAGCTATGGAATACCCCAGCATATTACAAAAAGCTTTATTGCCGGATATATTTCCATCTGAATCCGTCATAGAAATTCCTACAGCAGAATTTTCATATAAACTTCTAAACCGATCTTCACTGTCCTTTAATCTATTCTCGGCAGCTCTTTCTTCTGTTTGATCCCTGAAAACTAAAACGACTCCAATAATTTGTCCCTCAGAATTCCTGATTGGCGCTCCGCTGTCAGCAATTGGAATTTCCTTTCCTTGTCTGGATATTAGGAGCGTATGATTGGCCAATCCAACAACAGCGCCATCACGTAATACCTTACGAACAGGTATTTCAACATTCTTTCTGGTTTTTTCATTTATAATCCTGAATATATTTTCCAAAACATGTCCTATGGCTTCTTGCTGTGTCCAACCCGTTAAGCTTTCAGCGACCTGATTCATCAATAAAACATAACCATTACTGTCTGTAGTAATAACTCCATCGCCAATTCCGTATAAAGTGGCCATGTATTGTTCCTTACTTTTATAAAGTTCCTGTTCTACTAATTTACGAGCTTCTATTTCATCCTGAAGTCTTTTTTGTTGACTTCTACTGTGTAGTAATGCATCGTGTAATTTTATATGGGTATTTACCCTGGCAAGTATTTCAAGTCTTCGGAATGGTTTGGAGATAAAATCAGTACCTCCTGCATTAAACCCGGCAACATATGATGCTTCATCGTTTAATGCACTGATAAAAATTACAGGGATATGGTTTAATAACTCATTTGATTTTAATCTTTGGCAAACTTCGTAACCATCCATTGATGGCATCATTATATCCAGTAAAATAAGTGATGGAAAATCAGTATTTATACTTTCTAAAGCCTCCTTCCCATTAGTAAAGGTTCTGACCTGATATCCATGAATAACCAGTACATCTTTTAGATATCTAAGGTTATCCAAACTATCGTCAACAATGATGATGTTATTGTTATGGTTTGAGACTTTTTCATCCATACTTTTCCTTTTTTCAGAATCGTAGTTGCTATCAATATAATTATTTAATGAATGTATCAATCAGACTTGAAGCCCATATCAGATAATTAAGCACAAGATATATTCATAAAATTATCATCAATTTTACGCATCGATTTAATTCGTTAAATGTATCAAAATATTATTTGTTACAGAACATTTGTAATTTCTCGTTAGAAATACGATTTTCAGGTTTCGACAACTTTTTATCTCATATTTTAATTAAAAAAATCACAATAATTATTTGACAAATCTTTAATGCGATGTGTTTAGATGAATCTTATAATGAGTGTGTTACATGGATTGTTCTTGGATGAAACGCTAATGAACCGTTTCTTTGGGGTTGGAAAGCAACACTCCATCCCGAAAATGCAGTTTCATATGTCATAGAAATCACCAAGAAGGATGAAAGTTACATATGAGATTGCCTATCCAAAACCATAGTAATGTTCGAATTTTAAGGATAAACTTACTTCACTTACCTGAAGAAGCAATTCTTTTCAATGAACTCTAATGGATTCCAAAACGCAAAACATTTTGGGGTTCAGATCACCACGAAAAACCAGTTCTAAAAGATCAGTTGATTTCCAAACTGCGAGGTTCCTAGTTTCTTCGCGGCTGATTGTGTAAGAGCCTCCATCATACTTGTTTTTATTAGAATCCACACAAAGAAACCGTCGAATTTAGCGGCTAAGGACTAGCGTCTAAACAAAAAATTTCCCGGTATTTTTCTTCCATACTGTCATAAAAAATCTTCCAGTTGCTTTTTGTTTACCGAAAAATTCAACAGAAGAAGGGTATGAATTTTTTAAAAACTATAGTATGAAAACTTACACTTTAAAATCAGCCACAAAGAATCAGGAAACTAACACAGTTTGGGAAGCCTTCGTTGAATATCTGGAAACGGTTTATTTCGAGGGTGCTGCCGATGAGCTTGACAAAGAATTGCTTGAGTTCGAGTATGAATCATATAAAAGTTGTTACGAGAAATAACCTTAACAGCTTCAACTTCAAGAGGCGAAATGCCTCTTTTTTAATGCTCTTTCCTCCTAAGAATAGTCAGAAGGGGTTCTCTCTCCTATAATTGTGTGCAAAGGTATTTACGCATTCCGGAAAAGTCAAGGCTTGTTTCGGAATTATGTGCGCTGAGCCTATTGAACCGAAACAACGCCGAAGGCGCTAGTTCAGTTTTTCGTACCTAAAAACTGACATTCGGCCTTTGACAAGAATCCGGTCTGCTCAATGGTGTTTTGGCTCAAAATTAACAGGCGAGCCAGAAGCCAAAATAAATCCGCCGGGCAGGCGGTGAAATCACATGAAGTTTTTTGAGAATATCAAAACGTTGGATGAATTGCGCAGGGAATACCGTCGCCTTGCTTTTCTGTATCATCCAGACAAAGGTGGCGACACGGCCATCATGCAGGTAATTAATGACCAGTACGACCGGCTATCCAAAATGCTGATCAATGGCAATGCTGATTTTTCGGAAGCCAGGAAAGAGTATGAACAGCAGGTTTCAGAAGAAATGCGCGATCGGCTGGATCGTATCATGTTTCTGAAAGGTATTGTTATTGAACTGATTGGTTCATGGATTTGGATTACAGGAAATACCTTTGCAGTAAGGGAAACATTGAAAGGTGAAGGATACAAATTCTCACATCCCAAAGCGGCCTGGTACTGGCATAAAGGGGAATACTTTAAAAAGTCAGGCAAGCTGATGTCGATGGACGAAATGCGTGAAGTCTGGGGTTCCGAAAAAGTGGACTCTCAATATGCTAATCAAAATAATTTCATTCACTAAAATTACACACAATGACTTACAAAAACGATCCAAGAATGTTAACTGCAAAGTTTACTTCAGTCTGCTCCAAATGCGGCTGTAGCATCAAAAAAGGAACTCAAATCTATTACTGGCCATCCGACAGAAAGGCGTATTGCCTGAAATGTGGCGTAGTTCCATATAGCCAGTTCAGATCATCGGCAGCCGACGAAGATGCTTATAATGGAATTGGTCCATGTGCGTACTAAATACTCAAGGGGCTTTTTCGCCCCTTTTTTTGGTCGTTTTTTAAAATAATCAGACTTTCCGGAGTAGACAGAGAATTCTTGTTACACTCAAATTCTGGGTAAAGGTATTGATCGCCAGCCGGAAAAGTCAAGGGTGGCTTCGATAAACTCAGCCACCGTCGTATTGATCGTTGTGTTTGGTGGCTGAGCCTGTCGAAGCCATGCTTCGCACTCGGTCACTTTCTCCATTCTTACGAAACTGACATTCGCCCATTGACAAGAATCCGTCCGGCTCAATGATTTCAACCCGTAATTTAATTTTAACCGGCAGTGCCAGAAGCCAAAATAAGACCCAAGGGCATGGGCAAAAAAATATGGGTAAATCAAATGTTGCCGAAAAAACAGTTAATGGTACTGAAGTTGCTGAAGTGAGTCCTGTAGCACCAACGATGACCGTTGTCAAAGAAGAAAAAGTGGAAGAAGCAGCTCGTAAGCTGACGCTTGAAGAACGGATTCAACGGGTGGAAGATTTGTCATTATTGATCGACCGTTGGAAAACCTTGAACGACTCACGTCGCAAGTTGCAAACCTTTCAGATCGGAGCTGATTCGCTCAGTTCTGTGATCAGTTTGCGCGATTCAAACGGCAATGAGTTCAAAACTTCCAACTCAGCAGTGATCAGCTCAGTGATCGATGAAATGAAACGGACACTGGATGTTAAAATCCACGATGTTGAAGAACTGATTAACCTTTAGCCAAGAGTGGAGGCTTCGCCTCCATTTTTTTGTTCGCTAACTCCCAGTACCCGGTACCCTTTTGCTCCCAAATTAGCCTTTCGGCTTTTGGGTTCAGCTTATTGAGGTCATCTACCTGCCAACCTGCTTTCTTCATTTTTGCATTTTTAGTTTTGGTCTGTTTCCTGAGGTTTGTCAATACCATTTGCTTGAAAAAATATGGTTTCCGATTTGTTCCTTTCGTTAACACAGCCTCAATTGGTACTATTTCAATGCCTATTCAAACACAATCAAAGCACTGGCTCGTAACGACTCTAAGATAATCTCAGGGTTTAACTGGGTAACCTTTACCAGTGTGGATTTTCTACGGTTTACAAAATATTGAGCCGTTAGTCCAAAATTATCTACAAAGATTTATTCTTAGATTGAAGGAAACCCGTCAATGAATTTTCCCGGCATATCCTTGTTCTTGGTTCACCGTTTGGTGAGCCTGTCGAACCGCGGTATTCCAGTTGCTTCATTGCCACCCTTCATCAGAATAGTCATCATGCAGAAATTTTTTTTATAACTCAAAATTCAACATTATGACAACTTTTGAAAAACATTACATCGGAAAAGGAACTAAGTTAGAAAACCTTGACATTATTAGAGTTGTATTGCCAGCAGAGGGCCTCGATGCCGCAATGTTCGAAAAGAACGGAATTAAGTACCTCTCATTTGAGGTGGCAAAACTAAAAGAAGCTGATAAATTCGGCAGGACTCATACTTGTTATTTTCAGACCAAGGTTTACACTGACAATCCAGTTCAGGACGAACCAGTGAAACAAAAGAAAGCTGACAAAAAGAGTTCTAAAAAGCAGGCTCAACCGGCTGAAGATGACCTTCCTTTTTAGGTGAAAACCAAAAGAAAGCCGAAAAGGCTTTTTTTTGTGTCGCAATTTGAAAGAGTCATCATTTCAAGGTAAAATGTACCCTAAAAAAAGGCAACTGTCTGATTAATAATTTTATATTTGCTCACCAATTATTTTAGAAATATAAATTATTGATAATTAAAAATTTTAAGCAATGACAAAAGCAGATATCGTAAAGGAAATAACCCAAAACACTGGTATTGAAAAGGTGACCGTAGAAAAAGCTGTTGAAGCATTTATGGAAACAGTTAAAGATTCTTTAACCGGGGGAAATAACGTATATCTTCGAGGTTTCGGAAGTTTTATCGTAAAAAAAAGAGCAGAAAAAACTGCACGTATTATTTCTAAAAATACCACCATTATTGTTCCTGCTCATAACATTCCTGCATTTAAGCCAGCCAAAGAATTTGTTGCTCAGGTTAAAGAAAAAGTAAAATAACGAAGAGCACAATCAGAACAAAGCCCAAACAATTGCAGAACGTTCGGCTCACTCATTTTAAACGCACGTCCGTTCCCGCTATCCTGATAAGGGATAGCTGCACTCCGAGCTAATTCACTCGTTCACCAAACAATCTTCATCGCCACACGTGTAAGTTCTGAATGATTGGACCGAAAAACCATTCATTCAGAACACACCTTGCCTCCGCCCAGAACTGACCCCCACAAAGAATGTTTGATTCATTTTTCTCGTCCGATTTGCCAATCTCTGCAGCAAAGTTTCACCAGGTCAATATCCAGAACATAGTCACTCATTTTAAGAATAACGGAATACTCGAACGATCTCGGCTTGCCCAACCACCATTTGCTGACATTAATGACCACGGTATATTCAGTCTTTTTGAAGATGAAGATCAAAATCGGATTATTCGGATTGTGGAACAGGTCAACAACAATGCAATAGGTTAAAATATTCAGGACATCGCTTGTTTCTTTAAATATATTACGATATTTGTACTGTGAGTACTAATAATGAAATAAAATTAAAGAAACTTCTGGATTTGCATATTCCGGGAACAATAATGCTGGCATCATGGCTTGATGCAAATGGATTCTCCCGTGATTTGCAACATCGGTATTTAAAAAGCAGTTGGCTTGAATCGATTGGAGTTGGTGCATTCAAACGCCCGAATGAAACGGTCGGTTGGCAAGGTGCACTTTATTCCCTTCAAAAACAAGCGAATCTACCTGTTTACATTGGTGGCCCAACTGCTTTGTCGATGTTGGGATTTTCTCATTATATACGCACTGGTGCTGAGACTGTCTTTTTATTCTCTCAATTGAATTCGAGATTGCCAGCATGGTTTAAACAATATTCATGGAGTGAAACAATAAACCATGTCAAGACATCATTTCTTCTGGAAGGGATTGGGATGGAAGAGTTTCAGGAAACACAATTCCCTTTGATCATTTCTTCAGCAGAAAGGGCAATTTTTGAATGTCTTTATCTCACTCCGGAAAAGCTGGATATAATAGAGGTTTATCAAATCATGTCAGGCTTGGTAAATCTAAGGCCTGGTTTGTTGCAGAAGTTTTTGGATGAATGCAGTTCGGTGAAAGTTAAACGCTTATTTTTATACATGGCGAAAAAAGCAAATCATCAATGGTTCCAATTTCTTGATTTATCATCGGTCAATCTTGGAGAGGGTGACCGCAATATTATCAGTAATGGTTCGTATGATTCTGAATTTCATATTACAATATCCAAAGAATTGGCTCAATTATGATCGATCCAAAATATAAAGCACAAGTTGATTTATTGTTGCAAACGCTCCCGTATGTTGCAAAAGAAGAAATATTTGCACTTAAAGGAGGGACGGCCATTAACCTGTTTGTTCGAAATATACCTAGACTGTCAGTAGATATCGATTTAACTTATCTTCCAATTGATGACCGGGAAACGGCATTGAAAAATATTTCGGATGGATTGGCACGTATTAAATTAGACTTGGAACGTTCCATTCCCAGAATCAGCGTAACGGCAGCATCGCGCGAAGGACAGGATGTTAAAATTAATTGTCAGTTACCAGGCGCTCAAATTAAGATCGAGGTAAATACCACAACTCGGGGGTGCATTCATCCAACAAGACTTATGCGGGTTCATGATTCTGTTGAATCTTCGTTTGGAAGATTTGCTGCCATTCATGTTGTTTCAATGGCTGAACTTTATGGAGGCAAGATTTGTGCGGCATTAGACCGGCAGCATCCCCGCGATTTGTTTGATGTCATGCTTCTTTTGGATAATGAAGGTTTCACTGATGATATAAAAGATGGTTTCCTTGTTGCGCTTATTTCTCACATGCGACCAATCAGTGAGGTAATCAGTCCGATGTTTATTGATCAGCAACAAGCATTTGAAACTCAATTTTCTGGCATGGCAAATATCCCTTTTAGCTATAAAGATTATGAGCGAACCCGAATACAGTTAGTTGGACAAGTTCAATCAAAACTAACAAACGACGACCGACAATTTTTAATGAGTTTCAAGGATGGCAACCCGGATTGGGAAAAATTATCCGTCAAAAATGCCAGAGAATTACCAGCCGTTCATTGGAAATTGCAGAATATTGAAAGATTAAAACACGATAATCCCAGGAAACACAAGGAGATGTTCTCTCTATTAGAAAACGTGTTATTTGGCTGATATTAAAGAATCCACCCTCTAAGAAGGTGGACTTAAAATTGCCCCTATAAGGGGCTGAACTCGAACCTTTGTTGCTCTTCTAGTCGTTCTTGCTCTTCTTGATATTTGACGTATTTTTTGATTTTATCTTCGTCAAGGCCAATGGTGTCAACACAATATCCTCTTGCCCAAAAATGATTGCCCCAATAGGGTTTCTTTTTCAGTTGAGGATAACTTTTGAAGATTTTGATCGCTGTTTTCCCTTTCAAAATCCCCATAAGTTCTGATATCGATATTTTGGGTGGAATACTCACGATCAAGTGAATGTGATCAATTTGAACATTCATTTCTATCAATTCACAGGACTTCCACTCCAATAACATTTGAATATCTTTTGACAACAATTCTTAGACTAGTCCTTCTAGAATACGGTATCGATATTTCGGCGTCCAAACGATATGGTATGTACATCGATAAATGACGTGACTTAATTTCTTAAATTTACTCATGTCACGAAATTAATAATTTTCAGGCAAAGCCAATTTATCCATGACCACCACCAAAGGAGGTGGTTTTAACAGTTACAATAAATCAACAAAATATTTCCTGTACTTGTCAAATATTATCGTAAATTTAGATTGATTTTTTTATCACAGTAAAAGAATTTAACTCAGTTTTTTTTGTTATGGAGGTGGAATTTGAAAACCCTGGTCCTGACTGGGGTTTTTATTTTTCAAATAAACGTAATCTCAAGATTTCCACCTATTTCGATTCTTTTAAATTTTATCCATCAAAAGCAAACTTTCAAAGGTACTTCTCTCACTCAATTTTTCTCAAATTTATTTCCGCATTCCGGAAAAGTCAAGGGAGCTTTTCTCCTTCCGGAAGGGAAATGAAAAGCTTGCTCCGCATTCGGTCACTTTCTCGCTTCACTTCAAAACTGACATTCGCCCATTGACAAGAATCCGGACTGCTCTATGTGCTGGTTGGCTCAAAATTAATTGGCGAGCCAGATGCCTTAAAAAATCCGCCGGGCAGCGGTGACTTAAAATGCAAACAAATTTATTTACTCCACGTGAACTGTTTAATTCAACATTGTGTGAAATCGAAATCAGTTACAAACCAAAGTACAAGGCATCAGAATTGCCGAAGGTGGTTACTTCGGGTGATGCTTACGCTTGTTTAAAAGATGTTTTTCCGAGCCTAGATTACCGTGAATATTTCTACATCCTTTGCCTAAACCGAAATAACAAAGTTTTGGGCTACTGCCAGATTTCAGCTGGAGGTTTATCCGGCACAATTGCCGATGTCCGAATGATTATGCAGACGGCTTTAAAGGCCTGCTCAAATTCCATAATTATTTCACATAATCATCCGTCAGGGAATCTAACACCTAGCGAAGCTGACAAAGATTTGACCAAGAAAATCCGTGAAGCTGGCAAAGTTCTCGACATCGCGGTATTGGATCACTTAATTATTACTTCAGAATCTTACTTTTCCTTTGCCGACGAAGGATTGATGTAAGAAAATGGCTTCGGCCATTTTTTTTTGTTCCTTAAATATATTTGACTCCCATTTTTTCTTCTTTTTATACAGGTTTGACCGACTACAGAGAGAGTCTTTCTTCTATCAATTAGATCCCAAAGTTATTTGCGCATTCCGGAAAAGTCAAGGGAGCTTTTCTCCTTCCGGAAGGGAAATGAAAAGCTTGCTTCGCACTCGGTCACTTTTAACTTCTGACTTCGGTCTTCCGACTCCGGTCTTCGTTAAAACTGACATTCGCCCATTGACAAGAATCCGGACTGCTCAATCGGATAGGGTTCAAATTAACAGGCGAGCCAGATGCCAATAAAAATCCCTAAGGCAAGGGTACAAAACTATGAGTGATTTTTCAGATTGGGAAGTAATCGACACTTACAGCACCAGACAGGCTGTTGAAGATGGATTTTTAGTCCGAGTTGACCAAAAGATTTCAAAAGAAGCGGGTATTAAATATCCGGTTTACCTGACCCGTGCGGTTTGGGATAAATACGTTGAATTACCGAAAGATTTTGGGGGAGTTCAGGATTTGGATGGACGGCTGTGGGATGTACTTTTCATGTTCATGTTCGCTGCCAGATCATGCGATTCGTCAACGCTGATGTATAAACTGAATGTGGTTCTTGCTGATAAAGGAGATTGGGAACCTAATGAGGAAGTAGATCCGGACCTTGACCACAACCGCACCATCCGGCTGGTCACGCTTAAATCGGTTATACAGGCACAGGACTTTGACGATCCGTCACCGGCCATTTTTATCATGAAACCATCGGAGGATTAATCATGACGCGGATCATCAAACTTCAGCCGAATTACAGGCAAGGGAAATACGCCCGTACACCTAAAGTAGTTCCCAAACTTACTCTCACCGGAAACTGGCTTCAGGAAGCTGGTTTCCATCCTTCCAAACTCATCCGGGTTGCTGTTTCCAATGGCAAACTTGTAATTACTTCAGTAGAATAAACGGATAACCGGGTGAGCTTGACCAGTCCTGAGTTTATCGAAGGATACCCAAATAAGTCTGAAAGGCATCAGCAATTTACCCATGCTTGAATTAGATATACAAACAACAGACCGGCTATTAAACGGAATGCTATGGACACTAGGCCCTTATCTGGATGAAAAAGGGGCGATCCTGGAACGTCCGTGGTTGTTTGAACTGGAGGAAAGCTACAACGAAATTGTGAGTATGCTTCCAGCTCATTGGAAATTGGAACATCATCAATTTTTACATTACGATTAATCAACTTAAATCAAACTACCATGGATATTACATTAAACGAAAGTTGGATCAGTGGAAAATATAGCTGTGGTGTCATTGACACTTCACTTGGTACTGTTGAAGTATTTGATCAGGAAGAAGGATTTTTTGCACAGGAAGAACATGCCTTGGAAATTATTTCTGAAATCCATCAGATATGGGTCAGCGGAGATTTGACTACTGAACAGGCTTTTCAACAATGGATTTCAGCAAACTTTTAATCATTTTTAAATCGGGTGTGCTTGATACCCATATAAGTTCCAAAGGCATGGACAATTTATCATGGATTATTTAGTCTTAGGTTCAAATGGGTTTGCCCAAATGGGCGATTCCGCATTTTACAAGAAACTGAAAATTGAAATGCGTGTGCTACTGGATTACTTTCATTCCAGTTTTCCCATTCCGCAGAAATTTAAAACAATAGCTTATTATTCGGTTAAAACATTTCAGCATGATTTTGGTGATTATCAGGAAATTGTTCTGTGGTATGATAGTGATTACATTGATTCTTTGGAAGAATCAGAAATCGAATCTGATAATGAATTCTTTGATTTGTTTTGGACCTGGTTTCGGGTAATCGAATCAGTTGATCTTGAATCTGATCAGTTAACTAATCAAATCAAAGAGACTTACTTCAAATCAGTTGATGCTTCAAAAGGTGAACATTTATCGGTATCAATAGCATCATAATAGAAGAGGGTGAAAAACCCTTTTTCATTTGTTCATCAATGCTTTTCTCGGTTCAATATTCCTGTTTTTAAGTTTTTTACTCTTACTCAATTTGGCGCAAAGGTATTTCCGCATTCCGGAAAAGTCAAGGGTATACAAGCTCACTTCGATGGGTCACTGAACAGCGTAAAGTGTCGAAGTAGCCCTTGACAAGAATCCGGCCTGCTCAATGGTTTCGGCTCAAAATTAACCGGCGTGCCAGATGCCTTAATAAATCCGTTGGGCAGCGGTAAATCAAGATGGAAAAGTTACTTAGTTTTGTGAATTACATGGATCAGTTGGCACCCAAGCATGGGGTTAGCCACGTATTCTCCGATTTCTTGGAAATGACTGTTTGCGCCCTTTCGTTGGGACAGATGGAAGACCGCTATTTTGAAATCATCAAAAGTTACAATAAAGATGAACTTCAGGTTTTCTCCTCTGCATTAGCAGCAGTAATAATTGACATGGAAAACGATGGGGAAGGGTTGAAGGATGTCTTTGGTGACTTCTTTATGGAACACATCAGTTACGGCAAAGCAGGGCAGTTTTTCACCCCTGAACATATCTGTGAAATGATGGCATTAATTACCATCGGAGAAATCCGGGATGGTGAACGGATTGCCGATCCATGCTGCGGTTCAGGCAGAACGTTAATGGCAGCAGCCAGGATCAACCGAAATGCACGGTTTTACGGAGCCGACATCGACCGGACCTGCGCCATGATGTGTTTGGTTAATATGTGCCTGAACGGAATGTTTGGAGAAGTTGCCTGCATGGATACTCTAACCAACCAGTTTTTCTCCGGCTGGCAGGTGAATCCACATCCGATAACCGGGGCGCCATACATCGTTCCGATTACCGAAGACCATAGTTATATGATGCTGCAACTTCCCAAACATAACCAGGAACAACCGAAGATCAAACAACAAGAGTTGCCGGTTATCGATTCTGTTGAATTACTCCCAATGAATATGCAGCCGGTTCAGCAACTGTTGTTTGATTTTTAAGGCCTTTCAGGGCTTTTATTACTTCGGAAATAGAAATAACTTTTAAACTACAATTTCCTTCCTTTGGCCTTCTCAGGCTTTTCAGATTCTTGTTTGTTTTCCTCGGTCATTTTCTTGTCTTGTTTTTCAGCCTGTTTTTCGGTCGGTTGTGTTTGATCCTTTTTCAATGGCTCATCAAGTTTTTTGGTGGCTTCGTTTGTTTTACCTTCTGAATTGACATCTACCTGAGTTTTACTTGCATTATCGGGAGTGACTTCTTTAGCATTAGACTTATCCGGGTTCCATTTGAAGAAGGCCAGTTTTGAGTTTTCGTTATCAACCTTAACGTAAGCATTAAAATCCTGGCCCTGGCTATCTTTCATCCCACTTACATATATAGTTTGCCCTTCCTGAAGTTTACTTTGCTGTATCTCTGATAATTCAACTCCAAGCAATGTTTTGGGAATACGTACTTCTCCGTTTGGTTGCTGAAATTGTCGCTGATCATTTTGCTGAGATTGATTTGGTTGTTGATCAAACCTGAATTCAATTCCTTTCTTATCAGCATTAACCTGTACGTTTGCAGAGAACTCTTTCCCGCCTTTGGAGGTCATTCCTTCCAGATAAACCGATTTGCCTTCAGCCAGCTGTTGCTTCTGTGTATCTTCGAGAGTAACTCCTTTGATGGATTCAGGAATTCTAAGTTTATCGGTTCTAACAGCTACCAGTTCGTTGGTTAATCTATCTACCGAAATAAATACTGGCGTTTTTTCTCCTTGCTTGAATTCTGCATTGACAATCCGCCCAAGATTTCCAGTTGTTTGCAGATTTTTCTTGTCTTCATCGGTGAACCTGACACCAAAATATGGCCTGTCTAATTCAGGTTCTTTGCGAATTGCATGAATAGCCAAAGCCAGTTTCCCATCTGGCATTTCCCTAAAGGATAACCGAGCATCTGTTCGAAGTGTGGTGTCATCAAATTTGGCTGCAATAGGAATCAGAACGGGTGATTTTTGCCAGTTCATCATTGCTTCCAGACTTTTGGTTCGTTCAAGGGTATCGCGGGTAACACCAAGACGTTCTAATTGAGACCAATCGATACGGTTTTCGTCAATGGTGTGAGTAGATTGCTTTTTATCCTGCGATGGGGATTCAACCTTGTGTGTGTCAATTGTTGCTTTATTGGCAGGTTCGTCAGGCTTCTTAAAAGCCTCCTGGAGTTTTACGGCAATTTCACTGACCTTCTCAATAGGTACTTTAAAGAACTGGAAATGTGTTGGGTCTTTGTATTGCCTCTGAAAATTCGACATGAAGTTATCCAATGCATTGCCGGATTTGTCAATTCTCAGAAATTGCGTCTCATTTTCCTTTAGAGGTTCAACGGACTTTGGCTGACCTTCTTTTTCGATACCCGAAACGACTTTCAATTTATCACTGTCTTTTTCTCTGACAAGCAGAACATCCTGGTTGTTCAATTTTTCGTCCATGATACTTTGATTTTAATTATTACATCACAATTAATGTAATTCAAAAGTACATGAACGGCCTTGATGGTTTGTGTTTTACATTTCTTTGGCAGAGGTTGGCTTCCATTTGGCAAAGATTGCCACACAACCGCAAAAAATGAATATTTGAAATGTCGAAAGAGACTACTGTAAGAGAAATCGAAACAAACTAAAAGCACTTAAAATCAATGATTTGAGCACTTTTTTTTTATTTTTGTAAAGTATCCAAATAATGTACTAAAAATCAACAAAAAAAGGTCTAAATCGAGACCAATCCAAAAAATTGGACTATAGGTCTCGCTAATCGATGTAACTTTCTGTATCTCAATACAGATTGAATCGAATCGGTTCAATTTGGTGTTTTCAAAATAGCTTCTTTAAGAGTATTTTTAGCACTGAAATCGAGACCTATTTTTTTAATTTTGTAAAATAGGATAAAATGAGAGTTTCAGTTAGTTTTCAGTTAAAAAAGTCAAAGTGTAATATTCGGTCAAACTGACCACCCTGTGCCAATTTAAACTGAAATTAGGTGGTCAATTTCACCGTTTTTTCCAAACTATGGGAAATACGAATTCAATGATCAATGTGATGTTTGAAGATATCAAAAGTCTGCTCAAATCCATTGAAAAGAAACTGGATGAAAAGTCTGCGGTGAAAGAAACACCTCCGGCTCTGGAACCGACAATGCCCAAACCAGAGTCAAAATCCGATACGATCAAGCCGGAGTAGTTAATCCGAGTGATAGCATCTCACTTGCAGGGCATGGAACAAAAAACAGGACAAATTTCGGAATCAGTTAGGGAGTCTGAAAAGCATTTTTTGTTCCATATGGAAGAGTTGAAACAGATAATCATCAACGCTGACAAGAACAGGCTGGTTCGCCATCACCATGTAATTGACCTGAGTTCCTCAAAAGTGGTAGTGTCAATAGTTTCAATTTCTGTTTTGCTGCTGACCTCATTAATAGGAAATATTCATCAGTTTGAAATAAACTCCCGGATGACAGATAACGACCTAAAGTACCGGTATATCAAATCAACTAATGGAATTAGTGCGGGAAATCTAAGAAAGCTTGAGGATATTTTCCATTACCACAGGGATAAGAAAAAAATCAGAGAGATTCGCGGAAGAGTGGAGGAATATGAAAAAGGAATTAGTGAGACTGCCAAGAAAATGGAGAGAACGCAATGAAAAGCAACAGTTTCAAAAAGGTGATTGGCAGCAGGATAAAAGAAGAATATGAAATTAAATACAATGCCCAACCGGATATACCCTCAATCGGCCACATCCTACGTGCAACAGGCATAAGTATCCGCAGAACCAATCCGGGACAGTTGCGTTATTTCACTCCGAAAATAACAATCCAATCCCGCACCGTTCCGCATTCCACTGCTGGAACAGATATAATACTGGTATACTTTTCGATTGAAATAAATACTCTCAGTTGTCTGATGTAGTTCATCGTTTCAGATCGAAACTAAACCTGGATTTTTCTTTGGTTGGTTCCAGCATTTTCCAGATATCCTCGTAGTCATAAAACATCACCCCACCGATCTTGGAAAACAGAAGTGTGCCGTTTACCCGCAGCTTCTGAAGTGTTCACAGGGAGATACCCAGCATTTTTTTGGCTTCATAGGGATTTCAGCCATTTTTTGCATGGCTGGCCATGATGCTCTTTCAGCATCTTTCTGAACTCGGTGAGTAATACTGAATAGCATTGAAATAAACATTTGAAGAACTCTGAGAAATAGCAGGTGTAATTCCTGATCATTGAACTCAGTTTACACCTTCAAAGACTTTGTCCAAGTCAATCTTACCTATTACAATTTCGGAAACAGTTGAATTCTAACGGCTGTAAACTAATTTATTTAAGCGACTTACAGCACAACTTTCTATAAAATAAATTCCAACACGATGACCGCCATAAACGATATGATTAACACCTATTCTATAATATCTAGCATATCTGCAAGCACAGGCTAGAGCAATGCTATTTTTTTTAAAAATCGAGTCACAAAATCAACAGGAATACCATAATTGGCAAGTAATACGACAATGTTTGTCTCGCCACCACCCAAGGTAGCTTTATAACCGTAAGTCTGACTATACCGAAAATAACCTGGAGTAGCTAGACGCAGCATGATTTCACCAGATGGTATTACTTTCATAACCAAAATATCTTATTTAAAAAAGTGTGCCCTTGTTCCTCCTGTTTCCGGTAAATAATAGAACAAACCACCACTCAAAGGAAATTTCTTAAGTTGTTTCTCTGTCAGTCCTTCTCTGGCAGTTGAAATGTAGAGTGTTTGTAGGTTCTCGCCCCCAAAAGTACAGGAAGTAATATGAGGTGCGGCCACTTTAACGATTTCGAGTAATTGTCCGTTTTCGGGATCCCACCGGGCCACGCACGATCCGCCCCAATGGGCAATCCAGAGCTTACCTTCCCTGTCAATAGTCATTCCATCCGGAGCTCCCATTTCAAGAGGCACTTCAATAACTTTTCGTTTATTTGAAATACTACCGAGTTGATTGTCAAAATCAAAAACTACTACCGCATAATCAACCGTATCAATAAAATAAAATATGCTTTGATCAGCCGACCAAGCCATTCCGTTTGAAATAGTCAGGCCTGAAAGTTTAGTAATAATAGAATTGCCATCAAAACAATAGAGGCTTCCGGCATGGGACCGAACCCACTTGTTCATGGTCCCTACCCACAGACGGCCTGAAGGATCGCATTTGCCATCGTTGAACCGGTTCCCCGATTCAGGAGACTCCGGGAAATCGAATAACCGGATTAATTCTTTTGAGGAATTGAAGTGAAATATCCCATTTTCAAGAGCTACGACAAGCCCGCCCGATGCGGCAGGAACTACAGTCCCGATCATGTATCCCATCTGCCAGCTTTCTGTTTCCTCAGTTTTCGGATTAAAGCAATGCAGTATTCCCAGAGAAATATCTACCCAATACAGGGCTTTTTCTACCGGATGCCACAAAACTCCTTCTCCAAGTTGGTTTTTCGAGTCAATCAGCAAAGAGGCCTGGTGGATTTTGTATGTGTTCATAGTCCGAAATGTCAATTTCTAAGCTATTCATCCTGCATCAGTGCCGAACGGCCACCATCCATGAGATAAGTGGTTCCGGTCATAAATCTGGCATAATCGGAACCTAAGTAGGCGCAAAAAGCCCCAACTTCTTCAACCGTCCCGAGTTTTCCAGCCGGATGCAACTTGATGGTCCACTGGCGTTCAGCTTCAGCATCGGGGAAAGAGGCAAACCATTTGTCGTTTCCGGGAGTTTCGATAAATCCGGGAGCCATTCCAATGGTTCTAATTTTTGGCCCCCATTCCATGGCCAGGGAACGCACTAATCCTGTCAAAGCAGTTTTAGTTACGTTGTAAGGGAAGCAGCCTGGAATTGAACTGAATGCATGATTGGAGGTCATGATGATAATCACTCCGTTACCGGATTTATCCAGATGCGGTTTGCACAATTTGCAGACCATCCAGTGTGATGACAAATTGAGCTTGTGATTGTATATCCAATCTTCTTCGGTACATTTCTCGGCACCTTTAAACACATTAACTCCGGCATTGGAAACCAGAATATCTATTTTGCCGAACCGTTTCACCGTGTTTTCGACCAGTTTTTCCAGATCAGCATCTTTGGTTACATCAACTTCAGTATAAAGAGACTCTACTCCATTCTGTTTGGCTGTTGCTGAAAACTCGTTCACCGAGGCATCATTTTTATCTGTCCGGCCACACCCCGAAACAATACAGCCTGCCTGTGCCAACATTTTGGCGACTCCTTTGCCAATTCCACTTGAAACACCGGTGACAATTGCCACTTTATTGCGAAGATTTATTTCTAACATAGTTTGGTTGTTTAAGATTTGATTAAATGTAAAATCCATTTCTGGAAACCCGGATACCAGAGTGTTTTTCCATTTCCGGTTCAATCAGGTCAACCCCAAGACCGGGGCGTTCGGATAAAATAAGGTGCCCGCTTTGAATATCAATCGGGTGGTCAATTACCTCGTCTCTCCACGGCACATCGTTAAACATGAATTCCTGACGGAAAAAATTTGGTACCGCTGCACAAACATGGGCGCTCGCCAGGGTTGATAATGGACCGTTGGGATTATGGGGAGCCAGTTGTACATTGTAAACTTCGGCCATAGTTGCCATACGTTTCATTTCTGAAGGTCCTCCACAGCGAGTAATGTCAGGCATAATAATATCTACCACCTGTTTTTCGAGTAAATCGCGGATACCGTATCGGGTATAATGGCGTTCACCGACACAAATGGATACTTTTGGCGAGATCCGTTCGCGCATAGTACGCAAAGTTGATGCACTTTCCGGCCCTGCGGGTTCTTCGTACCAAGTTATATCCAGTTCAGATAAACGCTCAGCCATGGTCACCGCAGTTTTGAAATTCAGCATCGCATGAGTTTCAATCATCAGGTCGGCATCCGGGCCAATGGCTTCCCGTACTGCTTTGCTGACCTCGAAAGCCCTGTTTTGCTGTTCATGTGATAACCCAAGATCGGTATTCAGGTCTTCGCCATAGAGATAATTTACGTGGGCAAACGGGTCAAATTTTACTCCCATGAAGCCGTCTGCCATTACTTTGCGCGCCTGGTCGGCATAATCCTGTGCATTGTGACCGCCTCCAGTAAACCAGTAGTTGGCATACAAGCGGATTTTTGTCCGGAAAGAGCCACCCAATAATTCGTACATCGGAACCCCTAGAACTTTTGCTTTCAAATCGAGCAAAGCCATGTCAATGCCTGATATGGCGCACATGCTGGCGCCAAATGGACCAACCCAGTTCAAATCGCGGTAAAGCTTGGTCCAGATAAAATCGGTTTGCATCGGATCGAGTCCAATGATACGTTGTCCAGCTTCCTTGGCTGCTGTTTCCACAATCTGACTTCCAGGCCAGTTGGTTGCTTCACCTACTCCTGTATGACCTTCGTCGGTATATATTTTTAACATGGTCCAGTTGTATTTCACTCCTTCAACCAACCATACTTTTACATCTGTAATTTTCATGTGTTTTTCTCCTCTTTACTTTTGCTTTTTTCTACATGATTCCGTATTTATTCCAGGCATCAACAGCACTCATTCCTTCCTGAATGGCTTTTAAAACCATTCGTTCGCCTCTGGCCTTTTCGATAGCCAGAACAAAAACTTCTTGCTCAACCAACTGAGGTACAACACAAACACCATCAATATCACCAATGATCAAGTCGCCCGAATTGATGCGGACTCCGTTCATCTCGATAGGAACCCTGAAATCAATAACTTTCCCTCGCGGAGCTTGGTCCTGGGCGTATGGGCCGTAGCCAAATACAGGCAGCCCTACTTCGTAAATACCATTGGTGTCGCGTGTGTAACCATTGACTACAGCGCCCGCGCCTCCGCATATTTTTACCCGAGTCATCATCAACTCACCAACAAGGGCATAGTTGGGTGACGATCCAGAGCAAATATAAACTTCATCCGGTTTAATGTCGTCGAGCGCTTCGAGCATTAAGCCGAAAGGTTTGTTCATCAAAGGATTTTGCGAGTCTGGAGAGAGTTCTTCGAAACAATCAGCTTCAAGCACGGTCATGGCACGTCCCACAATAAACATGTTTTCTCTCAGGGGTCTGATCTGAGCCGGAAGAAACTGTTTTTGCAATCCCATTTTGTCCATGATGTCTCCAATTACTCCGGTAAAAAGTTCTTCTTTAATTAATTGAAAAAGTTCTTTATCATTCTTCCAAAATTTTTGTTTCTCTGTCATTTTGTATTTAATATTTTCGGGAATATTTTTTTCATGATTATTTGTCCTCATTTACATTCAATTGGCAAACAATTGCAGCAGAACAGTTCCTGAAAATGAATCTCCTTTTTTAAGCGGTTTTCTATATTTTTCAAGATGGCTACTAAAGAATGAATCTCCGCCACCAGTCGAAAATCCGGCAACTAGGAACTGAATGGATTCTCCGTTCACAAACGAGCGGAAAGTCTGTTTCCCCTGACCGTTGACACGGATTCCGTATCCCTCTTTCGATTCCAAAGAAGCTTCATAAATGAAATCTTTTGATGAACGAAAATCGTTTGATCCCAGTTCATTACTGTCATAACGCCAATCCCAGGTTGGTTCAGTACCAAATTTCAGGTTACGGCTTTGTGTAACATGGTAGGGGGAAGCTTCACCTTTTGTCCGTCCGATATGGTTTTCGGGATAAATGTTCCATTGTCCTTTCCTGTTCCAACTGAGTTTTTCAACATTGCGAGGAACAGTGAAAACAAGGCCCCATTGCCGTGGATTTATGTCAATAGCTGATGTAAACTCATATCCGATCTGGAGATTTCCCTTGCTGTCAATCGTATAGCTTATTGTTCCGGTGGCTTCATTGTACGAACCATTTACTTTAACAACGATTTGCTTCTCTGATTCCTCAGTTATTAGTCCGCTCATTTTCCAGTTTGCACAGGTATTGTTAAGTGGTTGAATGTCAAGGCTATATTCGGTCAAACAAGGGCCTGTGCTTAAAGGGAGCATCATCAGGGCGGTGCCTTCTTGCATAATCTCTTTTCCGTTTTTTGTTGCCTGCCTGATAGTTCCGTTTGTTGCATTGAAACTCCATGCGAAAGTTTTCCCTTTAATCACGACTTCATCCTTCGTTTTGGTAATCATGAGCGGCTCATCTTCCTGAACCAGGCTGATCGTCTCGTGTTCATGATGACCCACAGGAATCCGGTATTCATCAATCACGAAACCCAATGGACTGGTAAATTTCAATGCGAGCGATTCTCCATCAATTATCTGATGACCTGGACTAATTCGAATTACGCCATAGGTACGGGGAAGAATATCGGCAGTTAACTTACCGGATTCATTTCCCAGTGTCCATTCAATTTTCAATTCTTTAAAATTGCTGAAGTCGAACCGGTTTTCGGCCTGAATTTGAATTTCGTTTCCTGAAATTGGAAATTTGATTTCACTGGTATAAACTTTTACGGGAGAATAGGATTTTTTAATGTGGTAATATTCCGGTTTTTCGCGGCGCCATCCGTCAATAGGTCCCCATTCTCCATAGCCAACAGCCTTGCCTTCCGGCAAATAGAACACATCGTCGATGCCTGACCAAATGGCCCCGCCCAGACAGCCGCGACTGTAATACATGTTGTTCCACATAGGTTCCAGTCCTATTCCCCAGGCATCGCGAACGCCGGGATCTGTCACTATTTCCTGCCGGTTGTAGGTGTTCAGGTGACAATATTCGCCAAACAGCAAAGGGCGTGGAAAATTTGCGGCTACTTCAGGACCGGCGGGTCCTGGATAATGAATATTTGCGATGGGCATGTCGGTACTTCCGTGACTATTGTTTTCTCCGTAAGCCTGATCATGAAAAGTAGAAGGGCGCGATGAGTCGAGGGTTTTCAGAAATTCAAAATTGGCTTTCCAGTTAGGCCCCCAGGACGATTCATTGGCCATTGACCAAATAATTACACTAGGATGATTGCGAAGGTATTCAACGGTTTGTTGGGTTATCTGCTCAATCAGCGGAAGGAATTTGGCCTGATGCGGATCCTCCTTTTCCCATTTACTATTGGCTCCTTGACCAACCCATGCGATCGGGTTTTCAACTTCAACATACATACCCAGTTCGTCGCACAATTGCACAAATTCTTCGGAAGGTGGATAATGCGAGGTGCGTATGTAATTTATATTGGCAGCCCGGTAAAGCCGTACATCTTTTTCCCAAAGTTCCTGGTTCAGTGCCCGCCCTAGCAATGGATGAACGTCGTGATGGTTTACTCCCCGGAGCTTAACTGGTTTTTCGTTCACAAACAATTGGTTCCCAATAACCTCAATCTTGCGGAACCCGATAAGCTGTTTGATTTGTTCCGATTGATTGTTCGCGCTGTAAGTGATTTTCAAAGTATATAAATACGGATGTTCGCTATCCCACTTCTTCGGTTTTGAGACGTTAAACACTTTCCTGTGTGATTCAGTTCCGTTCGCTGAATTTTCTTTCACCTCAATCATTTCAATCTTACCTCCCAATGAATTGAAAAGCTCAAATTGAATATTTGATTTGGCGATCTCTTTTCCCGATTGATTTTCGATTTCATAGTCAGCAGTTAGCATTGCTACATCGCTTTTGCTTTCCCAATTTGTGGCTAAATGGAGCGATGAGATATGAACTTTGGGTACCGCAATCAGGTAAACTTTGCGAAGAATACCTCCAAGTTGGTGGGCGGCATATTGGCTGCCGCTCATCAGGCTGTCGGCCAGCGATTCGCTCATAATCCCCATGGAAATGATGTTTTCTGTACCCTGTTTAATCAGATTGGTGACATCCATCTCAAAAGCATTCAGGCCTCCCTGATGCATACCTGCATTTTTCCCGTTTATCGAGATGACTGCATCGCTGAACACTGCATCGCATCGCAATTTAATGTCGCAATCTTTCCATTCCGAAGGAATTGCGAATGATTTCATATAAGCTGCACGGGTGTTGGACTTTACTGAAAATCCCTGCATGGTCCATTCACCGGGAACAGCAATATTGCTCCAGTTCGCCGGGACTTTCTTTACGGTCTGAAATCCTGCCTGTGGCGCTGGATTAAATTTCCATGTTCCGTTAAGGTCAATCTTCAATTCCTTTAAAGTATTCACGTTTATTGGACGAGGGGTCAAACTGGCCGCAACTCTATCCTGAAATGATTCTGTCTTACCAGAAGCAGTTCCAGCCAAAAGGCACAAGGAAATTAATATTCCAGAAGGTTTTGTATATCTTGTTTTTAATCTCATAACTTTATTAATTAATCGGGGAACATTAAAACTTGTTGCTCATGGCAGTCAGCACAATGGAACCTATTAAGATGAGCAATCCTATATTTAAAATTCTCTTTGATTTTGCCGAAGCTTCTTTCCATTCGCCCCGGTATAATCCCCAGAGATTTCCAACGACAATGGACAAGGTAATGAGCAAAGGCCAGCCAATTATTAGTCCATAATCGCCCAGCATCGAACAACCAATACCATAAAAGTAAAAACTACCAATCCACATCACTGACATCGCCAGCATTAAAATCCAGTTTATCGCTTTGTGTTCGTTAAAGAAGCTTTTTATACTTTTAGTTCTGTTGATCAGGAACAAACAATAGCCTGCATTAATAATGGCCCCGCTGCTGAAAAATAAGGACCAAACCACATTGCCCGCAAGAATACTGTTCACTCCTGAATTTAAGGCAATTGAAGTAATTTGTCCACTGAAAGCAGCCCCCAGGTTTGGTAAACAGGAAGTAAAACCTGCAATTACAGCTATGATAAGACCTTTCCCTAACTGTTTTGAATTTGTTGTTGATTCGGATGGGGCTTTTATTGACGAAGCCTTCGCGCAAAGAATAATTCCTGCAACTGTAAGGATGGCTCCGGCAATGATGAGCTTGCCCCTGGTCTGAAAGAAGATGCCAGGAGAAAAAATCAAGGCGGGGATGATTGTTCCTGCGGCAGCATTGATCCCCATGATAATTGGATAGCCCAAAGCCATTCCGAGTATGTCCATACCTTTTCCAAAAAGGATTGCCCCGATTCCCCAACCGAGACCAAAAAGCATGACCACAAACAATAATGACGATGGGATTTGTAAGATAATGCCTGAAAGATTGCTGATACTGCCAAATGCGATGATCCAATTTAAAACCAGCATGGCAAGCAAGGAGAAGGCGAACCATTTATGCGCCCAGTCCCATTTCTTTGTATAGGTCATTGGTAAGAAGAACGAACCCTGTAAGAGTCCCGCTATTGTTACGATTAAGAGTCCTGCTGTAATGTTCATAGTGATTTGTTAGCGATTGATTAACTACTTTTTTCGAATCAAACATATTAAAGTAAAGAGTTGCTTGTTTGGACACCATTATTTAATACTAATACATTATTATCTTTCATTTCGTGTTTATTATATTATATTGCTTTCATTTAGTACTATAGCTATTAGTATGCAACCTTTACTCCTTAAAATAGAGTCGAAAGTCAGCCAATCGTTTCAGATCAGGAAAGATATACGGCCAAATTTTTACAGTACATGGCATTATCATGAAGAGTTAGAACTGACTCTCATTTTAAAAGGCAGCGGAACCTGGTTTGCGGGCGACAGCATTGGGCAATTCTCAGCCGGCGATTTGGTAAATCAAATTTGACCGTTTAATGTATAGTCAGATGGAACCTCATACAGATTTAGATTTAATTTATAAGATTTGATGTAAGAACATAGTTTCCTGACCCTAAAAGATAAACTGCATTCCCATTTTCCATTCGTAAAAATTTGACTCCGGCTACTTTGGACAGCGTTTTATTATTTTCTGATACTGAACTGGCATTTCTTGCAGGCACGAAGACCTCGGCAATTGTATTTGTCGGAATTCCGACCTTTAAAGTAATCTTGTTCCCTTTCTTTATCCATGAAGATGAGATGGTCCCCCGGACAGATTGATACGTGCATTTCACATCAGCTAAGTTCAACCCAAAAGCAGGTTTAATCCGGAATTTGCCATAACCTGCCTCGGTATTTGAAATGCCTGACACCGAGCGATAAAACCACTCCAATATTCCGGCGTACATATCATGGTTCATTGAACGCGACCGGTCTGTCCTCCAGTTTTCCGGAATAGTGGTGAGGCCAAGTTTAATAAAATTATAATAACCCGGAACATCAGTTTGCATAATCATAGTATCCACAAGAGCAGACTTTTGCAGATCACCAAGTACACGCCAGAGATAAGTTACACCAATATCTCCCACACTTGCGTGGTTGGGAAGAACCGGACCAAAAGTTCCGTTTTCACCCACTGTCCCTTTAGGGTTTGCGATTATCTCTAATAAAGCATTGAAAACGAATTGTTCCTTTCCATAAGGAACTAATCCCAGAGCAAGTGGCATCGTCTGGTTGACTTGTACCTCAGGAAGGTAGCATCCTTTACCGGAATCAAAAAAGGCATTGTTGTAAGCATTATTTAACCGGATAAATTCTTTTGAAAAGAATGAAGCATCATCAGTACGGTTTAAAACTGTTGCAATGTCTCTCATAATCTTTACGTCCCACACATAAATAGCACCTTCAACATTTGCGGCCTGACTACCAGCAGGAGACATCCAGTCTCCCAGCCCATAAGCTATTACTCCCCGTGTATCTTCTTTGGTTTTTAGATATACCAGATAGTTTTTCATATTCTGGTAATTATCTTCCAAAATCTTTTTGTCGCCATACGTCCAATAATACTGCCATGGCATGGCAAACATGCTTGTTCCCCAAGCAGGAGAATCATCAAAATCTCCTCGTCCATGGGTGTAATCGGGTACGATATTGGGAATAAGTCCGTTCGGGCGCTGAGCTTCAGATAGATTTTGAGTCAGGCCAATCCATAAAGGCTGCATATTAAACAGATAGGCATACGAGGGCGCCAAACTGGCCACAACCTCTTGCCAGCCTAGTTTCTCGTAGGTAGGGCAATCGGTATGAATAGTCACCTGATTGCTTTGAAGTGTTTTAAGTGCAAGGTCGTAAATTTGATTATACCGCTGGTCGGAAGTGGAAAATGTACCGGCATCATTAGCTGCAGAATACGTAAAATACCCTTTTACGTCATGAATATAAGGCACGTCGGTTTTTGTGCAGTCAGCTGTTATTCCATTTATTTCAATGTAACGAAATCCAACGGTTGAAAATGTCAGACGCCATGTTTCCAGTCCTTTACCTTTTAATGTATAGGTAGAGTAAGTCGTATAATTATCGGCTGTTGGCCGAACCCTGCCTTTATCCAATACTTCTCCCGGAGTTATTTTCAAAACGCGACCGGCAGGTCCGCTAACCTTTATCTCAAACTGTCCATTCATATTCTGTCCCAGGTCAAATACCTGCACATCATAGTCAGGACTTGTTCTTTTTATAGTATTATACACTTGTCGTTCTATTACTGGCGGCACTTTTTGCGACTCTAAAAGACCTAACGGCGCTTCAATTATTTCAGCAGGTTTCCAATTGTTATCAGAGAACGTACTAGTATTCCAACCCACCTGCTCCAGTCTTGCATCATATTGTTCCGAACCAAAAACATGTGTTAATGTGAAAGGGCTTTCAGATGTTTTCCATGAAGGATCAGAAACTACCACCATGGTAGATCCATCCTCAAATTGAATATTCAACTGCGAAAAAAGCCTCATAATTCCATAGTGACGAATCCGGGGGGGAGTTTCGCCCAGGCCTTTTCGTTCAATACGTGTTTCTGTTTGATAATCGAACCATCCGTTTCCGAGCATTACCCCGAGGGTATTATCGCCTGTTTGCAGCAAATTGGCAACATCGAACGTCAGGTAATTTGCTGATTTATCGTAATCAGTCCATGCTGGCGGAGTTATCTGGTTACCAATCTTTTTCCCGTTCAGTGTTGCATCAAATACACCCAATCCCGAAATGAAAAGATACGCTTCCTTTACCCTGTTATTAATATTAAACACTTTGCGGAATAATGGAGAATGATCGTTTACAGTAGCGGTTTTAAATAGTTTCAGAAACCAAGGTTCATTACCCAACCCTGCAACAATACAGGCTGGTTTCCAATTGTTGGTTTCTGTTGATGCCTCCCACGAAGTATTGTCGGTTACCAGTAAGATGAGTTCACCATCGTTAAGCCTTACTTCAATGCGGGCAATCACGCTTCCCTTTTTAAGAACACTTTTTCTGGCCTGAATAAAAAGTGAATTTGAACCACTGTGCAGAAAGGGAACTAAGTCGATGTCAGTTACTGTAGTCCAATCGTTACTCTGAGCAGCAAGTTTATCGTTTATATAAAAAGTGAAACTGCTATCGGCTGTTATGCTCGCTTTTGCGCTCACAACCGACTTCCCTTCAGGAATTTGAACTAGCGAGCGAAACTTGCAAAGTGTTGAGTTTGAATCAATATTGTCCCAAATCCAGTTTGCACGAGCCAAACCAACACGTTGCTGTGATGCAGAAATCCAGCATACTTTAGAATCCCAGTCACCCGAATTTAGAAAACCTGTAACAAAACTGTTTTTGGAGCTCCATGGCGAAACGTTTCCGTCTTTGTCCCATGCGCGTATTTTCCACCAATATTTTGTACAGCTTTTTAAAGACATGCCTTCAAACCGAATATCATATTGCGCAGCGGAAATGATTTTGCCACTACTCCATTGATCGCCAATATTAACATCAATATTCGCCTCCATAGAAGCAACAATAATTTCATAAGCTGACTGTACTTCTCCTCTGTCGACATCGTTTATGATCCAACTAAACCTTGGTGATTTGGTATCGATACCCAGCTGTGAATAATAATCCTGAATACGACAATTCGAAGGTGCATCCGGGACTGTAGCTTTAGCTGCAGAAATGGATAAGCAAAAACAAATAAATGAAAATAACCATCTACCTGTAAATTTATATTTTCCAGACATTTTTTTCAGATGATATTGGATTAAGTTAGATTATACTAATTCCACCAGATTTAAGGACAATCTTATCGCAGTAGTTAACCAATGTCTTTTAACTCATTTCTTGCTTTTAGAAATGAATTTGTAAGTTATAGCGGATGGTTCGGCTACTTTAAAGGTAGCCAAATCATCCATTATAATACCTATGGTCTTAAGTTGTATAAAACACAAAGACCTTTTACTAATATTTTGATTAATACCCTGGGTTTTGCACCAAAGCAGTATTTGCATCAAGTGAAGGCTTGGGAATTGGAAAGAGCAACTGATGATCATCGGCACTAGTTGCCCCTCTGTCTTTAGCGAATTGAATATATTTCCCAAACCGTATCAGATCCTCTCTTCGTTTTCCTTCATGATATAATTCACGCGCACGTTCTGTAAGCAAATAACTCCGGAAAGCATCTTTGGTTGGTAAATCTGACGTAGATAATTTATGGGTGGTATTTCCAAATGCTCTTGCCCTTATCACATTAATCAGATCAAAAGCTTCCTGAGTTGGACCGGATACTTCATTAACTGCTTCGGCCTTGCATAAAATGATATCGGCAAGTCTGAGTACAAGCTCATCATTCGTACCCTGATGCCCTGCCTGAGTTGGATCAATTGGAAATTTGACCACAATTGGATTTACGGAGTGTCCAATTTCTCCTGATCTGGTCGGATAATCGAAAATTAAATAATCTCTCCGATGGTCACCCAGCTCAAAATAATTATACAAAGTCATTGTTGCTCTAAATCCTGACCATGAGTCTAAGCTACTTATTGGTTTAAAATCGCTGGGCAAGGCATGAGCGTTAAACAGACTTCCATTACCTTGTGGATTCGGAGTGATATTATTAATAGCGAAAATGATTTCGTTATTTTCTTCATTACTCAAAGAAAATACATCTCCATATGTAGCCTGCAATGTATAGGGGCCACTAATAACGTTTGCGGCCATATCTTTCGCTTTTGCAAAATCCTTAGTGCGCATATAAAGCTTGCACAGCAAGGCTTGCGCAGCTCCTTGTGTAGCTCTTCCCCATTCAGCTTTAGGCACACTGACAGGTAAATCACCTAGTGCTTCAGTCAGATCTTTTTCGATCAGGGTATTCACTTCTTCAATTGAAGCTCTGCTAGGTTTTGATAGCGGATCGATGGCAGAATCGGTTACTATTGGGAGCCCGCCAAACCAACCGGAACCATCATAGTAGCATAATGCCCTGATGAACTTACTTTCTGCTATTATTCTCTTTTTGACAGCATCAGTTAAAACGGAGGTTTTACTTGTTTCATCGATGACTAGATTAGCCCTGCTAATAGCAATATAAATGGCATCATATATAAATCCACCAAAAAGACCTGTTGAAGCATCCCATGTGAAATCTTTAAGAACCCCATATTCACCCTGAGCCCAGGCTTGATCAACCAGTAACATATCTGTTGGAGAATCGTTTATGCAATGATAATACTTATGGTAATAACCCCATTCAGGCGCCAGCCCTTTATATGCGCCATAAAGTGCAAGAGTAAAGTCTTGTTCTGATTTAAAATAGGAATTTGTTGTAAGTGATGAATAAACTTCTTCCCTAAGGGTATTTTTACAACTACTAAAAATCAGAATAGTAGCCAAAAAGTATATTGCTATTTTATGTATTAAATGGTTATTCATAATGTTAATTTTTCAGGTTAAAAGCCTAATTCGATTCCAAAAGTAAAATTCCGTGATAGCGGGTACGGGTCTCTGTCAACTGCACTGGATATTTCAGGATCCACACCTTTGTATCCAGTAATTGTGAATACATTTTGAATATCGCAATATAATCTTAATGTACTCAGCCCTCTTATAAGTCTGTCTGCCGGCAAATTATATCCAAGCGTAATGTTTTTGAGACGAATAAAAGAGGCATTTTCCAGGTAGAATGTATTTGCCGCATGGACATAATCCGGTTGAACTGTTCTCTTTGAATCAATTGTATTTGATGGATTCGTAGGTGTCCATCGATTGAGAATTTCGGGCGACCAGTTATCTCCCAAAAAGTTGGGGTTTAATTGCTGAAACCGCGTTCCATTATATTTGTTAACTCCAAGGTTCCCATGTATAAAAATAGAAAGATCGAAGTTCTTGTATTTAAAGTTATTGGTCAACCCAAGAATTACTTTTGGGTCAGGACTTCCAATCACTTTTTGGTCGTCAACGGTGATCTTCTTATCGCCATTTAAATCCCTGTATTTAGGATCCCCTGGTATTGCACCATAGATAGCGGCTTGTGTCGCTTCATTGCTTTGCCAGATTCCATCAAAAACATATCCGTATATTGCACCAACGGATTCTCCGGGACGAAGGATCTGCAGGTTGAAGTTGGATCCTCCTCCATAAAATACGTTATTATAAATTTGCTCAGTGAATCCTTCATTAAGACTTACAACTTTATTTTTATTATAAGCAATATTGAACATTGTTTCCCATTGCAATGGTCCGGATAAATTCACAGTTGACAATTCAAACTCAATCCCTTCATTACTTATTTCTCCCACATTGCTTAATATGGATGAATACCCATTCTCTTTTGCCAAGGGTAATGAGAAAAGCAAATCTTTTGTGTTCCTTTTGTAATAATCAATACTGGAGGTAACCCTGTTGTTAAATAATCCAATATCCAGACCAACATCCAACTGCCCGGTTTTTTCCCATTTTAGATTTGGGTTTCCGGGAGAACCTTGAGGAGATACACCTTTATAGTTGACATCTCCAATTGCAGCGGTAACAATTTGATAGAACTGTAAAGAGCTGTAATTACCAATTTCCTGATTCCCTGTCACTCCGTATCCGGCTCTTAATTTTAAGTTACTGAAAAGACCAAGATCCTTTATGAAATTCTCTTCATTAAGCTTCCATGCAATAGATGCGGCAGGAAAGTATCCGAATTTATTTGATTCCCCAAAACGGGAAGAACCGTCAGCCCTAAAAGTTACGTTTACAAGGTACCTATCTTTATAGCTATAAAATGCACGGCCGTAATAGGATAGAAGTTGGTTTTTTGATTTATAGGATTCAGTTATCTGCTTAGTTGTACCTGAACCAAGGTTATTATAAGTAACGGTTTGACTAGGAAAATCGGATGAACCTAAGCCTAATATGGTATTTATAAAAGTCTCGTATGTACCACCAGCCATAATCTGAATCTTATGGATATCATTAATAATTGTCTGATAGTTAATATTTGGTTCGATATTGTATGTGTTTCGTTCATTCGTATGAATATAAGCAGCCCCATTCAAATTTTTTCCTTCGCGTATTGAAAGAGGAACATATTGAGATCTACGTGCAAATTGGCGGTCAAAACCCATGTTAACCCCAACTTTCAGACCTTTAAGTAACTCATAATTTGCCTTAAATGAACCAAGGGTTCTGTTTGTTTCTCCATCGTCAAGATAATCATTCATCAATGCAATAGGATTTTCGGCCATAAAAGCAGTTGTATGTTTGGAATACTGTCCACTATTATCGTAAACATCGACCATGGGCGTAAAAACCATTGCATTTTGAAGAACTCCGGCAGATTCATTATTTCCTGTTGCAAAAGGAACAAAATCATCAAGAGTAAGTGAAGTATTCAGGTTAAAATCAAAATCGAATTTCTCTTTTTTATGAGTAAGGTTTACTCTAGCCGTGTACCTTTTAATTCCACTTGAATGGACGATTCCATCCTGATTAAAAGCATTGAATGAAATGAGGTAAAGGTCAGAAGAGTTACCACCGGATAAAGTAACCGTATTGTTTTTTGTTAAGGCATTGTTATTGAGTACTTTTTGGTACCAATCTGTTCCTTTCCCGTTATTCGGAATTGCATTCATTGCATTTTGGTCATACACAATACCATTTCCACGAAGCACAGAAATTTCATTTACTGTATTAGCATACCGGGTACCATCTAATACTTCAGGAGTCTTTATAACATTCTGAATTCCAATGCTACCAGAATAGTTGACTTTTAATTTACCTTCTTTCCCTCTTTTTGTGGTTATAATAATTACACCGTTAGCAGCTCTTGATCCAAAAATTGCAGTAGAAGATGCATCCTTTAATATTTCTATGGATTCAATATCTGAAGGAGATATTGAGTTTAGCGGGTTTCTTGAAGGTACACCCCTGCTGCCAGAAGGTCCGGGCATAATACCACTATTATCAATTGGTAATCCGTCAATTACATACAATGGATCATTTCCTGCATTTAAAGATGCAGTTCCCCGAATGCGAACTGAGAAGTCGCCACCTGGTTGGCCGCTCGTTTGTGAAATCATTACACCAGCTGCTTTACCTTTTAATACCTGGTTTATACTTGACGAGGGTGTTTTGCTAAGATCTTCACTCTTAATTGAACTAATTGAACCTGTAAGGTCAATCTTCTTTTGGGTTCCATAGCCTATAGCTACCACTTCTTCAATTCCAATGGCTTCATCTTCGAGTTGAACGTTAATAGAAGTTTTGTTATCAACGGGTATCTCCTTCGTTTTCATCCCCACAAACGAAAACTGCAAGCTTGCATTCGCAGGAACATTGGAGATTGAATAATTTCCGTTGGCATCGGTAATGGTGCCAGTGGTGGTGCCTTTTACCACTACTGAAACTCCAGGCAAAGCTCCTCCTGAAGAGTCGGTTACTTTACCAGAAACCGATTTTTGCTGTTCCGCAGATTCATTTACTTCTGAATTTGATGAAATAATGATATTTCGGTTTATAATCCTGTAGGATACAGCTTCTCCGGCAAAAATCTTCTTTAAAATGTCTTCAACAGTACTTTTCTCAACATTAAGATCGATTTCCCGATAAACATCAATTTTACTGGCATTGTACATGAAGGAAAATTCCGATTGGTCTTCAATCAGTTTTAGAACATCCTTCACTGTCGTTTTTTGCACGTTTAGGTCCAGTTTTGTCTGCTGGCTGTAAACAGAAGCATAGCTCCCTGTTAGCCCTATGATACAAATCAGTATTACAATTAGTTTCATCCTCAAAATAAATTTTCTTCGGATGCTTCGATAATCCGAAAAACCACCCGAACTACATTTTTTTTTCATAGTTTTGTAATGTTTATTCAGCCTTCATTGGATTGAGGTTATGTCGGTAACCTTTTCACCAAGCTGAGTTAATAATTTTTTGATTAAGAAAGGTTTGCCTTTATGGCAAGCCTTTTTGTTTTTAGTTTAAATAAGATTAGTTGTCTTTCTTCATCGGCAGAATGTGTTATGGTTTAGTAATAATTACTTGTTTCCCGTCAATATGATATTTTATTGGCTTGAGTATATTAATCAGCTTTAAAAGTTCACTCAGGGATTCTGTTTTTACCTTAAATGTAAGTAGTTCCCCATTTAGCAATTCCGGTGCAACCTGAATATTAACACCATACCAACGTTCCAGGTACTTGATGATTTCTTCAAGAGAATCTTCTTCAAATACCATTTCTTCTCTTGTCCAGGCGGAAACTAAATTAATATCCATTTCCCCGATATCTAATTTCTGTTCTTTTTTATCAAAAGTTGCCACCTGTCCAGGGGTTAGTTGTGCTATTGCCTTTTCATTACGATCAATCCCGATCTTTCCGTTTTTAAGTCCTACCTCTACGTTTTGGTCATTTTCATATGCTTTTACATTAAAAGATGTTCCAAAGACTTTGACATCAAGTTCAGAAGTCCTTACAATAAACTGCCTGGATAAATCCTTCCGTACATCAAAAAAACCTTCTCCCATCAATTCGACATTTCGGTTCCCATCATTGAAATTCCGGCTGTACCTGATTTGTGAATTACCGTTCAATAGCACTATTGAACTATCGGGTAAGATAATTCTGGTTTTCTGTCCTGCTGGTGAAAAAACCTCTGTATACTGGTTTTTTTGTTTCCAGATGTTGAGTTCGGTCCCTGTCCATACACTTAGAAAAACAACAATGATTGCAGCAGCAATTTGCCCAATCCTACGGTATAAAAAGTATTTCCTTTTAGGGGAATGAATGTGTTGTTGCACTTTCAACCATGCTTTCGGCCTGTTGGGTGAGAATTGTTCAGGAAAGCTACCTGTTACGTGCCAAATTTCAAGAAGATCCTGATAAACTTTTTTATTTTCATTGGAATCATCCAACCATTCCCGGATTTCCTTTGCATATTCCACCCCATTTGATGCGATATTCTGGATGATATTGTGTATGGGAACTTGATTTTCCATAATGCTGATAAGTTGCTATTTGTTACTACAGCACTTAAACCACTATTAACCCCCAAAACGAATCAAAAGAAATTTGCAACAATGAAAAAAATGAATATTTGGTCGTGATATGGCTGTAAAAAAAATTTTATTTTTCGGATGGCAATGGTCATCTGGTTCTCGACTGTTTTAACCGTAATGCCCAGTTTTTCTGCAATCTCTTTGTTTGTCAACCCTTCATCCCTGCTTAACTGATAGATAGTTTTGCATTGCGTTGGCAGTCCATCAATCGCATTGGAAATAATCGTTTTTAATTCTTCAAATTCCAGGAATCGGTCAGCCCTTTCATCAGAAATCAATTCAGGTTGAGTTAAAAGTTCACCTATAATTTTGTTTTTGTTTTTAATGTTTCGGAGTTGATTTAGACTTTTATTTTTTGAAGCTGTGTATAGGTATGACTTTATAGAACAATTGGACGAAAGGGAATCTTTTTTCTCCCATAAATAAATAAAAATGCTTTGAACCACGTCTTCCGAAAGTGTTTCATCGCGCAAATAACTGTTGACGAAGTTGCAAAGATTATCATAATATGCGTCAAAGAAATATTTGAAGGCATTTTCATCACCTTCTATCATCCTTTGTAAAATGAAGAATTCCTCGTTTGACACACCCTGTTTCATTCTGTAACTAATGTTGAAGATAAACCGATCAAAAGAATGAAATATAATCCTATTCTGCAACTTTTTAAAAATCAGTAGTGATCGCTTCCTTAACTTCGAATAGTTCGAATTTACAATTATTCTTTCTCACTTTCCAGAGGTTGGGTTACCGAATAAATTAATTAACCATTCTGTCGAATGGAATCAACATTGTTGTCGTATTAAATCGACATAAAATGGATATTTTATTTGAGTTTCAAGAAAATCTTTTGTGACCTGTAAAGAATGACTTCCGAAGATATTTGCATAACCGGATTAACTGGGAACAGCGAATGATTGGAATTAAAGGGCCATGAGGTGCAGGAAAAACTACTCTAATGCTGCAGCATTTAAAGTATGACATGGAGTTACCTTCTAATGCACTGTACATCACCGCTGATCATATCTGGTTTTATAATCACATCTTATTAGAAACAGCAAATGATTGGTATAAGCAAGGTGGAAAAATACTATTTATCGATGAAGTTCATAAATATCCCAATTGGTCAGTTGAATTGAAGAACATCAATGATGGATTACCGGAAATGCAGGTTATTTTTTCAGCCTCCTCAGCTTTAGATATTTACCGTGGGGAGGCCGACTTAAGTAGGAGAGTTGTAAGTTATATACTTGCAGGTCTCTCTTTTCGGGAATATTTAATATTTACCAATGGGGTAAGTTTTGATGCATTTAAAATGGATGATATCAACAATAATCATCGAAGTCTGAGCCGGATGATCACTGAAGGATTTCGTCCGCTACCGGCATTCCGCAAATATTTAGAAGTAGGCTATCTACCAATTATTGTTGAAGGAGAAGATACCTATCTGATGAAATTAAACCAAATAATTAATACAATTGTAGATACTGATCTTGCTTACATCGTTTCATATAATTCAGGTACTGCGACCAAGGTTAAAAAATTATTAGGTGTAATCGCAGAATCGGTTCCCTTCAAACCGAACATTGCCGCACTTTCCAGAAAACTTGATTTGAGTCGTGATAGTGTCTATCAATATATCTATCAATTACAAGACGCACGATTGCTAAATACTCTAAGTATAGAAGGGAAAGGTGTTTCAACGTTACAAAAATCGGACAAAATATTTCTGGAAAATACCAACCTTGCCTTTGCGTTAAAAGAAAAGCCTGATATCGGGAACATAAAGGAAACATTTGTTTTAAATCAATTATTCAATGCCGGATTAAAAGTGAGTTCTCCTACAGAAGGTGACTTTGTCATTGATGGATTGACTATCGAGGTTGGAGGTAAAGGCAAAAGTTCATTTAAGGTAAAGCATCTCGATAAATATCTGATTGCTGCAGATGATATAGAAACCGGAGGAGAAAACAAGGTTCCAATCTGGTTATTTGGATTTTTGTATTAAATACTCATTGCAGATATATACTTGTAATAATAAATCAATAAAATTTGCGTACATTTGCATTGTAATATATTGATAATCAGAACGAGGAGCTAAATTGAGACTCTTTTGATTAAGTATTTTTATGATATTGAATATCAGCCACATATGGAATATGTTCGATTCCCGGTGAAAAGATGCTTCTGTAAGAAAATCATTTAATAACTTTGAATATCCTTAATGAAATATTGTCAGCTATAATCGGAGCATAGAAAAGCATGCTTTAAATAATTTGATTGTCAAAATTAACCGATCCTCTACTATTGCAATTAAGGATGTTAAAAATCCGTTATTAATTCTTAAAATTGCATCCATCATTTTCAGCAAAACCTGTAAACTTGGAGAAAAAAGGAAAATATAAATTTATCCGGTTTAAAGAAGAATTATCTCAAGAATCGTTTACTGATTTTTTTGATTATTACTTTATCAGGTTAAACCAATTTGCAACGACCATTGTAAAATCAGATTTATTAGCCGAAGAAATTGTCCTTGATGTTTTTCTGAAACTTTGGGAGAACAGTAAAACTTTGGACGCAATAAATAATATTGAAACATATTTGTACATATCTGTAAGAAATAAGTCGATAAATGTTCTAAAAAAAGAACGGAAATTTCACTTTGATATTCTGGAGAACTCCTATATCCAGCTAGCTGATTATAACCCATCAGCAGAAAGTGATCTTATCGAACATGAAATGTTTGGCGCATTAAATGAAGCAGTGCTGCAACTACCCTCTAAATGCAAAATCATTTTTAAATTAATTCGCGAAGATGGACTTAATCGTAATGAAGTTGCTCAGGTTCTCAATATTTCTGCAAAAACAGTCGATAACCAAGTTGCTATAGCGATAAAGAAAATTGCGGAGCAACTAAATATTGATCTTACTAATCCTAAAAATTCTCATGGATTAATGACTTTTCTACTCTTCTTTTAGTCCCGAAAACCTGATTAGACGTTTTTATTCAAAATTTCACAAAATAATTCAATTTCTTTTGGGGAAATTCACAAAAAGATTTGTCCTTATACCAAATGACATTAAAATGTATTATTTAGAATGAGAGACATTCCTTTAATAATAGCCCGCATATTACTAAAAGTAGCTAACAAGGATGAAGTAGATACAATATCCTGGTGGGAGAAAAAATCTCCTTTAAATGTATCGTTTTTAAACAACTTAGAAGCATTCTGGGAACTTTCTGTTGAAGAAAGATCATCTGATAGACTGAATATTGCCAGAGAAAGACTCTTGACGCGAGTAAAATCAACTGAAGCAGACGGCCACGGAAGATCACTAATTTACTATTTGTTAAGAGTTGCAGCAGTATTGGTATTTGTTATTTCTATTGGGGGTTTATCCATTTATATCGCATCAGAAACAAATCTTTTTTATAAAAACAATTGGGTGGAGGTTTCAACTGAGGCTGGACAACGAAGCAAGGTTTCTCTTCCTGATGGAAGTTTGGTTTGGCTTAATGCAGGGTCAATTATAAAATATTGTCCTGACAAAAACGAACGAAAAGTTAGTTTAAACGGGGAGGCCTATTTTGAAGTAAATCATTCTCCAGATTATCCATTTGTAATTGAAACCGGTGATACAAAAATTAAAGTACTCGGCACGAAGTTCAATGTATCCCATTATTCTGGATCAAAGATTACAGAAGCATCCCTACTTTCAGGCAAAATAGAAATGACTTTATTTAAAAGTGATAAAGTTATTGATATTCGACCTGGGGAGAAAGTATCTTATGATGCAGAAACCCAAACCTTGAACAAAACTGAAGCCATTGTTCAAAATGATATTTTATGGAAACAGGGCATTCTGGTTTTCGAAAATGAATCCTTTAACGATTTGATCTTGAAACTGGAAAGATACTATGCAGTAAACTTCGACTATAACAGAGCCACCTTTGAAAACATTCATTATACCGGCACTATTAATAATTTAAATATATACAGAGTCCTTGAATTTATTAACCTCACAATCCCAATTAACTATGAAATAAACAATAAAACGATCAAACTAACTCTCAATAAATGAGAAACATTAAAGACTAAAAAAGGTGATACCCGCACCAAACGAAATATCACCTTAATTCATTGATTTAAAAACTATAAATCTTTTCAAAACTATGAAAAAAAAACGATTAACGGACCATCTGGCAAGAGCAGGTTGGACAAAATTATTACGAGTTATGAAACTGACAGCCTTTTTGGTACTTATTTTGGTCATTGACGTTTCGGCGTCACTATATTCCCAAAATTCAAAAGTTTCTGTTAAAGTTGAAAATGGCACTTTAAGTGAAATTTTCAACAAGATTGAAGAGCAATCTGAGTATCGGTTTTTCTACCAAAACGAACAAATTCGTGATGTAGAAAGAAAATCTATTGATGTTAATAATAAGAATATCTTAGAGTTAGTCTCTGATCTTCTTGGTAGCACTGATCTAACATATAAGATTGTTGACCGGAATATTATTATTTTTCCAAGTTCTGTGAAAAATAATATTGACAATGCTTTCCAGCAGCAAAAATCCATTTCCGGTAAAGTTACCGATTCATCTGGGGGTTCATTACCTGGTGTCTCTGTAGTTATAAAAGGTACAACTACAGGAACGATTACCGATGCTAATGGAAATTATTCACTGTCAAATATTCCGGCGAATGCAACTTTGCAATTTTCTTTCGTAGGAATGAAAACCCAAGAGATTGTAGCTGAGAGTAAAACATCAATAAATGTGATGCTTGTTGAAGAGGCTTTTGGGATTGACGAAGTCGTTGCTGTCGGGTATGGAACATTAAAGAGAAGTGATTTAACGGGTTCTGTTGCATCTGTTTCTTCCATGAACCTTAAAAAAGGTGTTGTATTTTCGACCGAGCAATTATTACAAGGAAAAGTATCCGGACTATCGGTTATTCAATCGTCGGGCGATCCTACCAGTACGGCATCATTGCGTTTAAGAGGAGGCACATCACTTTCCGCCAGCAATGGTCCATTGGTTGTTGTAGATGGAATTTCGGGAGTGGATTTTAATACAATTCAACCTTCAGAAATTATTTCCATAGATGTTTTAAAAGACGCCTCTGCTTGCGCCATATACGGTTCAAGGGGAGCCAACGGCGTCATCATTGTAACAACCAACAGCACCCACAAAGGAAAGACCGTCAAATATGATGGATATTATGCCATGGGAAAAGTTGCAAAAAACGTTGATTTATTATCTGCCAGCCAATGGAGAAAATATGTTAAGGATAATAATTCGGTTGGTGCAGTCGACTATGGTGGTGACACTGATTGGCAAAAATCGATACAACAAACATCTGTTGTAAAATCACAAACTGTTTCATTTTCAAACAATGGTGAAGATGGAGGAAGTCGTGTTTCCCTGAATTACCTAAATAATAAGGGGGCAATTATAACAAGTGGATTGGAAAGGATTGGAGCTAGTCTATCTGGACATCAGTATGCACTGAATAAAAAATTAAGATTGGAAGCTGGAATTCATAGCACTTTTGACAAAAAAAATGAGATAAATGTTGGAATATTAAATACCATAGATTTTTCGATATTTCAAAGGGCATTCAATTTAAATCCAACTATTCCAATAAGGAATGCAAATGGAGAATTCAGTAATATATCTGGTGTTTCTTACGAGAATCCTGTTGAAATTTTAACTAACCGAACATCTGATAATTCACAACAACGAATGTTTGGGTACGGAAAAGTTGAATTGGAAATTATTAAAGGGTTAAAAGGTGTTATCAACGCTTCTTATGAATATAATTCGATTCAGAACCGTCTTTATATACCAACTTATGCAGTAATAATAGGTCAGACGGATAATGGCAGGGCAGATCGATCTTTGACCGATTTTTCGAATAAACAACTGGAATCATACCTGACGTATGATATCAAATTTAATGGAGAGAATAAGTTAAACGTTTTGGCAGGATATTCTTATCTGGATCACACATATGAAGGTTTTGGGGCACAAAGAAGAAGTTTTGACACCGACGCATTTTCGTATAATAATCTGGGATCAGGACAAGACATTAGGGCCACTGATGTAAGTTCTTTCAAAGGACGCTCGAACCTCATTTCGTTCTATGGCCGTGCAAATTACAATTACAACAATAAATATCTGGCAACAGCCAGTTTGCGTAAAGATGGTTCGTCACGCTTTGGCGCTAACAATAAATGGGGTCTTTTCCCATCGGCTTCTTTGGCATGGCGCATTTCCGAAGAGTCATTTATGAAAAACTATTCAGGATGGCTTGATAATCTAAAATTAAGGGCCGGATATGGGATTACCGGAAACCAGGATGGCATAGGTGAATATAAATCTCTGTCGTTGATCGGTGCAGGTGGTGCTCCCTATTATGATGCAGAAACCAGCAGTTGGAAACAATCTTATGGTATTATTCAAAACGATAATCCAGATTTGAAATGGGAATCAACTGCCCAGTTAAATTTCGGGATAGATTTTTCAGTCTTTAAATTTATTAATGGGTCGTTTGAAATCTACAGCAAAAAAACGAGTAATCTTCTTTATACTTATGAAGTTCCCCAGCCTCCGTATTTATATGGAACCATCCTGGCCAATGTGGGAGATTTAAGTAATAAGGGGGTTGAGTTGACCCTTAATGCCAATTTGCTGAAGAAAACTCATTTGAGCTGGAATGCAACACTTACCTTATCGCACAATGTCCAGAAAATTGAAAAATTGTCCAATCAAACCTATCAGACCGACGCAATTTATTCTGGATCGCTTCACGGTCTTCCAGGAATGTCAGGTCAGTACGCGCAGGTAATAAAAGAAGGTTATGCTGTCGGAACTTTTTGGGGTCCTAAAAGTATAGGATTAGACAAAGATGGGGCAATTATGTATGCAAATAATGGAATAGCCCAAGATTTAGGCAATGCACAGCCAAAGTACAATGTTGGATTGAGTACTGATTTGAATTACAAGAGATTTGATTTTCAAATCGCAACTTACGGTATGTTTGGACAGAAAGTATTGAATGCCACAAACATGGTGTTGAGCGATCCTAATCGGATGCCTCTGAACAACGTTACAAATAGTTCGCTTACAAGTGGCATTACATCAAATGCATCTTTCTCCAGTCAATGGATTGAAGATGCTTCATTCCTTCGGCTTCAAAACGTCACCCTAGGCTATACTATTGACACCGAGAAAATTGGTATTGAGAAATGCAGAATCTATTTCACTGGTGAAAACCTTTTTGTATTGACCAAGTATAGCGGAATCGATCCTGAAGTAAACATTGATGGGTTGGATCATCCGGGGATGGACGTCTATAATTACTACCCCAAAACAAGGACAATTTCTATAGGTGTTAACCTTTCTTTTTAAACTTTTATAAATATATGAAGATGAAAAAAATAATATATATCTCTCTGGCTCTTATATTTACCATGAGCTGTACGAAACTTGACGAAAAACTGTATGATAAAGTGGCATCTGTTGAATATGGAAAGACCCCGGAGGAAATCAAAACAATTGTTGGAAATGCTTATGCTTCATTACGGGGGTTTAATGATGGAATTACAATTTCCTATCCAACCGGCGAATATGTCTTCTTTTTAAATGAAATTGCTTCAGAAGAAGCATGCATCGCAACTAAAGTTGGTGGTGGCTGGTACGATGGAGGAGTTTATCTGGAAGCTCAGAAACATACATGGACCCCTGCAAACAGAATGATTTTAGCTTCCTGGAGATATTGTTTTGAAGGCGTTTCAAAAGTAAATTCAGTAATTTTTCAGGTAGAAGAATCCAACCTCAGTGAAGAACAAAAAAAGGCTATTAATGTTGAATTGAGGGGAATAAGAGCATATTATTACTATCAATTATTGGATATGTTCGGAAATGTACCTATTGTTACCGATTATAAAAATGCCGAATTACCTGCCAATTCCAGCAGGAAGCAAGTCTTCGAATTTGTTGAGTCAGAATTAAAAGACATCGTAAACGAACTTCCAAGTGCAACCATTTATGCGAGATTTACTCAAAATGTTGCCAATGCATTATTAGGCCGGCTGTATTTAAATGCTGAAGTTTTTACAGGAACTCCGAGGTGGCAAGATTGTATAAATGCTTGTAAGAAAGTAACGAATTACATCCTGGAACCAAACTATTTCACGAATTTTTTAATTCAGAATGAGGTTTCCAAGGAAAATATCTTCATGATTCCTTATGATAGTAAGTCCGGAACTACTGGGAATTATTTACAGTCTATGTGTGTTCAGGAATACCAGAAATTTGCCATATCACGTACCGGAAATTACCCTGGAAGTCCGAATGGGCTCCTCAGTCAACCTGGCCTTTATTCCTCATTCGATAATAATGACGTCCGTAAAAAATCGTTGCTCGAAGGAAAACAAATCAATTTAAGTACAGGAAAAGTAATCCTTCTGGATGATGGTACTGAGCTTAATTATACTGAGGCAATTGGCGATATCAATGCGGCTAATGCCAATGAAGGTGTCCGAATGTATAAATACGAGGTAAAAGACGGAGAAGGCTGGGAACGCGATCATGACTGGGTGTTAATTCGTTATTCCGAAATATTGCTCATGCAGGCCGAATGTTATATCAGGTTGGGTAATTCAGAATTGGCTCGTCCTTTTGTACAACAGATTCGCTCAAGAGCAGGACTTTCAACACCAGCTACATTAGATCTTAATTTCATCAATAATGAGTTGAAATTTGAATTTGTGTACGAAGGGCACCGGCGCACTGACAATATCCGTTTTGGCGATTACTTCAGACCTTGGTGGAACAAAGGTGTAACTTCTGCTTACAGGGGTATTTTCCCTATCCCGCAATCAGTTCTTGAAAAGAACAAGAACCTGATTCAGAATCCTGGGTATTAGCATATTGTTGGGTTTCCCTGTCAATGGGAAACCCAATGTTTTTCAAGGGAAGTCCATTCCCAATTAGTAAACAAAACAATCCGGAATTACTGGTAAATTCATTGCCTGTTAACTGTCAGCCCGGCATTATTTCAATAAGTATAAATGGCTTTCGACCATGCAGAATACTTTATAGGTAATTCTTATGTGCTGCCGGTATCCGGAAAAATCAAATATATACCATGAAAAAATACAGTTATCTTTTGTTGTCCTTTCTCTTTATGGTTTGTAATGTATATTCAAACAACGATAAAACATCTGTTAGTTCACCCAACGGTCAGATTAAGGTTGAATTTAACATCGATAAGGAAGGAAAGGCGTTTTATAACGTTTCACATAAAAATGTGCCGGTCATCGGCAATTCCTACATCTCCTTCAAATTCAATGATGCAAAAGAATTAAAGGAAAATTTATCAGTTGTTGACACAAAGAAGAATACCATCAATGAATCGTGGGAACGAATCTGGGGGCCAACCTTAAAAGTTGTCAATAATTGCAACATGCTGGAAATTCAACTTCAGGAAAAATCAAAGTTGAAGAGAAGGTTTAATGTGATTTTCAAAGTTTATGACGATGGTCTAGGTTTCCGGTACCAGTTTCCGGAACAAAAAAACCTGAACAAGGTATTTATTGCTGACGAACAGACTGAATTTCATTTAAGTGGCGATTATACCTGTTGGTGGAATCCAGGCGATTGGGATAGCGATGAGCACCTCTTCTCCAAAACAAAATTCAGCGAAATAGATGGAACTCCGTATTTAAAAAACCAATTAACACATTCGTATATTCCGGACGTAATGGCAGTAAATACGCCGTTAACAATGAAGACAAAGGATGGAATCTATCTCAGTTTTCATGAAGCAAACCTGACCAATTACGCCAGCATGACCCTGAAGTGTGACACTAAAAACTTAAAAATGACCAGTGCATTGGTCGCCTGGGAAGATGGCACCAAAGTGAAAACGCAAACACCTTTTGAAACACCCTGGAGAACCATTCAGATTGCCGAATCGGCAGCTGGTTTAATTGAATCGAATTTGATTGAGAACCTGAACGAAAAATGTAAAATCGAAAATACCGATTGGATTCATCCCCAAAAATATATCGGACTCTGGTGGGCTATGCATGTAGGTCAATACGATTGGGAAATGGACAAGAACAACCATGGAACAACCACCCAAAGATCAAAAAGTTACATTGATTTTGCGGCTAAACACGATATTGAGTCTGTTCTGATTGAAGGTTGGAATGAATGTAATCCAAAGTGGATGGTTGGAGAAAGAAAATGCCAGTTTGACTGGATTACATCTTATCCGGATTTTGATTTCCCTGAAGTAGTGCGTTATGCCAAAGAAAAGGGAGTTAAAATTATTGGTCAGCACGAAACAAATGGTTTAGCCGGAAAGTACATGAATGAAATGGAAGGTGCTTATAACTTTATGAATGAACTGGGTATAAAGACCGTAAAATCAGGGTATGTAGGTGCGAAAGTTCCAGCCAATAATTATCAGCAAGGTCAATATATGATTGAACATTACCGGGCAGCCATTGAGAAAGCCGCCGAACATAAAATCCAGCTGTTTGTGCACGAAGCCATTAAGCCTACAGGATTATGCCGGACATATCCCAATTTATTGGCCGAAGAAGCCGCCCGTGGACAGGAATTTAATGCTTGGGGAACACCTGGAAATAATCCTTCACATGTGGTAATCCTGCCGTTCACCAGGATGCTTGCAGGGTCAATGGATTTCACTCCAGGAATCTTTGATATCAAGCTGAAATACCGTGAAAACAATCAGGTTCCATCAACTTTGGCACAGCAACTGGCCTTATATGTGGTCTTTTACAGTCCGGTTCAAATGGCTTGTGATTTACCTGAAAACTATGAAAATAATCCTGCTTTCCAGTTTATCCGTGATGTTCCGGTTGAATGGGACAATTCCAAAGTGATTAATGCTGAAATCGGCGAATATTTGACCATTGCCAGAAAAGAAAAAGATACCGATAATTGGGCTTTGGGAAGTATCACCAATGAAGAAAAAAGAAATTTTGAGGTTCCCCTTACGTTTTTAAATGAAGGAGTTCAATATCAGGCATTCATTTATGCTGACGGAGAAAATGCTCATTGGGATAAAAACCCTCTGGATTATTCCATTCGTAACAAATATGTAACCAGCAAATCAGTACTGAAAATAAAACTTGCTGAAGGCGGAGGACAGGCAATCTTCTTTAAAGCCATAGAATAATCTAATTTATCTGAAATTTATGAATAGAAATAGACTGTTAAATGCAGTATTAAACATTTTGTTTGTTCGTAATCGATATGCTGGACATATAAAAATGAAAAAGCTATTTTATACATTTTTACTTGTATGCTGTTCAGTTTTGCTGATAAATGCACAGGAACTAAGATCTCCTGATGGTAATCTGACGATGAATTTTTCCGTTCAGAATAATGGTATTCCTACTTACCGGTTGACTTTTAAAGGTAAAGATGTTATCAAATTAAGTAACCTTGGATTAGAATTAAAAGATGAGACTCCACCGGTAAAGTTTGGTACCGAAATGGGGATGAAGTCAGAATCAGACAATGAAAAAACATCTTTGTATGATAATTTTGTTGTTATGGATAATAAAACAGCAACTTTCGATGAAACATGGCAGCCTGTTTGGGGAGAAGTCAGAAATATTAGAAATAATTATAACGAATTGACCGTAACGCTCAATCAAAAAGGAACAGACCAAAATATTCTGATTCGGTTTCGCCTTTTCAATGACGGTTTGGGTTTTCGTTATGAATTCCCTCAACAAAAAAACCTGAACTATTTTGTTATCAAAGAAGAGAAGACCCAATTTGCTATGCCAGGAGATATCACAGCTTATTGGATACCTGGAGATTATGATACTCAGGAATATGATTATACGATTTCTAAACTTTCCGAAATAAAGGGATTATTTCACTCTGCTGTTACCGATAATTCTTCTCAAACACAGTATTCCGAAACAGGCGTTCAAGCTCCTTTGATGCTTAAGAGCAACGACGGACTTTATATAAGCGTTCACGAAGCTGCTTTAGTGAATTATGCTTGTATGAACCTGAATTTGGATGATAAAAACATGATTTTTGAGTCGTGGTTAACACCTGATGCAAAAGGAGATAAAGGTTATATGCAGACTCCATGCACCTCTCCATGGAGAACAGTAATTGTGAGTGACGATGCCCGTGATATTTTGTCATCAAAAATAACATTGAACCTAAATGAGCCCTGTAAAATACAGGATGTATCCTGGATTAAGCCTTGTAAATACCTGGGCGTATGGTGGCAAATGATTACTGGCATGAGTTCCTGGTCGTATACCAATGAATTATCAAGTGTACAATTGGGTATAACCGATTACACCAATGTAAGATCAAACGGAACGCATGGAGCAACAACCAAGCGCGTAAAAGAATACATTGATTTTGCAGCATTGCATGGGTTCGATGGCGTATTGGTTGAGGGCTGGAATATTGGTTGGGAAGATTGGTTTGGACATTCAAAAGATTATGTATTTGATTTTATAACCCCCTATCCGGATTTTAATCTTTCTGAAATACGTGATTATGCAAAAAGCAAAGGAGTTAAAATGATTATGCATCATGAAACATCTGCTTCCGTTCGAAACTATGAACGCCATTTGGATCAAGCATTTCGATTTATGAAAGATAACGGATATGATGCCGTAAAAACTGGCTATGTGGGCAATATTATTCCCCGAGGAGAACATCATTACAGTCAATGGTTGGTGAACCATTATCAGTACGTTTTAGAAAAAGCGGCCGAATACAAAATTATGGTGAACGCGCACGAAGCCGTGCGACCTACTGGTATCTGTCGTACTTATCCAAATTTGATTGGAAATGAAGCTGCGCGTGGCACTGAATACCAAGCGTTTGGTGGAAGTAAACCAAATCATACGTCCATTCTGCCGTTTACCCGTTTAATAGGTGGTCCAATGGATTATACACCCGGTATTTTTGAAATGGATATATCGAAACTGAATCCGAACAATAAATCTCATGTGAATAGTACTTTAGCAAATCAATTAGCTTTATACGTAACTATGTCAAGCCCTTTGCAAATGGCTGCCGATTTACCCGAAAACTACAACAGATTTCTTGATGCTTTCCAGTTTATAAAGGATGTTGCTTTGGATTGGGACGATAGTAAATATTTGGAAGCAGAACCGGGAGAATACATAACTGTGGCTCGCAAAGCAAAAGGCAAAAATAATTGGTTTGTCGGAAATACGTGTGGGGAAAAAGGTTTCACCTCGAATATTAATTTCGACTTTCTTAATCCTGAAAAAACATATATAGCAACAATTTATGCTGATGCAAAAGATGCTCACTATAAAACTAATCCACAGGCTTATACTATTCGAAAAGCGATTGTAACTTATAAGTCCAAATTGACTCAACAGTCAGCCCCAGGAGGCGGCTATGCAATTAGTATTTTTGAAGTAACTGATAAGTCACAAACTAAAGGGTTGGAAAAATTATAGGAGGGTTTATGGATTCTCAGCCGCTGTAGACATTGAAATACAAAGGATTAAAGACCCTTCAAATTCAACAGTGTTGCTGTCAAAAATACTGAACTTATGATAAAATGTAGAAGTTTCATTGGCAAGAGCTCAATTTACGTCGACAACAAGCTCATAAATATGGTTTTATATGGCCATACATCGTATCCCTATTACTGTTAATTAAAATGAGCAACCCGAGGTTTTACCTGTGCCGTTCATGTTCAATATCGAAATGGAAGCATCAATATATAAATTCGTTTGAATCTATAAATGGAAACTTGAACGGAGAGATCAATCATACCATTTTAAGGACTTGGAGATAAGGAATGGGGATTTTGATGTATTTATAGTTAATTAACTGATTATTGATCTATGCACCGCATGAATGAAGAAAACTGTCTTTACGGTTTAGCCTATAATTGCCCAACTCTGCAAAGGAAGGATGATTGTCCTTTAATGCATGTGGAACATCTTACTTTTAAAGAAAAGGTGAATTGGATTGATGGATTAATTAAGGATATCAAACAAAAGATTATTGAAAAATATGAGAACTGTTCAAAGAACAGAGTTTGATCAGAATGGTTAGATTTGCCCCTTTGCCTGGAATCCGGGCAAGGGGGATTTGGTCAAAGTGTAATATTCGGTCAAATGGGTTCTTCGTCACATTTGGGGACGCTAAAAACCTTGCAAATATAATGCACAGATATTTGATAATCAGATAAATATGGTCGATTTTTCTTTGTAATTCGTTAAGTGTTTATTATCTTCAAGTAATTTAATATCAATTATTTATGAAAATAAATCGCCTTATTGACCTTCCTAAATTCTGCATTAAAGGTAAGCATTCGCTGAAGTGCGTCAACTAATTTTGCATGTCAGTCTATAAGTTTGCTTTTTACTTCAAAGACAAACGACATGTATAATGAGAAAAAATTCCGGGCCATCTATGACGAGTTTCTGGCATCGGGCCTGACCATTCGGGATTATTGCGCCAATCAACAAATGAATGAGGCTAAGTTCTATTATTGGCAACACAAGCTAAAAGGACTATTGCCACCTAAAAGTGGATTTATCCCGGTGGTTTTTGAGAATGGTGGGCAAGCCCAGTCGTCGCGGGTTCCAGCCCCGGTGCAGGTACAATCGACAACCTTTTCAACATCGGGAGCCAGACCCCAAACCATCTCCTGTGAGATTAGCTATCCGAATGGGGTGTGTTTAAAGCTGAACGGTTTGCCCGACCCACAGATATTACGGTCGCTGTTGGTTTTAACGCGCCGGTAGGATGTTCAGCCTCACTTCGTCAATGCGGTATTACCTGTATTCGTACCCAACGGATATGCGCCGGAGTTTTTACACCCTGAGCGGAATGGTGACCAACCAGATGGGGCGCAACGTGCAGGACGGGGATGTTTATATCTTTATCAACCGCCCGTGTACCAGCATGAAAATCCTGCACTTGGAATGCGGTGGTTTGGTGATCTATCACATGAAACTGGAATCGGGCAGTTTTAAACTACCGGTTTTTGATGAAAGTACCAATACGTTTCAAGCCAGCTGGCAGGAGTTGATGCTGATGGTACAGGGTACCTCACCGGATGGAAAAATGAATAAAAAAAGATGGGAAAAACCTTCGAAACAGTAGATTTTACTTGGTTTTTAACTTGTCTATACGGTTGATATTTAGTATCTTCAAGCCATCAAAAGCAAGTAAAAATGACAGTTGAAGAAGAGGGTTTTTTACAGCAAATTCTGGAAGAACGTGACCGGCTTTTTAGGGAAACTTCCAGGCTTAAAAGTCAACTTTCCAACTTTGAAAACTTCGATTCAGAAAGATCCACTTACCAAAAACAAATTGTCGGAAAAGACCAGCTGATTACCGAAAAAGATCGGGCAATCAGCCAACTGGATGAAACAATTAACAAGCTGAAACAACAGATAGAGATGCTCCAGCGAAGGATCTGGGGCAAATCCAGTGAACGGTATATCAATGAGGATCCCCTGCAACGAAAGCTCGATTTTGAGGGACTTGACCTGCTTCCGGAAGAAAAGGAACTTGCAACCAGTGCCAAAGAGGAGATCGAAAAGTACAAGACCATCCGTGTTATAGAGGTAAAGGAGAAAAACCATCCGGTACGCAAACCGCTGCCCGAAAGTCTACCGAGAGAAGAAACCCACATTTATCCACAGCACATTGAACTCGAGAATTGGATAGAACTGGCTCCGGAAATTACAGAAGTTCTGGAACGCGAATCTGCCAGATGGTATGTGCGCCGGATCATCCGCCACAAATATGCGTTGAAAGATAAAAGCCAGGATGTGGAAAAGCAAATCATTACAGCTCCCATGCCCGTACTTCCCATAGCAAAAAGCTATGCCGGGGCAAGTGTTTTGGCTGATATTATCATCGACAAATATGTGAACCATCTTCCTTTCTATCGTCAGATCCAGATGTTCAAACAACAGGGTATATCCATTGCACCTGCAACCATTAACGGCTGGTTTCAGGATGTAGCCGACCTGATCAGGCCTACTTATTACCGGTTAAAGGAGCTGGTGCTGGCTTCGGATTATATACAGAGCGATGAAACAACGATCCCGATTATAAATAACGAAAAGCACACCACGATAAAAGGATACATCTGGATGATCCGTGCGGTTATGGACAACCTGGTCTTTTTTCATTACGACCACGGTTCCCGGGCACAAAAGGTCGCACTGCAATTGTTTAAGGATTTTCAAGGCGTAATCCAGACCGATGGTTATGCCGTTTACGATATTTACGAAAACAAAAAGGGCGTTCTGCCCATTGGGTGCTGGGCTCATGCCCGGCGTAAATTTGAAGAGGCTTTGGCAGAGGACAAAGTCAGGGCTTCTTATGCGCTGGAGCAAATAGGACTGCTCTATCAGGTGGAGAGGCAAGCCGATCAGCAGCAACTCTCTTATGACGAGCGCGCCGATCTTCGTTCCCGCTTGGCTTATCCTATTATGGTAGCCTTCGAAAAATGGCTGCTAAATGAATACCCCAAAGTTTTGCCCAAAGGGCGTATCGGAAAGGCTATCCGCTACACCTATAACATTTACCACAAGTTGACCCGATACCATTTGGATGGTCGGTTGAAAATTGACAACAATCTCGGAGAAAATGCTATCCGTCCAATTGCCCTAGGCCGGAAGAATTGGTTGTTCTGTGGAAACCACGATGCAGCCGAAAATGCAGCAATCATGTATTCCATGCTGGGCTGTTGCAAGGCAAGCGAAGTAAACTTCCGCGAGTGGCTGGTATACTTTCTGAATAACATCCACAATTACGATAACGATTACAGCAAGGATCTGGCCGAATTACTTCCACACAACTTCAAACTTCAAAACCAGATTTGTAACAGTTCCATCTCCTAAGCCTCTCAAAGTTCTCCGAACATTTTAGAGAACCTCTGAAAGTGGGTTGCTGGTTTTCTAAGAAAATATAACGGAGTTTACCGAATGCTTACCATTAAAGACATTGAACGTAAAAATGGCAAAATCAGTATTTTTGCTTCCATCAAGTCCTATCGATCCCAATGTCCTATCCGTGGCCATGCCAGTAACTCCGTTCATGATCATACTGCCCAAAGTCCGATTTTGGTCACTACCATTACCTTGGAACGGTTACGGAAAGGAGGGTATGAGGCTATGCTTACGTATTACGAGAAAGTTGCTCCACATCTTAATGAACCGCTGTATACGAGAACCGTACGTACAGTGGTGTGAGAGGCGCATTCCGTCAGCTAATTACTGGCGGAGCCGTCTACTCGATTGTACGCTGGTGTTTATTTATTTCAATCTGTATATCAATTGCTTAGCTCTAATTTTACAATCGTTTTCAAACCACACCGACCTAGCAACAAAGCACAAATTTATTTTGTTTTTTTGAGCGTTGGACAAAAAGCCCTGTGGGCTACTTGGGTTGGCAGCAGCCATACTCTTTGACAAGTTTTGGTTTGTGTGGTTGGCTTTTTGAGCGACTTGGCAATGTGTATGCTTGCGAAGCATTGGCTTAATCCTCCAATTTTAATGCAACACCTCTAAAGCTTTCCAAAGCAGCATCAATGTTATCAATAATCTCCTGAGCTAAAACTGCAGGATCTGGTAAATTCTCTAAATCAAGTATGTTGTCGTTGCGCAACCAGAAAATATCTAAACTGGTTTTATCTTTGGCCAGAATATCGGCATAAGAATATTTCTTCCAGCGGCCTTCAGGATTCTCATTAGACCAGGTTTCCTTTCTTGTGCTTAGATCAGCTGAATTATACAATTCTATAAATTCCTTGAGGTCATCATACTTCAATGGATTTTTTTTAGGTGTATGACTAATATTTGTCCTATAGTCATAATACCAAATTTCCTTAGTTGCTGGTGTTTTTGAATCCCTTCGTTTATCAAAAAACAAAACATTTGCTTTTACACCCTGAGCATAAAAGATCCCTGTAGGTAGTCTAAGAATTGTGTGGAGATCGGTTTCATTCATTAATCTCTTACGAATAGTTTCACCTGCACCCCCTTCAAACAGAACATTGTCAGGTAATACTACTGCAGCACGACCATTAATATTTAACATTGCAACAATATGTTGCAAAAATGCTAATTGCTTATTACTTGTGGTTACCCAAAAATCTTTACGTAAAAAATAGCCGTCTTTTTTTGATTGCTCAATATCAATAGTAGGTATGTCGCTACTACTTACTCCAAATGGAGGATTAGCTAAAACAACATCGACTTTTTCTTCTTCGCTCACTTCTCCCTTATCTCCACGTTTTAGACTGTCTGTAACTTCTATGTCGGGAGTTTCTTTTAAATCGCCAATACCATGAAGAAAGAGATTCATTAAACACAAACGAGCAGTAGATTTTTCGATTTCCCAACCGTGAAATGTACTAAACTTCAAAAAACTGGTCTCTTCAGCTGTTAGTGGTTTATTGTTTAAATGTTGTAAAGCTCCTAAAAAGAATCCCCCTGTTCCACATGAAGGATCGGCAATTTTTTCTAGAGGATTTGGTTTAATGCAACTTACCATTGTTGAAATAACAGAACGAGGTGTGAAATATTGACCAGCACCACTATTCTCAGCATTTTTTTGTAAAAGTGATTCGTAGATTTCTCCTTTGATATCTACATCTTGAGAAGTCCAATCTTCGCCATCAATCAAATTTATTAGTTTCTTTAGCTTTACTGAATCATGTATTTTATTTTGTGCACCTGAAAATATTTTACTTAGCATACCTCCTGAAACTGATAATTTTTTCAGAAGTTCTTCATAAGCTTCAATAATTTGTCCACTATTTAAAATTGATTGCCAATCACACCCCTTCGGTAAATTGTACTGATTTTTATTTTCATCAGCCATCTTTAGAAACAATAAATATGTTAATTGTTCCAAATAATCACCATATCCAAGACCATCATCTCTGAGTGTATCGCAAAATGACCATATCTTTGCTACTAAGTTATTTGTTGCCATAAGCTTATATTTCTGATATTACTTCCTCTTTTTCAGTATCAAAATGGATGTATGAAAAGGGGATATTTATAAATTCTTTAATGTGGTTTAGATAACCTATCAATTCATTAGAAGGTTCTACATGTGATACTAATACTAACTTCTCAGCCTCTTGAACATTAGGGTAAAGGCAATATTCAAGTAATTGTCCAATTCCTTCCCTAATTGATGCACGTAAACTATTATAAGTTTTTATTTCATAAAAAATATAACCTGTTTCCGTTTTTCTTGTTATATCAATACGAGAAGAGCCATAAGCCGTGCACTCTCTTTTTGCAACTGCTTCACCGTAACTTTTTTTAAGGTATTTTAAAAAAAACTTTTGTAAATCATTGTGTTTATAATCCAGTTCAACTTCCCTTCCAGTTCCTTTTCTAATTCCTCCAGATGTTAAATCGGCATCAGTGCTACCTGAATTTTCAAATGAAAAACCAGTTTTATTCTTTTCCTCATATTTCTTTTGAACTTCATAAGGGATATCCATCAAAGTATACCGATTTGAAGGAATATCCTTTTCATCTAATATGGGGGTAATTTCTTGGGGTATTTCTGAAATTTGAACAGCTTCGAATTTCACATTAAAAAGTAAAGATGAATCTTCTTTTATCCATTCGTCTAATTGTTTAGAATCCAAATTAAGGTTGAAAAGGTCTGCCTTCATACCATCATACCAACCTTCTTCTTGGTAGTGAGACAAAACAACATCTGATTCTTTAGACATAAGAACTTCAACATTTTTTAATGTAGTAACCCAGAAACTTTGATTGGATTCGCTATCTCGGGTATAAAGAGAAATGTCAAATATTTTTCCTTCGTATTTTGAGCGGTATTTGTGAATTGGTTCTAAAAAACCAAACTTGAAACCATCAATTGCTTTATCACCATCAAAAAGCCATTCTTCGTGACCAAACCCATGTTCAAATTCGAAACTTGGATTTGTTGATTTTCCATTTCTCCCTGAAGGTTTAATCCATTTGTTTGTATTCCATGTAATACGGGCTATTTTGGTTTCTTTTGACAACAGTTTTTTAAGATTATCATGATGCGATAAATATTTCTTGATATAATCACGACTTTCTTTTAATAATCTTTCCCAATCATAGGCTTCAAGTTCATCAAAAGGAATTCTTGGCCATTCCCAATTAATTAAATTTTTGAACTCATTAAGTATTTTAATTTTATAATCAGGTAATGCTTTAGTAGTTTCGTAATAGCCATCGAGCTTATAACCAATAAACCGTTCGGAACCGTTTACTTCAACATTGAAGAAAATGTCTTTGTCTTCATCTTTGTAAATTCGAGGCCAGAAGTAGGGTTTTATGCGGGCTACATGGCCATTTAACCAATTACCATCTTTCCTTAATTTAAAATCATCAAACAACAGTTGCTCTGCCCAATATTTTGCTTTTGCTATTATGGGATAGAGTTTCTGACCATATAATTGTTGTTCTTTATTAGAAGTTCTATAATCCGTATTTACAATAGAGCTATAAAACTCCAATTCTTCTTTTGTAAAGAAGTTATACCCACCTTCATAATAGGTCGTATCAAAACCAAGATTTTTGATATAGTTACGATAAGAGTCATTAGACTGAAACTGAAGCTTCTCATCTGAAACTAATGAAAAGGCTGTTCTAACCAAATACTTAAAAGGGTACTCCTTGCCGTTAACAACAACGTAATATTGACTCGAAACATGGTCTTTAGGAATACCTTGCTCGTCAATTAGTTTTGCTGCCTCAATTACGTGATTTGGTTTTAACAATTCAAGTTTCATATGCCATTTTTAAAGTGTTCTTACCAAACCTTTTAACCAAGGAAAACCATTTAATTCTGAATAAACCATTAAACAGGCCTTTGCAGTACTCGTAAAGGGTCTACGTTCAGAATCTACTAATTTTCGAATCTCCCTAAAACACTTTTTCACCATTGCTTTCTTATCGGCAGGAGTTATTGAATTATCAATGCTTTCTTTTGCATCCTTTAGTTGTTCTACACAATCATCCCATACAATTTTCCTATCCCTATTTAACTGGTCTAAATCAAGATGATAATAAAATATGGATTGCTTTACTCTTTCTATTTCAATGTTATCATTGGTAGCTGGTATAGGGATTCCCTTATCAAAAGTTAACAAACATACGTCTACTGGGTTTATTGGATCTAAAAGAATAGCTTCTTCACACGTTATATTTTCTTCATCATTTGCAACTCTGCCTACTGCTATATCTAAAGGAAAATAATCTCCTTTTCCCTTTACTTCATCACAATCCCCTAATCGATCTCTTCTAAGTTTATTGGCTAATGCACCTGCTAGTCGATAATTATCCCAATCATAAGCCAACCACCAATAACCATTAGTCTTATGAATTATTGACTTACTATTTGAGTCCGTGTAATCAATTTTCTGCTTGGATTTATTTTTTGGCCTAAAATGATCTACTTCCATATCGCCATTTCCAATTGGAGCTTCAGAATACCAACATTTATTATGAGAAAGTCCTAACATAGCAGGTTGAAGCTGATTCCAATCTGGATGATCTGTAATGTATTTTTTTCTTTCCTCTACAGTCAAACCTTGCATCGCATTTAAATGAGCTTGCTTAATTGCATCCCAACCTAAATTTGCAACTTTATCTTCTATTTTATGGATATCTATATACCTCATTCTTCGCGTTCTTCTTTCAAGATTTCTTCTAAAACTTCTTTAGCAATTCTGTCAAGTTCTTCGGATTCTTCTTTGGTATATTTCCTATTCGTAAAAGCTTTGTTTTCACTTGTTAATTTCAAAAATTGATTGTATCTACTGTCTGCGGTATCATCATTAAAGCCAATGCCATCAAAATAATTTTTTAGTCTTTCAAATTCATGTTTTTCATCATCACCAAGTTCTCCCTGAGAAATCTTTGCTTGAAGAAATCTTTTCTGATTTAGTAAATCTTCTAGCTTTTTACTCATCAGTGAAGGAATTCCAAATAACTCACTCGTAAGTATCTTTGATACACTCATTTCCCTTGGACTTATATGTGGATTGAATGCTTCAGTTTTACCTTCTTGATTCTTCTTGAAAATTTGAACTTGGTTCTTTTTTAGGTTTCCGATCACTAAGGGATCATGTGAGCAGAATATGATTTGAGTATTTTCTTTCCGTTTTACTACCCGGTCTAAATAGTCCAAGAACTTCCATTTCCACATTGGGTTTAAATGAGTATCAGGTTCATCAAGTAGAATTAGAGATTCTTCATCTTTGGTAAATTTTAACAATCCCAAAACAGTTAATAATTGTTTTTCACCCTCACTGAGTTCAGACATCGCTAATTCACCATCTACATTTTCCTTCTTTACCTTAATTTTAACATCATGTAGCATATCGGAGATGTGAATACTTTCTAATGCATTGAATAGTGCAATTTTATTTTTGTACTTAAATTCAATTAAATCTAAAAAAGTTTCCTTATCTCTCAGGTATAGGTAAAGTCTATCTTGAGTTTCCGCTTTCTTGTATGATACATCTACTCTAGCTTTATGCTGAATGGGTGCAAGCGAAAATCTTAATAAATCATCTAAAAAATCTCTCACTAGGCCCTTTGCTCCCCATAATAGGGCGTTCTTGTTTTTTCTTGACTTAGCCCAATCTGGTTCTTTTAACATAAATAGAGCAGAACCAAAGTCTGTGATTTTTAACTCTTCTTTAAGAAATTTAATTGTCTCGTCACCTTGATCTTCTTTGAACATGTAAAAAGCGATCAAGGCAAAATTTGCATGTATGTTCTGTGCTAGAAAAATTCTACGAATTGTATCAAATTGACCAATTTTTGCATCCGCTTTAATAATCTCTTCATAATAAAGTTTCTGATGTGGAATATACAAATCAGATAGGCGATCACTAATACCTGAATAATAAATAAAGATGTGCTTAGGTAAATAGTGTTCAATATTTTTGGTGAATTCAGTCGTAAGCTCTTTCTCGTTAACTATGAATTGATATTTATTTCCTTCTAAAGAAATCTCAATATTATTTTCTCTACATTCATACTTTATATAGTAGTCAAACTGTTGTTTTATTTTTCGATTGTGAATATAAATCAAATCCAGGTCTCTAAAGATAATGACCAAGGATTCGAGGAAGTTTGATTTACCGGTTGCATTCAAGCCCAACAATACCGTTTCCCACGCATTTTCATCGATATCTATGGTGAAATCTACGAGATTTTTGAAGCGAGATTTGATATGTACTTTATCTATTCTCATGATTTCAGAGACATTAATGATTCTGTGCCATTTTTTACTTCTTTGATTTTTTCCTGAATCTTTTTTAGCTCAGAATAAAACTCTTCTATGTTGCCTTTATGTCTGCTTTGTTGCCATACATCTACAGCGAGCATGGGTTTATTGGAAGTATTGAGTACTTCTTCAATGCTTAGTTCATTACTCATCTTCTTTATTTTTTGAGGTACTTTTTTCTTTTCCTGCTTTTGATTCCTAAGATATTTTGCCTTTTCAACCTTGATTCTTCTCAGTATTTCACTCGCAGGCTCTTCATCGGAATTTTGTTCAACTAACTTTCCTTGAAAAGCTTTTTTAAGAATGCTATGACGAAGAGCTTCTGATTTTTGGAAAGATTTTTCTATCGTATTTTGAATATTATCAACTATTGAAAAAGTAGAATCTAAATAATTTATAATTTCTTCTTGTTCTTTTAACGTGCAAAATGGAATATAAAGATTGTCTAAAATATTTAGGTTTATGTTTTTTTGGGCGGTTGCAGAAGCGAATTCTTCAATTTTAGTTTTATTAAACTCTAAAAAATGAAAAAGATACCTATCAGTAGGTTCTTTTTCAGGAGTAAATCCGACTACGCTATCTGGGAAACAAGCATCAAATCCTAAAAATGCCGTTTCAGCTATATTTGCAGCAATAGTTATACATAAAGTTCCTTTCTTCCATAATTTACTTTGCTGAAGTCCAAAATCGCTATATGTTTTTTCATACTTTCGAATAGCAACATTTGAATTCCTGACTTCTCCTGTTTGAATAAAGGGATACTCACCTCCAAATAATCGAGCATCATTTCGAGGTCGATGTTTGGATTTGCCTCTTTCCAGATTTCCTATATTACCTAATTTTGTATATTTCCAATTAACCGGAATTGCAGGTAGTGTATTTATTATCAAATGATTATTATCTGTAATTTCTCTATTCTTTTTGAGCTTTAACGGCTTTGCTCCCTTTTTACCATCCTCCTCCCATTGCTTTATTGACTTTTTCCATTCAGTCAATTCCTGTTTGTATCGTTTTATACGTTCTTCTTTAAAGCTTTCCAGAAGTTTTTCTGTAGATTCAGGATTATTTTCTAAACGCCATTTTTCTGTTAGTTTACCATTAAAAGCATATTTTAATAAAGCCTGTCGATATACCTTAAGTTGATTTTGCGCAAGTTTTAGATTAGCTATGCCATTATCCAAATCACTAAACAATTCTTCAATGACCGCAACAATGCGTTGTTGTTCTTTGAGTGGTGGCAGATTGAATTTTAGTTCTCGAACAATACTCAAGTTAATTCTTGGCCTCGTTGTTCCTTTAGTAAACTTTTCAAATTGCGTAATTAGAAAACTAGAGTTAATTTGATAGACTAAAAATTTTTCATTAATGTTATCATTATCTATTCTAACCCTTATTAAATCAGCAACTATAATTCCTCTTTCAAATATTTCAGGAACAAAACAGGCTTTTCCTACCGGAGTCCCAAGCTTTGTAATAATTATATCACCACTTTGAAAACTATGTCTGGAAAGAAATTCAGCTTTTTCTTCAGTGACGTAATTAATATTTTTGTCAATAAATTTGTTGCGATCTATATTCTGAATTCTAATAATAGGAACGCCTTCCTCTTTGTATTCACTAGCTTTTAAATTTGATCCAAATGGGCCATCTACAATATTGTTTTTAGGATCGAGAAATAAATCTGACAATCCTACTTGTAACCAACTGCTCGGTATTTCAATTCGTATATTTTGGCTCATGGTTTACTGCTGACAATTAAATCTTTTACATCTACATCAAGGATTTTAGCAATGTCATTTAAAATTTCCAATCTTGGTTGTTGTCTATTTTGAACATAACCATTAACCATATTGTAACTTTTACCGAGCTTTTCGGCTAACCATGTCTGCTTAATCCCTTTTTCTTCCAATACTTCTTTTATTCTGTTCATTTCATTTCAGAATTGAAACATCTAAAATAGAATTAATATCTCACTTTTAAATATAAAAAGCGTTACTAAATCAGTCCGGGTGCGTTGGCAAAAAATAGCTCTTTTGGTTTTTTCAGTGTTTGCCTGTGCGTAAGCAAAAAACCAAATGTACTATTTGTGGGGTGGGTTTTTCTTCTTTTTAGCGTGTGAAGAAAAAAACAAAATAAATTCCCTCAAGATTGCACTGACCTATCTACGGTGCTTTTTTACACTTGCATACAACTAGTATCTAACACCAAAGATATGGTACTTTTCTTAATTTTTATTGATAATTAGAATTTTTATCTTAAGCCTTTAATCTCTGGTGTTCTGGGTAATAGATCGAGTGCCTAACAATGTCCTTTGCTGATATCGGAGTAATGTGCGTGTATATTATAATGGTTTTAATACTGGTAGGTCCTTACGATTACTAAATGTAGCGAATATCGGTTCCGCTTTCAAGCAAATGTTTTGCAAAACTATGCCCGAGTTTGCGTACAGTTGTTTTCTTCTACAATCCGGCTTTGAATACTGCATTCTACATAACTAAAGTACATGCGTGAAAATTATACGAAATTCTTTAAACGTCATTAACAGTCAGGTGCAAGGTGCAAGCATATCTATATAGATATGCTTGCACCTTGCACCTGAGATAAAAAACTGATGTTCAATATGTTTGTTTGTCTAAAAATAATTGTAAATTTGAACCTGAGATTGATGCAGACACGCGTTTGTCAAAGGCAGACAGAATTAGATTAGCACAGTGTCCAGATCGTACCCCTTTTAGGGAATTAAGATTATAATATATTGATATTGAAATAAGTACCCTTGGTGATTAAATCCCCAGCTGGGTCACTTGATGAGACAAGTCCAAAAATGTTGGATTTGTCTCATTTTTTTTGCCTTGTATTTTACTGTTTATCAGCAGCATGAGGTTCAATGCTTCATTGATACGAGTGGTTCGATATTGAAATCCGTCGAAAGTCAGTTTTTCGGGGAACATCGAACCAATGATTTTTCTTTTCTGTGTTACAGTCCCTTTTTCATACAAAACATCCAATTGCGAAATGCTGCTGATAGCTTTATCCCATAAGGGTTCAATGTTGGTTGTGTCCGTTATTGATGCTGATAATTTAGCCTCCAGTCTATATATGCGTTCCTCGCTTTCGGCTTTTATTGTGCGGTAATCATCAGCTTCAATGTCACCACAGAGCAGCAGTTCCCTTGCTTTTGAAAGTCTTTTATTGGCTTCTTCCAACTGTATTTTCAATTGCTGAACTTCGTTGCGCTGGACGTGTGTCTTAGCCTTGTAAACACTAACAATTACCTCTTTGAATAATTGAAGACGAGGTAACGGTTGTACATATTTCCGGATTTCATCCACCATCTTAGTATTGGCTTCCGGAGCTTTATAACGAATGCCACAGTCTGAACTGCAATGATAATAATGGTAGTATTGATTACGTCCTTTGGACGCACTAGCTGTTAATATCCTTCCACAATTTGGACATATCAGAAAACCTCTCAATGGAATGTTATCATCGGCAATTATCTTGGTTCGTTTAACTCTTTTGCGTCCGTCCAATACATCCTGCACCGCATAAAACAGGGCTTCAGATATTAGTGGTTCATGCTGACCCTGAACTATGAAACTTTCTTCATCCTTAAATTTTGGAATAAAGATTCTACCGCAATAGACAGGATTTCGTATGGCCACCCAGAAGTTAGGCTTGCTACAAACCAATCCTTTTCTCATAGCCATCTTCCATATCTGTTCGGTATTGAATTTTCCATTGGCAAGTTCATTGAAAGCCCAACGCATAATGTCTCCCTGTATATCTTTAGGCGCAATGTATTTCTTTCCTGATTCGGTTATTCTATTGCTATATCCTATAGGCGCAGTCCCCATCCATCGACCTTCCTTTTTGGCACGTCTCATACCATGAAAAGTATTCAAAGCTCTTCTGTCATTTTCTACTTCGGGTGCTGCCAGGTAAAAGGCTAGCATCATTTTATTTTCAGGGATGGACAAGTCTAATGGCTGTTCAACGGCCTGCGGTTCCACGCCAAGCCGCCGCAAAGTACTTATCATCTGGTAGGCATCTCCGGCATTACGGCTGAACCTATCCCACTTTGTAAACAGTATAAGGTCTGAATGCCCTCTATGTTTTCGAAGGTCAATTAATAATTTTGTCCATGCCGGACGAGTGAATGTTTTTGCAGAATGGTCCTCATAAACAACCTTTCTTACTTGGATGGAGTTTATTTCACAGTATTTATGTAGTCTTTCATCCTGGTCACGTTGGGAGTAACCTCTATCTGCCTGTTCGTCGGTGCTTACCCGAATATATAAATCTGCTATTCTCATAATTTGATAATAAAAGGGTGGAACTAATGCAACAACTTATCCCCGTAAATTTACAAAATTATGCCGGTTTAGCCATGTATTGATCAACTACAATGTCGGCCATTTCGTATAAAAAAATCAGGATAGTCTGTGCCTGTTCTTCTGTAACTTCAATCCCATCTTCTTTTAAAAGTTCCACTGCTTTGTCAGGTGGTATCCTCTCAATCTCTCTGTTTCCCATCACTCGCCTCCTGCTATGGACTGCAAAAACCGGTTCCCCTGTTTTTAGCTACCTGGTCAATCTTCTCGATAACGTTTTTCTAACCCATCATTTCCATGCCAACATTAAACGCTGTCTGCGTCATTTGCCAGCAACATTTTCACCCATGTTAATGAATGAAAATTTACACAATAAAGTTAGTTCCCTCTATTCAAACCATCCTAATCAAAATATAGTGAGGTTAGGTAAAGCCCATGTCGTCTATTTAGCTTTGCGTACAGGTCTGAATAATTGATTGAAAATGTGTGTAAAAAGTCAGAAATGAGATTGAATCAAATTGTATCTAAAATTCCAGGTAGATGTAGAGAATATTTAATGCATAAATTATGATAAAAAATTACAAATACAGAAAAAAAACAGGAATATAAGATGGCAGACTTGACAAATAGTTATGAGATATCTAAAAAGTGGTTGGTGCTAATTTTAAAGTACAGAGGACATTTTAAAAGTTGGGAGATTGCCACGTTCCTGCAATCGGCAAGATGAACGGTTGTTAAACAACCGGATCTTGCCGCCCCACACTCGAAACTCGTGGGCGGGGACACTGATATGATAAATTGAGTTTGAAAACTTAAAAAAGTGATGAAATGGGAAGAGAGAATTCAAACCGGACACGCATCATCGGGCTGCGATTAACGCCCGAAGAGTATGTGAAAATTGAACGAAAATGGAAGGCGAGTTCATGTCGGAAATTAAGTGATTATGCTCGTCGTAAGCTTTTTGATAAGCCAATGGTAAGCACATACCGTAACCAATCGGTAGATGACTTTATGGCAGAAATTGTTCTACTACGAGCAGAGCTGAACCACATCGGGAACAACTTCAACCAGGCGGTAAAACGACTGAATACGCTTAACCAGATTACTGAATTCAGAAGCTGGCTGATCGCTTATGAAGTGGAGAAAAAGACACTCATCAACAAGGTGGACGAGATCAAAAAGCATGTTCAAAAAATAGCGGAATCATGGTTACAGTAATCAAATCGGGACACTCCATTCACCGTATTTTCAATTACAATGAGAACAAGGTGAAGGTCGGTATGGCGGAGTGCATCGGGGTAGGAAATTATCCGGTTGATCATGATAAAATGAGCCTTACTATGAAGATGAACCGTCTTTTGAAACAGTTGGAACTGAACGAAAATGTGACACGAAACAGTGTTCATATTTCCCTGAATTTTCATCCTTCCGAAAGTCATTTCTCGAAGGAAAAGTTAATGGCTATCGTAGAGACTTACATGGATAAAATCGGCTTCGGAAAACAGCCTTATCTGGTCTATCAACATCACGATGCAGGGCATCCACATATTCATTTGGTGACCACAAATATTGAGGCAGATGGCAAGCGGATTGACTTGCATCATCTGGGTATTCGAAAGTCGGAACCAGCGCGGAAAATCATTGAAAAAGAGTTCGGCCTGATTAATGCTGAATCACAAAGAAAGCAGGAACAATATCTGCTAAAGCCGGTATCACTTGCTAAGGTGTTGTATGGTAAGTCCCAGACCAAAATGGCCATACAAAATGTATTGGAATCGGTGTTAAGCCAGTACCGTTATACCAACCTTCCGGAGCTAAATGCTGTGCTCAAACAATACAATGTAATGGCTGAACGAGGTGGTGAAAATTCGAGAGTATACCAGCACAACGGTTTGCTCTACCGGATACTGGATGCTGACGGAAATCCCATTGGCGTGCCAATCAAGGCAAGTACGTTTTACAACCAACCAACCCTTAAATTTTTGGAAGAGAAGTTTAAGGAAAATGAATCGAAGAGGATGCCACACAAAGCACGGATTAAGAATGCCATTGATATGATATTAACGAGGGAAAAGGTAACTCTTCATAAATTGATAAAGGCATTGGAAAAACAGGGTATTCATGTCGCCCAGCGCAAAAGTAATACAGGTTTGATTTATGGAATTACATACGTTGATCACCAGACTAAATGCGTATTCAACGGGAGTGCGTTAGGGAAACAGTATAGTGCAAAAGCCATTCAGGAACGTTGCCAGCAAAAAGCAGTTCCTGAGCAGAAGTTGCCTTCGTATTCAGCTCAGGAACCTATTGGGTTACAGCTTCAGGCTAACGCCGCTGAGGCAGAAACCAAGGCACATCCAAATGCCATGCAGATTGCTGCACCTTTCAAAGAAATTGAAAATTTATTGGATAACTTGATGCAAGCGGAGCAGACATCAAATTACCTGCCTTACCAATTAAAAAGGAAAAGGAAAAAGAGGAGGAGGAAAAATCTGAATAACAATCAATAGCAAGCAATAACAGACAATAAAATCTTAAAACTATGACAATCCAGACAGGGGAGAACGAACAGGCGATGAGGAAAATTCTGGATATGACCAGGCTAATTAGCATTATAATATTAGTGATCCATTTTTATTATTACAGTTACGTTGCTTTCCAAGAGTGGGGATTGAGCAATCAACTCAGCGACCGCTTACTGGGCAATATTTGCAGCACAGGATTGTTTGGAAGTTTTCATAAATCTAAGTTCATCGCTTTAGGCTTTCTGCTTATCTCCCTGTTGGGTGCAAGAGGTAGAAAAGACAATAAGTTGAATTATAAAACGGCATTTGCTAATATCATCACCGGACTGCTGATTTATTTTACAAGTTACCTGACCTTACTGTTGAAAATAAAGACATCGGAGTTGGCAACAACCGTGATCCATGAAATAACTGCGGTGATAAATCTCAAAGCAGCACTTAACCGATAAGCTGGCCACCAGGAAATAATGGCGTCGATCAAATGTGTCAGTCCACAGAAAAGGATAAATGCCCCAAATAGCCAAAATACTGTTGTTAGGCCATACAGCAGTAGTTGTGGTTGGGGAACTCAGGGAAGTGCATCGGTAATCATTAGTTCATCTGTTATACCAAGTGTTAGTATTATTGCAACACCAGCTTCAATAATTACCTTGGGGCAGTTAGTTGCATTTACAACCAATCCGGTAAATGGTGGTACAACACCAAGTTTTCAATGGAGCATAAACGGCGTTATTGTTGGAAATAGTAGCCCAAATTATTCCACATCAACATTATTGGATGGACAAATCGTATCGTGTCATCTAACATCCAATAATCCTTGTGCCAATCCATTAACTGCTGTTTCTAATTCTATCATAATGAAGGTAGGGTTCCCGGTTAATAGTGAAGTTATCTACATGAGTGATTTGATAAAAGTTTACCCAAATCCCACAAGCGGAATTATTACGATTGAAGGATTACCTGAAACTAAAAAGTCAACTATTGCTATATATTCTGATAATGGTAAACTAATTATGAAAAAGTCAACTATTGCTATATATTCTGATAATGGTAAACTAATTATGAAAAAATCGACGTATTCAAAGCAGGAAGAAGTTGACATTAGCAAGCAAGTTTCCGGACATTATCTCTTAATTATAAACAAACAATCGGTAAAGATAATCAAGAAATAGAATTCTGAATTTAGAAAAGTCCATTTAGAGTTCTGGAAGTCATAAAGTTTCTGGGACTCTTTCTACCACATTACCCAACTATTTCAATATTTTTTGTGTATATTTGCATTGTAATGAATTGAATATCAGTCGAGACTATATCGAGACCTATTGAAGTAAGCACTTTGTAAAATATTGATTATCAGCTCGGAATAAGGACACGTTCAAACTCCAGATGGGTCACGGAAAAATGACACTAAATTGAACCAAAAGCACTCAAATTTAATGATTTGAGTGCTTTTTATTTTAACCCAAGTGCCAAAATATGCACCAATTCGCAAAATAAACGAGACTATATCGAGACCTATTCTCCGAAAAACTTAAATAGGTCTCGGTAAGTGATGTGAGATTATGATAATTAATTTATTTTGATTTATTTTGGTTCGTTTTGACGCTTGTGAATTTTTTGAACCGTTAATGAATTGCCAAACCAACGGTTGAAACACCGGTTGAAAGATCAAGGAATATTCCCACCTTATTGCTCAGGTGATATTCGGTACCTATATGCAAATCAAGAAATAAGGGATTCCCATTGGTATAATAATTTCTATCTCCAGTATAGCCATTGTCCCAAGATGACTTTATAATGGCAAATCCCAATGAACCAGCCAGGTAAAAGTCCCAATCGGAATTCGCATTTAATATTTGATCAAAATAATAAGTACCCTTTACCCCAATTGGAATAATTGTTTCATGATAGTAATAATTGTTATTACTGTAATAGTAGCCATTTCTATAAGATGAAAAACTGATAAAAGGTGCTAAAGTAAAATTATTAGCTACGTCAAATTCATAGTTGATATGAAAAACTGGCAAAGAATGCCCAACATAATTGTAATATCCTGAATATCCGCCAATACCCAAACCCAAGTTTAAGGTTCCACCATGATTTTCAGAATAATTTTTATTCTGAGCCGATAGATTGGTTCCGAGAATGAGAAAGAGCGAAAGTAATGCAAGAGTAAAGACTTTTGTTTTCATTGATTTGATTTTAAATTTGGGTATAACTTATTTCCTATTTTCTTTTGCCATTGTCATGGCCACGTTCATTTTTCTTATTACCATGACTGGCCTTTTGACTGGATTGGTTTCTGGAATAGTTTCCATTGTTATAGTTTTCTCTTTCAGGTCTTTGGCCTATGTTATGTTGCTCCTGACCGCGATATCCCCTGGCATATTGCATTTTATGCTTGCGAAAATTATTATATGGCCTGTCACCGCGATAGTCTGACATTGGGACTTTATACCCATTATACAGGTCGTAATTTCTGTAGCGAGTTGGAAGCGATCTGCGGTGAATCCACGTTACGCCATTGTAATAAATAAACATCGACGATGGAACATCATAATAGGCCTCAACATCTGGCAAATAATAATATCTAACATCTGAATATCCCGATGGACCCCATTGCGGTGGTGTTCCGAGGTTTACATGTACCGATATTTGTGCTTTTGCTGAACCTGCAAAAAGGAGCAGGGTTCCAATAACAAGTAATTTTAACGTTTTCATTTAATTGATATTAAGTGCTGATTTATTTTTCATATCACAAAAGTGAGCTCTTTAGCTCTGGAATGTGTTACACAATTCCAGAGAAGAGTTACATGATTCACACTATTCAATCTTATTGATCCAGCAGTTTATTCAGTTCTTTCAGATCGGGCGATAAAATAACTTCGGTCCGGCGGTTTCCGGCACGGCCTTCAACGGTATCGTTTGCTTTTACCGGGTGAAATTCGCTTTTACCGCTTGCAGTAATGCGATTTGGATCAAAGCCATTGTCCGTGGTCAAAATACGTACAATCGACGTGGCTCTTGCTGTGCTCAAGTCCCAATTATCCTGAAATAGTTTAGTCTTAATCGGAATATTGTCGGTATGTCCTTCAATCAATACGGATATATCATTTGTATTTTTTAAAACCTGTGCCAACGATTTCAGCGCTTCTTTTCCTTTAGGGTCAACTACATCGCTGCCCGATTTAAATAGCAATTTTTCCTGAAGAGAGACATAAACGCTACCATCTTTAATGTAAATCGAAAGCTCGTCGGTTTGATAATTCATCAACGCGTCAGCGATCGAATTTTTTAGCTTCGACATCACATCTTTTTGTGCCTGAATTATAAGCTGAAGGCTTTTTAATCGCCTCGCCTGATCGGCAATAGTCATTTTCGATTGTGTAGATAGTTCCTTTAAATCATAAGCAACCGACATATTTTCATTTTGCAATGAAGTTTTATCGTTTAGCAATGAAGTTTTATCATCATTCAGGTTTTTAACTAATGTATTGCACTTATCTAGTTGATTATGTGTATTAACACTGTCTATTTGAAGATTTTCAACTTTGACTCTTGAACTTACTAATTTTTTGCCTGGACCGCATGACGTTAACGTCACGCCAAATATCAGTGATAAGAAAGCCATGAATTGTACTGTTTTTTTCATTTTGATTTTTTAAGTGATTAACGATTCAAAGTTGAGTAACATTCGATTCGGAAGTGTTACATAACTTTTGATATCTATTGTATAATTCACACATTCTGAATAGTTGAAATGAAAAAAGGTTCGTGTCGTAAACTGACATGAACCTTTTTTTAGAATTGTGAGTGATTGTTTATTTTACCTTGATTATTTCAAACGTAACTCTGCGATTCAACGCACGACCTTCGTCCGTGTCGTTATTAGCGACAGGTTTTGTTTCTCCAAGTGCTTTTTCTTTCGAAATGCGACTCTCCGGGATTCCATCTGATTTAATTGTCTTTACAACAGAATCGATTCTTTTTTCAGTCAGGGTCATATTGTATTCGGCTGTACCTTTATTGTCGGCATTCCCGGTTAAATTAACTTTCAAGTTGTTATCTGCTTTCAAAATCTTAACCAGTTTGTCTATTTTTTTCTTTTCTCCTGAAATATAATTCGACTTATCATAGTCAAAATAAACAGGTTCTACTGTCATTTCAGGAGATGTAGTTTCAGTTTCAGCTTCTTCAATTACCGGACAACCATTATTTTCTTTGGTTCCTGCAACAGTTGGGCATTTGTCCAGGTAATCGGCAACACCATCACCATCGGTATCAACCGGGCAACCGTCTTTGTCAATATCAATTCCATCAGGGGTATCAGGACATTTGTCAATAGCATCGGCAACTCCGTCTTTATCCTGATCAAGCGGGCATCCGGTAGCATCTACTTTCCATCCTTTGGGAGTGTCGGGGCATTTGTCGTCTTTATCAGCAACACCATCACCGTCAGCATCAGGACATCCTTTTAACGAAGTTAGTCCGGCAACTGTTGGGCAATCGTCGATGTAATCGGCTACACCATCTCCATCGGTATCAATCGGACAACCATTAGCATCAACTGCAACTCCGGAAGGAGTGTTGGGACAGTTGTCTTTCTTGTCTGAAACACCATCCATGTCAGAATCTTTGGTTTTACCCAGATCAAATTCCAATCCAATGGTGGCTTTCCAAAGATTTTCTCTTCCTGTTATACCATCATAGGTAGTTGACTCAATACCTCTGATATATCCTGCTTCCATATAAAAAGCAGTATTCTGGCTCATATAGTATTTTGCCCCCAGACCCAGATCAAAGTTAACTGCAGATGTAGAATTGTCATGCAAATAGCCCGGCCCGGCAAAAAGGTAAGGACGTAAATTTTTGCTTTCATCGGACAGTTTTAATCTTAGATTCAGAAATGCATTTGCCAAATCAAGATTATTTTCCATTCTGGTACGAAAAATGCCCATATCACCTTTTAACATCAGGTCAAATCGTTGACTTAGATATCTTCCAAGATACAATTCGGGCATTAAGCCGATTTCGCCATTATTTAATGTGCCGTAAGCACCAACTCCCAAACCAACTCCCCATTTTTTGTCGGATGTTTGAGCATACAGATTAGCAGTAAAAGCCACTATTAACGCAAGTAAAAGTAATTTTTTCATAATTGTTTTTGGTTTTATATTTATGTTCAAATTTTTATAACTCTGAAATAATCCTCTGTAATTCTCCTTTTGTTTTTCCAAGTTTTATCTGAATTCTTCCTAGCATTTCTTCTTTTTTCCCTTCAAGAAGCAATAAATCATTGTCGGTTAACATAGCAAACCTTTGTTTTAGCTTAGCTTTTTGTTTCTCCCAATTTCCGTTAAATTCTGTCGTATTCATTTTTGTAGTTCTAACTGTGAAAGAATTTTCACTGAACAAAGGTGATGAGGTTAAGCAATCAAAGTGTTATATAATTCTGGTTAATAGTTATATATTTCACAGTTCTTGTATTGTGTGAATTATGTAACTATTCCCAAAAGTTATGTAACTACAATAAGTTTTTATCAGTCAATCTTTACATCGATAAAAATGAATTTTTGTCGGCCAGATATTCAACCAATAAAAACAATCAAAGTTATAGGCCTGTCGGATGAATTTCATTTCAGAAATCGTTATCAAAATCAAATACATCTATTATGAAAAGAATTCGAATTAGTGCCGTCGTTATTTTAAGTTCTGCATTGTTGTTTTCGAGCTGTGCCTCATTCAACAAAACGCAAAAGGGAGGAGCAATCGGAGCAGTTGGTGGAGGTGCTATGGGTGCAATAATTGGTAAGGTTGCCGGAAATACCGGTTTGGGCGCTATTATTGGAGCAGCAGTTGGAGGTGCTACCGGCGCAGTGATTGGTCATAAAATGGACAAACAGGCTGCTGAAATTGCAAAGACAGTTCCTGATGCTAAAGTTGAACGGGTAGGCGAGGGTATCGTTGTAGAATTTAGCAGCAATGTTTTATTCGGATTTGATAGCTCAAATCTTTCGGCTGATGCTAAAGTAAACCTGGATAAACTGGTCAAAATTCTGAATGTCTATCCCGATACGGATATTGAAGTTCAGGGGCATACCGACAGCAAAGGAAGCCAGTCGTACAACCAGAGCTTGTCAGAAAACCGGGCAGGTGAAGTTTCAGGCTATTTATTCAACAATGGAATTTCTAACAATAGAATCCGAACCAAAGGATTTGGCGAAAATATGCCTAAGTATGATAACAATACAGAAAATGGCCGATCACAAAATCGCAGAGTTGAATTTCTGATCACTGCCAATGAGAAAATGAAGACTGAGTCTGAAAAAGAGGTAGTTAAATAAAATCGAATTACAAAAAGAATGACAAAAAATATAGACAGATGAAAAACAAAATAGTATCAATCGCATTAATTCTTTTGCTTTCAGCATCATTTGCGAATGCACAGGAGAAGTCAAAACTATCATTTGGAATATTGGGTGGTTTAAATTTTCAGAACCTGAACGGAAAAGATTTGGGTGGTGATAAACTTGAAAATGATATGCTGCTGGGCTTTCATGGTGGGATTAATGTTCAGATTCCCATTGCTCCCGAGTTTTATTTCCAACCAGGAATCATGTATTCATCCAAAGGAGCAAAGAACACTTCAGGTTCAATAACAAGCACAACAAAACTCAATTATATTGAAGTGCCTTTGAATATGGTTTACAAAGCCTCGTTGGGTAAAGGATTTTTTATGCTCGGATTTGGACCTTATGTTAGTTATGGAATGAGTGGTAGCGTAAAAACAGTTAGTGGCTCGGTAACTCTTAATCGGGACATCAAATTCAAAAGTGTTGTTGAAACAGGTGATAACATATTAGTGCCTTATTACAAAGCATTTGATGCGGGCGCCAATATTTTTGTTGGATACGAAATGGCAAGTGGATTGTTTTTACAACTCGACACCGAATTTGGGATGCTTAATATCAATCCTGAATACAAGATATTATCGGATGATAAGTCATCAACAAAAAATACAGGTTTCGGCCTGTCGCTCGGATATAGGTTTTAGTTAGGATTTGGTTTTAAGTGAGGTTAGTGTAAGAATGGCCGTTCCCCAACCGGAACGGTCTTCTTTTTTTTTGTAAAGCAAAAGTGTGAATCATGTAACTTATTTGAAAAGTTATGTAACACATTTAGATTTAGGAATATTCATCTTTACCAAATGGCTATAATACAAACCTTACATGCGAAATTCAAAAGTTAGAAAATACGTATTTTCAAAAGGTCTTGACGACTATTTTATAGGTGTGCACAAGGCTTACCGGTTTACAACTCTTTTTTTTAAAGAAGCATTTAAACCTCCTTTTCATCTGCGCGAACTGATTAATCAGTGTTTCGAGGTGGGATTGAAATCGCTTGCATTGATCACCCTCACCGGTTTTATTGTCGGCATTGTTTTTACCAAACAGTCGCGTCCTTCGCTTGAAGATTTTGGCGCCACGTCGTGGCTTCCATCGTTAATTGGCATTGCCATTATAAAGGCTTTAGGGCCATTGGTCACTGCGCTCATTTGTGCCGGGAAAATAGGATCGGGGATTGGTGCCGAACTGGGCTCGATGAAAGTAACCGAACAGATTGATGCCATGGAGGTTTCTGCTATTAATCCTTTTAAATATCTGGTTGTAACCCGTGTTTTAGCTACAACCATTACCATTCCAATACTTGCCTTGTATTGCAGTTTTGTTGCCTTGTATGGTTCGTATTTAAATGTTCATGCTGAAGAAACCAGCAGTATGATCAGCTTTTATCAAAGCGCTTTTAAAACGATCAATTTTCTGGATATAATCACATCAGTAACCAAAACTTTAGTTTACGGATTCACAATTGGTATTGTTGGTACATATAAAGGATACAATGCCACACAGGGCACACGTGGTGTTGGTAAGGCTGCGAACCAAGCTGTTGTATTGGCCATGTTCCTGATATTTATTGAGGAAGTTATCATAGTTCAAATTGCCAATTGGATCAGATTTTATTAAGTCATGGAAAACTTGAAACAACATATTATCAATAAAGATGAATCGGTCATTTCCATTACCGGACTTTTTAAATCGTTTGATGAAGTGCCGGTACTAAAAGGAATAGATTTCAATCTTTTTAAAGGGGAAAATATAGCTGTGCTTGGAAAGTCGGGTACGGGAAAATCTGTTTTAATAAAAATTATTGTAGGACTGCTTAAGCCAGATAAGGGAGAAGTAATCGTTTTGGGAAAACAGGTGGATAAGTTATCCGGGAAAGAACTGGATGCATTGCGTATCCGGATTGGATTTTCATTTCAGAACAGTGCATTGTACGACAGCATGAACGTCTATCAAAATCTTGCTTTTCCGTTGACCATGAATGTGAAGAATCTGTCTAAAAGTGAGGTCGATTATGCTGTTAACGATGTTTTGGATTCGGTTGGTCTGGCTAATAAAAGCAAACAAATGCCTTCCGATCTGTCAGGCGGGCAACGTAAGCGGATTGGCATTGCCCGTACACTAATTCTAAAGCCTGAAATCATGTTATACGATGAGCCAACTTCAGGACTCGACCCGATTACAAGTGCTGAAATTATTGAATTGATCAATGAAGTCCAGCAAAAATACAACACCAGTTCGGTGATTATTACACACGACCTTACCTGTGCCAAAAATACCGGTAACCGGATTGCCATGTTGCACAAAGGAAAGTTTTTAAAAGTGGGAACGTTTGATGAGGTTTTCGCAAGCGATAACGAACAGGTAAAAGGTTTCTTTAATTACAATTTTATACAATAAATCATGAATGAATCACCAAATAAACGTGCAGTAATCGTTGGGGTTTTTGTAATAGTCGGTCTGTTGTTTCTGCTGGCAGGAGTTCTTATTGTAGGAAACCTTAGGGAAACTTTTAACCGGAAAATGCAATTGGTTTCACTTTTTGATGACATAAGCGGGTTGCAGCCTGGAAATAACATTTGGTACTCAGGAGTTAAAATAGGAACCGTAAACAGCCTGAATTTTCATGGAAAATCGCAGGTGGAAGTGGACATGAATGTGGCCATAAAAGCGAAAAAGTACATTCGGAAAGATGCAAAAGTTAAAATCAGCAGCGACGGTCTGATCGGAAATAAAATTCTGGTGATTTATGGTGGAACAGATGGATTTGCTGAAGTAGAGGATGGTGATACTTTGTTGGTGGAAAAAACTTTCACGTCGGAGGATATGATTAACACTGCACAGGAAAACAATAAAAACATTTTAGCCATAACAAACGATGTAAAAATCATCACTAAAAAATTAGCTGCGGGCGAAGGCACTTTAGGTAAATTGCTCAACGATAGTTTAATCTATACCAATATCAATGCAACTATAGCTTCGCTACATAAGGCATCTGCAAAAGCAGAACAAATGCTGGCTTCGTTGTCCGAATTCAGTTCAGGATTGAATAAAAAAGGCACGCTTGCCAATGAATTGACAACTGACACTGTGGTTTTTAAATCGGTAAAAGCTTCGGTTTTGCAATTGCAACAAATGGCTGATACTGCAACGGTGTTCATCGCCAATCTCAAAAAGGCAAGTTCCAACCCGAATTCAGCTATTGGTGTTTTGTTACACGACGATGAATCAGGCACCCGACTAAAAGAAACGATTAAAAATCTGGAAACCAGTTCAGCAAAACTTGATGAAGATTTGGAAGCCGCACAGCACAATTTTTTACTGAGAGGCTATTTTAAAAAGAAGGCAAAAACAGAAGAAAGCAGTTTGCCTGAAAATAAAAAACAGATAACGAATGACACAAACTAAACAGCGAAAATTTAATCCCGTTAAAGTAATTCCGAAGGTTCGGGATGCAACAAAGCATTCAATGACTGTGCTTAGCGAGAAAACAATAGCTAAAACACAAGGTGTCGGTAGCTTTTTTACTGATGTTGCCAATGTCGCTTTATTTATGGCAGAACTCACTAAGGAGATGTTTTCGGGACACTTCGAGTGGAAAGAATTCTTTCGCCAGTGTTATCAAATTGGAGCTAAAACCTTACCACTGATTTCAATCATTGGGGCAATTATTGGATTGGTGTTAACCATTCAGTCGCGCCCGGTATTGGTCGATTTTGGGGCAGTAACTATGCTTCCGGGGATGGTGGCCGTCTCGCTGATCAGGGAAATGGGACCTGTTATCACCGCATTGATTTGCGCCGGGAAAATTGGTTCAGGAATTGGCGCTGAGTTAGGGTCGATGAAGGTAACCGAACAGATTGAAGCGATGGAAGTTTCGTCAACCAACCCGATGCGGTTTCTGGTGGTGACCAGAGTGCTGGCAGCCACATTAATGATTCCGCTGCTGATTCTTTATTCCGATCTACTGGGTATACTTGGAAGTTGGGGCGGCGCCAATATTAAAGGTGACGTTTCGTTTTCGCTATTCTTTTCACAAGCCTTTGCACATATCGATTTCATCGATTTTTTACCTGCCGTTGTCAAATCCATTTTTTTCGGTGCAGTTATCGGATTAGTTGGAAGCTATAAAGGTTACAATGCCGGGCGAGGAACCGAAAGTGTTGGCGTGGCGGCAAATTCTGCGGTGGTTTTGGCTTCACTCCTGGTAATAATAACAGATATGATCGCAGTGCAAATTACTGATATGTTGGTAAAATGAACACAATCCAAACAGATACTGAAGTTACAGCAAAACATGTTATTGAAATCAATAACCTGAAGAAATCATTTGGCACTCAACTGGTACTGAAAGACGTTTCCTTAAAACTCATCAATGGCGAAAATCTGGTCGTTCTTGGTAAATCGGGTACCGGAAAATCAGTCCTGATCAAGTGCATCGTGCGGTTGTTAAATCCTGATGGTGGAACGATTCAAGTTCTTGGCGAAAATATAAGCACGCTAAATAGTGATCGGTTGGGCGAATTGAGACAGAAAATTGGTTTTCTTTTTCAGAGTGGAGCCTTGTACGATTCGATGACCGTAAAGGAAAACCTTGAATTCCCGTTGCGCCGGATAAGAAAGAACCTTACCGAAAAGGAGATATCAGAAAAAATTATTGAAGTTCTGGAAAACGTAGGTTTGGCTGATGCATTGAATAAAATGCCATCGCAACTTTCAGGAGGAATGCGGAAACGGATCAGCCTGGCACGAACAATTGTGATCGATCCGATGATCATGCTGTACGACGAACCCACCACCGGGCTCGATCCGGTGACTTCAGACGAAATAAGTGGGCTCATCAACGATATTCAGAAAAGATACAAAACTTCATCCATCATTATTACACACGATATAGAGTGCGCCCGTAACACGGCCAATCGGATTATCATGCTAAAAGACGGAGAAGTATATCTGGTAGGGAGTCTCGAAGAATTCGAGCAATCTTCCGATCCAATCATTCAGTCATTTTTCAAATAACTATCAAAAACATACCATCATGGATACACATACACCACAATTTAAAGTACGCTTAGGAATGTTTGTTGCCGGAGGTTTGGCCTTGTTTGTACTGGCAATATTTATCATCGGTAAACAAAAGAATCTGTTTAATCCGGTTTACAAATTAACGACAACCTTTTACAATGTGAGCGGATTACAGGTTGGAAATAATATACGCTTCTCTGGAATTGTCATCGGAACAGTTGATAACATTGCAATCATAAACGATTCAACGGTTAGGGTTGATATGTTGATCAAACAAGAAGTCAGGCGTTTTATTAAATCTGACAGTGAAGTTGCCATTGGCTCTGAAGGTCTGATTGGCGACCGGCTTGTCATAATTTCTCAGGGAAGTTTTGATGCTCCTTTGGCCAGAGAAGGTGAACAGCTCGAATCGGTTGAACCGGTCGAAACAGATGCCATCATGTCGAGCCTGAAGGTTACCGCTGAGAATGCCGAGGTAATTACCCAGGAACTTGCCGAAATTATGGCCAAAATAAACAGCGGAACAGGAACACTTGGACGTTTAATTCAGGATACAACCATTGCGCGAAATTTGAATCAGACAATCATCAACCTGAAGAAAAGTTCAAAAGGATTGGATGAAAATATGAACGCTGCCAAGCATAATTTCCTTTTACGAGGCTATTTCAACAAGAAAGCCAGAGCTGAAGAAAAGAAAGCTGCTGATGAGAAAAAGTAAGCATAACTGGTACCTAATTGGCAATGCAAATGAGATTCAAAATTCTCCCATTTCTAGTTCTTGTTCTGATCTCAACGCATGAATTTGCATGGGCACAGCAAAAGCCTGTCAAAAAAGATTCAACCCAGATCTATACTGAAATTGAATCTTTTTCGAAACGCGGAAAGTTTACGAAATTTATGTACGGCCTCATATTCAGGCCGGTCGCTTCCGCTTCGCGCTCCAAAAATGGCAGAATGCACGTGTATAAGAAGTTGATCCAAAAGCCTTACAACACTTTTGACGGAAAAATTATCAGACATATTAACATTGAAACACTCGATCCGTTTGGTTATTCAATTGGCGATACCATTTTTAGAGAACCCAATTTTCTGTCAAAGACAGGCAACGGACTACATGTGAAATCGCAGCGGATAACCATTCGCAATCTGTTGCTTATTCATCAAAACCAGATTTTTGATGCCTTACTTGTCAAAGAATCAGAACGATTGGTTCGCAGCCAGAAATATATCCGCGATGTTTCATTTTTCGTTAAAGCTACCGCAAAAGGATCCGATTCTGTTGACATCTTCATTCGTGAATTGGACATTTGGAGCATCATTCCCAAAGGATCAGCTTCTGCATCAAGCAGTACTATCAATTTAGCCGACAAAAATTTTCTGGGTTTGGGACATGAATTACAGGGCGATTTCACTCGAAATTATACTGAAGGATTCAATGCTTATCATGCCAATTATTCGATCCCAAACATCAAGAATAGCTATGTTCGGGGAACTGTACACTTAGGAAAAGAAGGGGATCGGAAATTTAGCCGAAGCTTCGCCATTGACCGCCCGTTCTTTTCGCCCTTTGCCAAATGGGCTGCAGGTGTGAATTTTACACAACAATTTTTTAACGATTCGGCAAATTTCGACAATCTTCACCTGGAGATGTTGCGGTATAAGTTTAATTCTCAGGATTTTTGGGTGGGTAATGCCATGCAATTGTGGAAAGGCCAATCGGAATATATCCGGACAACTAATTTCATTTCAATCCTACGTTTTTTGCGCGTTCGCTACCTGGAAAAACCAAGCGTAATTTTTGACACGCATCACATGTTTACCGACGAGAATTTTTACCTCGGTAGCATAGGCGTTTCGACTCGAAGGTACGTTCAGGATAAATATATTTTTAAGTTTGGAATTACTGAAGATGTGCCTGTTGGTAAGGTTTTCAGCCTTACTGCCGGTTTTCAGGAGAAAAGTCAGACAGACAGGATTTATTTGGGCGCTCGCATTTCAATGGGAAGCTATTATCCTTGGGGCTACCTGAGTTCCAATTTTGAGTACGGAACCTTCATTCGAGCTTCGCATGTTGAGGAAGGAGTATTTAATGTTGGCCTGAATTATTTTACCGGATTAATCGAAATTGGTAAATGGAAATTCAGGCAATTCGTAAAACCGCAACTCACTTTTGGCTTCAATCGCTTTCCTTCTGATAGCTTAACACTCAACGATGGCTATGGCTTGGATGGTTTTCGCTCAACCGAGCTACAAGGTACAAGTCGTCTGTTATTGACTTTGCAGACTCAGGCTTACGCTCCATGGAATTTTATCGGGTTTCGGTTTGGCCCTTTTATTTCCTATTCGCTTGGTTTTCTGGGCGATGAAGCAACTGGATTTAAAAACAGTAAGGTCTATTCGAAAATTGGCCTAGGCGTACAAATAAAAAATGAAAATTTAGTTTTCAATATGTTTCAGATTACTCTTTCGTTTTATCCAATTATTCCGGGGAGCGGAAATAACATCTTCAAAATAAACTCTTTCAGTACGACCGATTTTGGGTTCCGGGATTTTGAAATCGGTAAACCAGGTCCGGTTGTATTTCGGTAAGAGTCTGTCTTCAATACAAAAAAAGCCGTCCCAAATTGAATTGGAACGGCTTTTTAAATAATAAATGTCTTGTATAGGGATAAACTAAGCTAGTTTAACGTTTACGGCATTTAATCCTTTATTTCCTTCTTGAAGGTCAAAAGTTACTTCGTCATTTTCTCTGACTTGGTCGTTTAAACCAGATACGTGTACAAAGTACTCTTTATCTGATCCACTGTCTTTAATAAATCCGAATCCTTTAGATTCGTTGAAAAATTTTACTGTTCCTTTATTCATGATAATTTTAATAAAAATAAATGTTCGTGCAAGATACACTTATATGTCGGATAATTCATTTATTTTCAATAATTTAATTAAATTACTTTCCTTTTAGGTATTCTGAAAATCATTCGGTTTGTGCTTCATGAATATTAACGTACTTTTACCCCAATGAAAAAATTAATATTCTATCTGTTTTTCCTCCTGATACCCGCTGTAAATAATGCCGGTGTCAATGAGAATATTTCAGCCGAGGCTGTTAATGAAGATATTTATGCAGCAGTGAACCTGGCCGATACTGGCTTGACCAGAGATGTATTTAATTTGGCAATTAAAGGTTTAAAAAAACTGGATACCGAAAAGAAATTGAATAATGCAACGATAGTAACTATTGCCGACTACTCTCAGTCGAGCAATAAGAAACGCCTGTATGTTATTGATTTGAAAAACAAGAAACTTCTGTTTAATACCTATGTGGCACACGGACGGAATACTGGTGACGAGTATGCCAAGTCGTTTTCGAACGTTGAAGGTTCATATAAAAGTAGCCTTGGCTTTTACATCACTGAACATCCGATTATGGGATCACATACTGGTTTTTCGTTGCTAATTGACGGTGTTGAAAAAGGATTTAATGATCACGCAGTGCAACGGGCGATTATTATTCATGCGGCTGAATATGCTACCGAAAATTTCATTAAAAAATTTGGAAGACTTGGGCGGAGTTATGGGTGTCCTTCAGTTCCACCTGAAATGAATAAACTAATAATTGAAGCCATTAAAGGCGGAACTTGTTTGTTTCTTTATAATCCGGACAAGGAATACCTTAGCAAATCAGCTTTACTTAATTAGTCCGTAAGTATCTTTCAGAAAAGTCACTTGCTCGCCATTGACTATTACCGGCATATAAACGATGAAAACCGGTACCTTTTGCTCTAGCTTGATGATTTTCGATTCAGTGTCTTTTTGTCCGGTTTTTAATTCCCACACATTCACTTTTCTCCTTGTCAGTAAGTCGGCAAGTTCAATGGGTTTTTCCAAGCGAACACAACCGTGACTTAAAAACCTGGATTCCTTTGCAAAAGCCCCTTTCGAGTTGGTGTCGTGTAAATAGATGCTGAATGGATTTCCAAGGTTAAATTTTAATACGCCTAGCGAATTATTTGGCCCGGTAGATTCGCGAAAGAAATAGGGAAAGTTCTTTTCTGTATACGAATCCCAGTTGAGATCAGAATCGTCAACAGCATTTCCTTTGGCATCAACTACCTCGAAATTATTTCGTTCCAGATAACTTTCGTCTTTTTGTACTTTGGGCAAAAGCTCTTTCGACGCAATTGAAAAAGGAACATTCCATGCCGGGAAAGTCACAATGTTGGTGATGTATGAGGAAATTGTTGGAGTCTGATTTTTCTTCTTACCAACCACTGATTTCATCTTTAGTTTTAGCTGACTATCCTGAAAATAACGGACCTCTGTTTCAGGTATGTTAGCAACAATGTATTCCGGTTGACGATTTTTTGAGATATACTTCAAAACATTCATCGATTGAACTACTGATTTGTATTTCAATGTATTCTTATCTGGAATCGAATCTTTCAGAAATTTTTTCAGAACCTGATACTCGTGATCCTGACATTCGAGCTTAGAAACGATTTGAGAAACCGGCCCTTTATCTTTTGAATTTATCAACTGATAAATGTAAACAGAATCAGGTGTGGCTACACTAATTTCATCATAATCAAAATGAACATCAACAGTTTGTAATTCTTTGAGGAAATTTAAAATCAGACCTGTAATCTGTTTGTCAGTCTTTGCCTTTAACGTTTTGTCCCTGATGTTTTTACCCAGCATTGCGGTGCGAATTTGCCCTGTCATTAGGTTCCTCGAAACCAAGTCAGATTCTTTTGCCATTTCAATTGCCGTTAACCATTCGTATGCTCTTTTGGTGTCTTTTCGCGATGAAAGCCAATAGAGTGGAACTTGACTGATATTATAAAATGTCTGTACAATTGAGTCGGCTTTATTCCCGGCATCTAGCTTTTGGACTGGACTTTGTGCAAAGCTGCTTGCAACAATGAAACTGACGATGAAAAGAGTTAGTATTTTATTTATATTTCTCATGGGACATTTGTTTTGTATATAGTTTTTAACAAAGATGTTCCGGTTTTTCCCTGAATATTTTACACAATTTCATGAAAGAGTTACATGATTCACAGGTTTGATCTTAGAACGGATACCCAATAGCCACATTCAATACCAGGTTATCTTTTCTCCATGCTGAACTTCCAAAGTCAATCTGATTCGCTACCCAGCGATGGTTTTCTTCGAGCCAGGGTTTTCGCAGTGGCATGGCCAGATCGAACCGTAAAACGAAGAACGAAACATCAACGCGAAGTCCGAAGCCTGTGCCGACAGCCAGCTGATCTGCGAAATTCGACAACATAAACGGGCTTCCGATATTGGTCGGATTGGATTTTAAAAGCCATACATTTCCGGCATCGACAAACAAAGCGCCTTTAAAATAGCGGTAAATGCCAAAACGATATTCGGCATTCGCTTCCAGTTTTACATCACCGCCCATATACAGAAAACCAGTGTTAATGCTGTCTTGATTAAAAGTTCCTGGTCCGACGGAATTAATTTGAAAAGCCCGAAGACTATTCGGCCCGCCGCTGAAAAATTGCTTGGAATAGGGTAATACCGATGAGTTCCCATACGGCTTGCCCACTCCGGCAAAAATCCGCATCGCTAAACTGTTTTTATCCCTGAAGTTATAATAAGCACGGCCTTCCAGGCTTAATTTGGCGAATTGCGAATAGACTGAGCCAACTACTTTTGATGGATCGGCTGATGAAACTTTTTCACCTGCAATGTGCTTTGCCAAAGAAAACGCATTGCCGGCAACTTCAGTGGTGGCATGGAAAAAGTATTGCATCTTTTTGCCCGCGAGTACTTGCTCGTTGTAGGTAAACGAATAGCTGCCGCCGGCTATAAATTGCTCTTCATAACTTTTTTTTAGATAGGGAATGGAATCCAACAAGGCTTGGAATGCCACCGACTTATTCCCGATGGTCGAAAAACTCACATTGATTGGTGTCAATTCGTGTTCTTTCACAATATTTTCTTTCCACTTGTAGCTGTATCCGAATTGAAAAGTCTTCATGTCGAAATAGTCGACTCTTTTCAGATAGTTGTACGAAAGCGAAAAGTTAGTCTTTGGTATGTAAATGCTGCTTGACCGATTGATGTTAAATGGCGTAATAAACCGGGGAAAAGTTAAATCAAGTTGCGGATTCCAGGAATATGAATAGCGGTTTTTCTCGGTTCCATTCAATTGCGCTTCAAACGATCCGGACATGTTTAACTTCAGGATTTCAGCGCCATGAAAGGTATTCCTGTTCTGAAGGCTCAGATTCATTCGCGGCCCGGTAAAATTATTCGATTTGGTAACCAGGTCCATTTCAGCCCTGAAAGAACGTTTGGGCATAGGTGTCATTAAAATAGTTACGTCCAGATATCCGGCAGCAGTTGTGTCACTATTGGTAAATTTTACCCTGACAAATTTGAAATTATCCAGTGACATCAAACGGTTCAGCGTGATGGCGTGATTTTTTCGTGAAAAAACTTCGTTCTTTTTCAGGTAAACCGACCGGAGTATTTCTTTTGGATTGATACTTGGCACGGCTTTATTCACCATAAACACTGTATTCTGAAACATCATGGTGTCTTTCTTAATTTCTGTAGCGTCTTCATTTAATGAGTAATCCTGATCAATCACCACTTTGCGAATGTGGTATATGGTCAGCGCAGTTTGTGGGACACTGTCCTTCAGCATAAGTTTCAGGTTTACCGAATGATTTGCTTCTGAAGTATCGGCTTTAAAAAGGAGATAATCAGGATTGAAATAAAAATATCCATTGTCTTTTAATTTCGCATCAATTCGTTCCCGCTCGTTTTTCAGCACATTCAGATTGTATTCCTCGTCAGGCTTAATGAGTGATTTTTTCTCGTCGTTTTGAATGATATGATTTAAGCTGTCGTCTGAAATCGAATAATCTAATTCTTTAATCAGATAAGGTTTTTCGATATGGCTTGTATAAATTACTTCTGCAGTACGCTTTTTATCTGCAATCTGATATTCGGTGTAACTTTTGAAAAATCCGTTGTTAAAAAGTGTCGCATCAATGATTTTGGAAGTCACTGCGGGTTTAACGTCGCTCAGCAAAACCGGTGCTGTCCCTCTTTTCTTGAGCCATTTGTCTAATTTGCTTTTCGGATTTTCGCCAGCGGTATTATACATCCAAACGCGGGGTCGCATGCCTAAAAATACCTTGTTGGGTTCCGGACGAAGAGCGCCTTCCACTACAGTTTTTATGTGTTTTTTATTGAGGTCAGAGGCCGATTCCAGATTAATTTCCGCTCCGGTATAAAGCTTTTCTCCGGAAGGCAAATTTCTGGTTCCGCTGCATGAAGCGAAAAGCCAGCAGGTTAATATCAGGAAGTTTAATCTGCTGAATAAAGATGATTTAAATTTCGAAAACCCTTTTTTGTAGAACTCAGTTACACCCCCAACCCCCTGAAGGGGGCTATTACCGCCAGGCTGCCAGTTAGCGCAGTTTTTTAAAGTCCCCTTTAGGGGATTTAGGGGTAAAGCAAAAAATATATTGCGACAGTGATTCATGGTTATAGCTTCATTTATTTTTCTTCATTTTCAGCGTATCACTCTCAGTCTTCATTTTCTTCTTTCTCAGGAATTCTTTCCATTTATTGAAATCACGCACATAAATAACTCCTGCACCGGTTTCAACGAGCTGACCTTCAATCACTCCTTCGTATTGATTGTGCCTGAATCCTTTCAGCCGGTAGCGGCCATCTTTGGTTAGTTTATATTCCACATCCACATCGCTTGTGATATTACTTGCCGAATTTTGCCGGGCTTTTTCTCCTTCAACATCCACCGACCCGCCAAGCTGAACACTCAGCCGCTCATCGAAAAGTTGCTTCTTTAAGCCAATATCCACCTGGGTTCTTCCCTGTGCGGCTCCAGTCTGGTAATCGTTATAGGATTGAATGTCGAAATTTAAATCCACGCCCGGAAGCACTTTCGAGCTCCACTGATTAAGCTGTTGCGATAAAATTTTGCCCACTGTTGCACGAACCAAATCGGACGTTCCTCCCGTTTCGGTTTGTAACGGATTTTCCTGAATAAACCTGCCCAAAACCAGTAGGGCAAAAACCTGTTTGTTCAACGACGATTCGTCTTCGTTTAACATGCTCAGCTTTTGGTTGACCGCACCACTTAAAATGCCTTTCTCGTCAGGAGGCAACTGTATTTCGAAGCTAATTTGAGGCTGTAAAATTTTACCCCGTAATTTCAGCAGTACCAAAAACGGGTAACGCTGCTTGTAGCCGTTTTTATCTGTTTCACTCAATCCCGTCATTTGATCCGACATCAGATCTATGGGTGAAGCGCGAACCTCATACGTTGCATTAATCGATATCTCTGCATCGTAAGGATCACCGTTCCAGATGATTGTACTCCCGCGATCAATGTCGAACTTCCGTTTAATCAGCGATTCCAGGGAGGCCATGTAACTGCCGTCGTTCAGATTATAGGCGCCGGTCAGGCTCATTTTTCCACTTCGGTCGATGGTGAAACTCAATGCTGCATCGCCTCTTACCACTAACGAGTCAGTGGACGAAGGATCCATCAACAGGTGGAGTGTTGCTTCTTTGTCAATTTCAAGGATAGACGAAACATCAAAACCGGTTAAACTCGATTTTTGCACTTCTTTTTTCTCAGCCGGGTATAAAATCGGATTGAGATTGTTCCCGGTTTCAAATTCGACCACATCTTCGCCTTTGTCGGTTGTTAATTGGTCTTCAGGAACGGCAAATGTGAAGTTGGAGCCTTTTTTTAATTTGATTTTCGCGTTCACAACCGGGAGTGACATTGGTCCGCTAACCCCGATTTTGCTGTCGATGATCATGCGTCCGTAGAATTCCTTGTTGTCTTTTTGCGCTGTGTTGAAGAGCAAAAAATCCTTTGTATTGATCGATAAAGCAAATTTGAAATCGCTGAACCGGTTCATGTTGACCGCTCCGTCGAGAATGGCGGTGTGTTTTTCCTGATCTAAAATGGTAAACTGATTGAAATAGATTCCATCATTTTTCAACTGAAAAGTTTCATGCTTTAATTCCAGCGGATTATTCAGAAATGCGGGCGTGATAATCGCGTTGTTGAACGAAAGTTGCCCGGTTATTTCGGGCAGGCTTGTATTTCCTTCCACCAAAAAATTACCTGTCAGATTGCCTGAAGCTTTGGTAATGGTGCCCATCGAGAACGCCTGAACCGTTTGCAGTGAAAGCGATTGAATCGCCGCATTGATGTGGATAGATTGATCGCCTCCATTCGGTACATAAAATCCGCTGGCCGTTAAATTATTTTCACCTCCAGACAACTTCAGATCGATATTAAATTTTTCAGTAGTTTGATTTTCCGCTTTTACAGTCAGATTGCCAATAGGAATATGGCCGACAATGAGGTTCATGATTTTAGCATCAGCGATTAATCCGTACGAATTATTAACCCGTTTGAGCAGAATATTTCCATCAACAACGCCTTTCACCAAACTGGTATCCTTCTGAAAAATTCCTGAAATATCATCCAGATCTAAATTCCTGATTTCTATCTTTACATCGTTATTAAACGCATCGTTTACTGAAGCAATTTTGATCTGGCTTTCGTCATCGTTCAGGGAAAAATGATGGATTAAAAATCCCTGGTTCCCGAATTCAATGGAATTGTCGGCAGCGATATTCCATTTTTCATACATCATGTAAAAATCAGCCGGATTGAGCGTAAGTTTGTAATTGTCTTTTTTCCTGATTATTTGTGTCGTAACCGCAAGTTTTTTGTTTTTCTTCGCATCAAGCGATGAAATGGTCGTGTTGATTTTTCCGTTAGCCAGATTTCCGTCCATTGAAAAATTGTCCAGACTGGCCAGCGAATTCGAAATGCTTCTGCATGAAATCTGGTAATTCAATGCCTTTAAATCTGAATTCATATCAAACGTAAAGTCGTGTATTTCAGTCGATCCATAGACTATTTTGCTGAGTGTGGTATTCAGTTTCAGGTTGTTTTTCTGACTGTCGAAACTTCCCTGAATGATTCCCGGTTGAAATTCGTGCAGTTCAGGAAAAATAATTTCGGATAAAATGGGATGATTATGTAACTGAATCTCAAAATTGAAATCCTGAAGTTTATGCTGCGTATTTGATGAAAGTGTATCAGATATCGGGAAATATTGATTAATGAATTTTTCCAGTTCGGCAGGAAGACTATACGGCGAAATACCTCCGGCGTATTTGATATCAACGATGTCGCTTTTTACGCTGAATTCACTTTTCCCGGGCACATTGACCGAAGTAATCACGACCGAATCGAGCGCATATTTTTGCATATCGTGCGCCAGAACAATATTGGCAATTTTCACTTTCCCATTGATGTTGTCGACTGAATTTCCTTTAAAATCGGCCGTTGCAACCAGTCCTGCACGTAAATCAGGTTTGCTGAAATTAAGTTTCTGAAGATCGGCTCCCGCCAGATTTAAACGTAACTGAACTTGTTCCTGACCCGGATTCAGGTTCGCTGTGGCATCCAGATCAAATTCAGCATTTTTGTCTTTCAGGCTTAATTTTCCTTCGAATACTTGTCCGGAAACTGAACCCTCCATTTTTACATTTTGATAGTCGTATTTATTTAGATAAACCGATGTTATTTCAGCCTTGATTTTTGCTTTCATTGTTTTCAAATCCATGCCTTGGCCGCTTGCATCGGCTGTTAACGAAATTGGTCCGTACTTCAATGTATCTTTGAGTATTCGCCCCAACTCTATATTGATCAAATTCAATTTGCCGCTGAAATTTTCATCCGGATCGACCGATGCCGTAAGATTTGCATTCCCAAAACTACTGGTGATCTCTGCATTTGTTTTAAAAGACTTTAGCTGCCCTTTAAAAGCAAGCTGGAGACTGATATTTTCAGGGATTTCCATGCTTTCAGGAATTAGCGTGTCGGCCAGCATCTCAATGTCTTTTTTGCCGGAAGTCAATTTTAGATTGGGAAAATCATAAAAAGCAGTTTTGTATTCCGGCAATCCTTTGATCGAGAAATCGGTTTCCAGAGTGGTATTCGCTCCGGTTTTTAACACCAGATTTTTAGCAAATAGATTATTCATCTGCCCGCTTAGTAGCCCTGAAGCGGTTGTGATGGTTGAGCTGTTTTGAAAGAAAGGTTGAATTTTCAGATCAGGTTTGAAATAGAGGATGTCTGAATTGGTGATGCTGGCACTTTTCAGATCTAAATTCAAGTCTGTGAATTGTAACGAATCAGTCAAAGTTGCCAAAGATTTAAATTGTATGTTGAAATCAGCATCCAGCGTAGAGTGGGGGGTACTGGCTTTCAGTTCATTGATGGTAATGGAATGTTCATCCATTTTGAATTCGCCTCCAAGATTTGTGATTTCAAAGTTGTTTTGATCGGTTGTACTGAACTTTTTGACCGAAGCTTTTGTGGTTTCAGTTGAATACTGAAAATCGGTTGCTTCAAGATTTAATTTGCTGTATGTCAGATTATCCGGATCAAATGCACCTTTCAGTTCAGGATTATTCCCGATTTGATAAACAAAGGTATTATCGGCCATTTCAATGCTATTCATGGTAACTTTCCAATCGCTTCCGGATGAAGAAGCAGTAGTGTTTATGGAGACTTCAGGAGCAAAAGTGTGATAGAATATTTGGCTTTTCGATAATTCTAAGGAATTGGACGACAACAGTTGCATTTGCAAATCGAGGTTAGCATCTTTCAGTTCACTGCGATCAATAATCGCATTAACTGACAGATAACCAACTGAATCGGTATAGATTATGGTTGAATTGGAGAGTTGCAGATTTTTTGCTGAGATCTTTGGTGAAGCACTTGCAGATGGGTTCGTCTGAATATTTTGAGAAGCATTGACAAAAACTTTTGCGATTAATCCTTCCAAGGACAATTCGTCAATTCGATAGGCTGATTTTTGCAGATCAATGCCATTTAAGCTGAATTTTGATTCTTTCAGAGCTGCTGATACATCCATTCCGGCAAATTCATCGTTGTATCGAAACCGGATGTTTTTCAGACTTATATGATCAATGTCGAATGTCCATTTTGATTGTGCTAAAGAATCTGAAACGACCGGTTTGGTTGTATCACTGAATGCAGTGACCAGAAAATTGTAATTGAACAGCGGATCGGTTTTGGTGCTGTGCAACCTGACTGTGGCGTCTTCGAGAGCAATCGAACTGATGTCAATCTTGCTAGATAATAATCCCAAAAGCGCAATGTTTACTTTTGTCTTTCCGGCATAAAGTAAGGTGTCTTTCTGAAGATCTTCGAGGGAAAGTCCTTCAACTACGATCGATTTTGGAAATGAAATACTTACATTTCTGATCTCAACTTTTGTGTGGGTTTTGTTACTGACCAAATTTGTAGCGTACCGAACGATCTTAGTTTGAATGAAAGGAATTTGGATGATTCCGGCTGTTATGAGAAATATAAGCACGAGAATACTGACTATCCAGATGAAAGTCTTTAAAACCCTTTTAAAAACATCAGCCACTTTCATCATTCAACTGTTTATTATAGAGATCTTATCCTTTAGTATAACAATAACTTTAAACTAAAGATAAAGTTTTTCCAGATTGTAAATTATCCTAACCCCTTCTGCTTTTTATCCTCTCCAATAGTTGATATGCGGCTGGTGAAATACTTTCGGGAACAGATCCCTTTTCGAGTGCAGTGCGAAGTATATCCAACAGATCGTTATAGTCTTCCACTTTCTGTTTCCGAAGAATATGGTGAGCGCCATGTTGCAGCAAAACAGAATCTGTCCCCCGATCAACCAGAGCGCGCAACAGTTCCGGCCATGCAGCCTTTCTGAATTTCTCCAACGTTTTCGCCGCCAGCCAGGCCACATCGCTTTCCGGATCTTCCAGTGCCTTAACCATCGTGGATATTGATTTCAGATCGGCAATTTCACTGAGCGCTTTGGCCGCTTCCCAACGGGCTTTGTATACTTTTGAATTTTCAAGCACCAGGCACAATGGCGGAACAGCTTGTTTGCCAATTGTAACCAGCGATTTACGGGCTCTGGTGCGAACCTTGATATCTTCATTTTCGAGCTGATTAACTAAAGATTGCATGCTTATCCCGGATTGATTTCGTTCGAACATTGTTTCTGTTTTTTTAATGGAAAGTTTAATCAGTAACGCCGTAAATATGAGCCAATTTTTACTGAAAGGTGTTACATAATTTCAGGGAAAAGTTACATGATTCACACCTTTAGGCTTTTCAATCCCGATAAAAAAAAGAGGCCGTCACCTGTATATTTTGTGACGGCTATATTGATACTTCGAAATAGACAATATTCCAAATCAGCGAAATTTAAAAGCTTTCAGGTATTATTCTTTGATCCCCAATAAATTGCAAACCTCTTTATAGGACATTTTCCTGAGATCATTTAACCCGGGAGCATTTAGCGAGGCCGATTTCAAGCTATAGTTCGAAGGGATCAGTATAAATCTGAAATTATAACCCGATGTGCCTGGCCTGTTCACCATGTCGGAGGTAAATTCGATTGTGCCGTAGGACTGACCATCATTGGGGAGTAAAAAGTCCCAATTGGCGCCGACCGCGTAAGCAGGTAAAGGTCTGACTGTATATTCGTTGTAAAGGTCGCCCGGTAAACTTACATAAGCTAATATTGCTCCACTTTCAACAATATCCTGCGAAATGGCTGAATTCGTAACGTCGAAATACCAATCGCCTGATGAGCCATCCCACGCGGTTGGTGAGTACCATTGCGAGGCGATTACATTTGCGTTTCCATCGAGGCCCGCGGGCCCTTGTGGTCCTTCCTGGCTGCAACCAGTCCACAGAAATGCAGACGATGCAATTAAAAAGCTAAATAAAATAGTTCTTGTTTTCATGTTTTTTGAGTTTCGTGTTAATATGAGGATTAATTGTACTAATTTATAGCAACAGATTTGTTAGCCATGTATCAATATTCATTCCAAATGTTCAGTAGGCTCTGAAATCAATGAAATAATACCAGGAGTTCTTTCCTGTTTACGCTGTTTTTTTGATTGAAGCAATAACCTTTTACTCCTGAGATGCCAATGGATTGGCGATATTCTCATATTTAATGAGTTTCAAATATACGTTTCCAACTATGCGAATGTCCATTCTAACCTGCACAGGAATACAATTGTCATCGTCAGTCAACCAAATGGTCAGATCATCTGATCGTTTAAACATGCGTCCAACTTCGACCACTGGCATGATTTTAAAACATTCTATTTTCCCGAAATTGGTCTGGATGGTTTCCTTTCCTTTAAATATAATCCGAAAAGGAAATATTTCGTCGGAAAAATACATGTTTACAAAGACGACATCGCCTTTATTCATTACTGACCAATCGACTCGTCTCAGGTAATAAAAGGTCGATGTTAAATCAAGGATCTTTACGGGGACACTATGAACTCCTGAAAGTTTTGAATGAACCGTATTATGCTTGTGGTTGTAGCTTACCTCATTATATTTCCGGTAGCGACCTTCACGGATGTTACGTACCGATTTAAATGGCAAATTGGTTGCTTTGTCGAACCAGCTTTCATAGGTATCTTCAACCCCGTATATGGTGTTGGCTAATCCGGTAGTTTTCCCAACAGCCAAAGCATGAAAAACCTTTTCTCCATTTTCGATGGCCTCGTTAAGCGAAAGAGTGGCTATTCCACCAACGATAAAACCATACTTAATCTGATACGTAAGTTTTTCGTCCTTTCCAAATGCAGTATTGGGTTTTACTTGTGGGGAAAATATTTCCTGAGCATTGATATACGAACCCTGAAGCAAGATTATAAAGAGTATGCCTAATCGAATTTTCATACTTCAAAGGTGAATTAAGCAAATTTGAAAGAGTTATACAACTTCAGAAAAAAGTTACATCATTCACACATTTACTTGATTTCAAATCCGATTCCTGAATTCAGCTTGAGCTGATTAAATCCGTCAAGCTTAAAAGTCAGACGTATCCGGTCTTTAAAAGATCCGGTTATCGATTGAATATTTCCGGAAACCACCACGGGAATATAAATCTCGAAAAAGTTCCACATTCCGGCTTTGAGGCCGGCCTCAAAAAAGAATGGCGAATCGGTTTCTGTTCCGGTACCGTGATCGTTCAGAAGAAGATTTACAAACGGCTTCACAGGAAAATGGGCAGCTTTTCCCGGCAAATTGCTGGTGACGGATAACGAAACAAGCCATTTACTGAAACCAAGTTTATCGTTAACCGGCGACACCAAACCACCTTCGGAAAGGCTTATTTGCCGCGACCAGAAAGTTGTTGGGAAACGGCTAAAACGATCAGGGAATGTGCCCTCATATAAATATTTTTCCGGTCCGCTTCGGCCACTTGCAGAAAATGAATAAAACAGGATAGCCGGATCGCTTTTGAGCATGGTTCCGGCAAACAACCGGATATCCAGACCATTTTTCTTTCCGTAGTAACTTAACCGGTAATTGAGCTCTAAAGATGTTTTCAGATAGGACTGACTGGATTCGGAAAAAACCAACAGGCTGAAAGGATTGACATTTCCAGGCTTTTCCAGTTGATAACCGAATTGCAGATAGGAATTCATTTTTGCCTTTTGCTGATGTTCAATCTGAAAAAGGTTAGATGCTGCAATGTAGTATCCAAACGCTTTGTGAGTAAGTGAATTATTCAATTGTTTCGACCTGAAGGATAGATCTAATCCGGTTTTTATTTTTTGATAATTTTGATTTTCAGGAGCGCCGAATTGTGTTCCTTCGATCGAAATTGTGGCCTTCCTGACGAATTTATCGTATGGAGTTATATTCCACGAAAGCTTCCCATATCCTGCCAGACCGGGATTATTAAACGTATAAAATGGTACCACAAAATATTGAAATGGCTTTGGGGTAAGAATGCCGTTATGCAAAGCTATGCCCAGCATAAAACCATTTTCACGCGTCCAGTTAACGACCGGAATATACATCAGATATCGTTTTTCGGGATCTTCCAGCGAAAAATAAAGTTGTGTCCGGAGTGGATCTGATTTTGGAAAAATTCCGGATGTCCGGATGTTATTGTTGAGCCTGAAAAGTTCAGGAGTTACATGTTGGGGGTCAATTTTCAGTTGCGTATAATTTCCATCCGGAATATCGATTTCTTTTTGCCCTTCAAAACCATCAACCCATTTTTCGAAACAGATGGAATCGCCAATCATTCCGGAGATAACCAATGGCGATACCAATTCTCCCTTGTTTTTTATGAGTAACTGATGATTTGCAAAGCTCAGGATGTTGTAATCCATTCGCTTGTTAGTTCCCAGAAAATCAATAAAAAACCAGGTTAAATCTTTGCCCGTATTGGTTTCAAATACCTCCTGAAGATCGTCGGGTTGGGGATGTTTAAATTTCCACTGCCGGTAATAATCATGCATGACCAAATCAAACAGCGAGTCTCCAAGGTAAGCTCTCAGGTAGTTAAAACCCATCGCAGCTTTGTTGTATATCATCAGGCTGTAATTAAGTGTGTTGTAATCGTCAGCCGGGAGATTTACGGGTTGTTCGAGATTGTCGCGGGCTTGAGAAAGCCATTCGAGTTCGCGCATTTGTTTTACCGGCATTTGATCGATGTGGAAAAATTTTGCCAGTTTCGGGTTCCGGACATTGGTTTCCCAAAGTTTTTTTTGCGGATATCTTTCGTGCATGTATTGCTGTTCATACGTACTGGTGATTCCTTCGTCCAAAAAGGGGTACTTTCGCTCATTCGACCCCAATGCGCTGTAAAACCAATTGTGGGCAATTTCATGAGCGATCACTTCATCCAGTGCGTAGGCATCTTTGGCCATTCCAATTACCGTTATCCCGGGATATTCCATCCCGTCGCCCGCATTCAGGGCGCTTTGCACCGCGGTACAGTTTTGATAAGGATAATCGCCAATCCATTTTGAGAAATATTCAATGGAATGATTTACATAGGGAATAGCATTTTTCCAAAGTTCGGCCTGCTGATCGGTAAACATCACCCAGGAGGTTACCTCCCTTCCGGAGTCGGGAAGTTTTACTTTTCCTTTTAACACATGGAATCGTTTATCGGCAAACCAGGCAAAATCGTGGATTTTATTTTCAGTATAGCGGAGTGTTTTCATCTGTTGGGATGATGGCGGAAAGTCAGCTTCGGTGCCAATATTTTTAATCCAGGTAGTGTCTGCTGCAAGCTGTTCAAGCATGTTGGATTCCTCCGGATTTTGCAGATTTCCGGTGGCGCCTACAATGTAATTAGATGGCAATGTAATACTTACGTCGAAGCTTCCAAATTCGGAATAAAACTCACCTTGATCCTGATAGGCCATTTGATGCCAGCCGGACTGGTCGTAAACTGCAGGTTTTGGAAACCACTGTGAAATCTGGTAAGATTCACCGATATGCCCTAATCGGGAAGTCACTCCTTTGGGAATTTTCACTCGAAAAGGAGTGGATATTTGTATGGTATCATGAGGTGGGAGCGGCTTATACAGAATGATTCGGCAAATGTCGGGCTGACCTGGCAATAAATTCCATTGAACAGGCTGATCGTCAATTTTAAAGTCCAGCGAGTCAATGTATCCTCTCAATTCAGGGTCTTTGAACAGCTTTGCTTTGCCCTTCAAATTAAATAACTGTTTGGCTAATTCTGTTTTATTATTGGAATAACCATTGGCCCAGAGGTGAAAATAAAGAAGTTTTAAGGTATCGGGATAGTTGTTGATGTACTCAATGGTTTCGAATGCACTTAATTCGTGGCGCTGATCGTTGAGCGTGACGTTTATCTTGAAATTGACTTCCTGCTGGAAATATTCCTGTGCTCCGACATTGGGTACAAATACAAAAGTTATCAGGCAGCTAAAAACGAGCTGCCTGACAATCAATGAAAATTTATTATGAAATATGTTTGCATCATTGGGTTTTGACCCACTTGTTCCCGGCAGGACAGGATTATAAAAATTCAGGAATCGCTTTCTTACCGATCTGGTACGCATCGAAATGATAAACAGTTGAATAACAGTATATGCTTTGATTTGTTTTTCCCGCTTAATTCCGGTTTTAACTGGTAATGTCCTCATCGGATTTGATTTTCACTTAGCATACAATAAAACTACTTTCCAATACGATTTCAGGCAAAAGCATTTGAATATTCAGGCTTGTATCAAACCAGAAGGATGATGATAATGATCAATAAAAGAGTAGTCCCTCCAATATAAATGACTCCACCGCTTTTACGTACATTTTCTTTAATTCCCTTGCTTTCTTTTCTGAGTTCACGCTTTTCAGAAACGGTCATGTCCGATTTATCGATGGTACGAATCTCTTCCACACGGTTTTTCATCTTACTTAATTCTTCTGTCGATAATTTATTCTCAGTAGCAACAGGAGTCGTGGATTTCAGATCAGCCTTACTTGCGAAGGTTGTCGTTGCACCCAATGTGAAAATCATCAGGAGCGCAATAAAAATTGTCTTTTTCATTTTATGATTTTTTAATGATTTGATTTAGCTAAAGGTACGGGCTCAGCTTTGCAACTTGTTATACTATTCTGTAAATAAGTTACATCATTCACACATTCTGTTTAAGGGGTATATGCTGTTCTTCCAACCGGTTGTAACATCCATCAATCTATTCCGGATGTGTTGAGTGAACTTTTAATAAAATAATAAGTTGTTTCAACGACCTAATGCAGACAATCTCTTTGAATAATTGTCATTTAAATATCAAATAAAACGGACAATGGTCGGATTCAAAATCATCTTTAACTGGTTTTTTAAAACTAATGATTTGTTTACTTGAGTATTTTATCTAAAATGGGTTTTATGTTGATTCTGGGTGGCATGGTATCGCCCAATACATAACCCCATGGTTTTAAGGATTCGATGTGATCGAAAATAACTTTGATGATTGCGGTCATTGGAATGGAAATAAACATTCCGGGAATACCCCATAACGCCCCGAATGCCAGAACAACAATGATAGAAACCAGTGCATTGATTCTCACTTTGGAAGCAACGATCTTGGGAATGATGTAATTGTTGTCAATCAATTGTATAACGTAATAAACCAAAAGCACATAAACTGCAACCCATGGCGATGTTTTTGTCGCCAGCGCCACCATCATCGGCAGGGCTACCGAGACTATTCCGCCGAGGTAGGGAATGAGATTAAGCAGTGCGCCAAGGATGCCAAGCAAAATGGCATAGGGAACGCCAAGTAGTAAAAGGCCTACCGAATGAAGAACTGATACGATGACAACTTCCAGAAACAAACCCGTCAGGTATTTCTGAATTATATTTTTGATTTCAGTAACTATTTGACTGACCATTTTGCGATTGTCGGCCCCGAACAATCTCCGGATAAATTCGAGCAAAAGCGGATGATAAAAAAGAAGCATGAAAATGTACACCGGTATGATAAAGAGCATGACCAACCCACTGCCAACATTGATCAATGTTTGTCCTACTGCAACACCGCTTGAGTCGATAACATCCACTTTCGATTTGGTAAACCATATCGTTATTTTTTCCGGGCTGATGTCAAAATAACCTGAAGCCCAGGCAGTGGCTTCATTGAAGAGCTCGGTGAACCTTTCAACCAGAATAGGCCATGTTTCTTTAAACTGCATAGCTCGTGAAAACATAAAAGCGCCAAATAAGGCAATTACCAGAATAAACAGAGCCAAGGCAAGAACGATGGCTACGACCCTGTTAAATTTTTTTTTCACGAAGAAGTTTACGACCGGGTGAAGTACAATTGCCAAAATGATTGAGAAAACGAACGGAATAATAATACTCTGGGCAATGTAAAGCATCGCAACAAAGGCAAACAAACCAACTGAAAGAAGTGAAGCTTTGACATAAAACGGTAATTGTATTTCTCTGGTTATCATTGGTTTTAAGTGTTCCTGTTTTCTCCCTTAAGAAAATGTTGATAAATAAACTGACCGATTGACTTAATGGTGTCAGTATGCTGAGCTACCACATTTGTAACTCCAAACTGAAGAATCGTGCCAAGGAGTTTTTTGAATGCATTTCCTGTTGAACCAACGGTTACGACTCTTGTAAGATATCCTGAAGCTAAACCAACAGTTGCACCCAGAAGATTATCAACCAAATATGGCGATGAGGTTACATCAGAAATGACGCTTTTAATCAGGTTCGCGGGTTTTAAACTTTCGTGAACGAGCAGTAGCTGTTCCTTTAACAGTTGACCCTTGTAGGTATGTTCGAGTTCCAAAAGCTTGATCGCTTCTTTAAGCTCAACAGATGTTTTGATATTTTCCATAACATTTCATTTTAGGACCTGGTTAATGAATTTACTGCTGACAACTTTCTTAATCCAGTCGTGTAAAAAGAAATAAATCAGAATTCCCGAAATGCCATAAAAGGCTGCTACCACAAAGAATCCGAAGTAAATCCTTCCAAGAATTTCTCCCAGCCAGAAAGCCAATCCTAAATTCAGAAAAAGTATAAATGACGAAAGGATGATCAGAACGACAGAATTTGCAGTTAAGGTAGACAGCACATCCGACGATTTATCCAGAGCTTTTAGTTTTGCCAATTCGTAGCCGGATTTGCCATATTCCGTGGCTCTCTCCAAAAGTGTTTCAATGATGTTTTCATTATCTTCCATGGCGTTGGTCTTGAAGCGGTTTATAGTACAGTGGATATGGAGCTAGTTCAAAAATTGAATCCACTCCAGAGCGTCTATGAAATCGTTCTGAAGCAGACTCAAAGTTTAAGATACCTACGCGATACCTTAATTATTAACAGGTTTTGCGTATTTTGAATCGACTGGTTTTGCCATCTTTTTTTCAGCAAATTCAGTCACGTCATTTTTTACCTTTTCGAATTTTTCGGAGATATCCTCGAGCAATCCATCAAATTTTTCCTTTACCCCATCGACAAATGCGCCGCTTTGTCTGTTTATTTTTTTACGTGTGACCGTTCCTTTGTGCGGAGCTAATAAAATTCCCGCCAATGCACCTGCGGTAGCACCAACTAATACGCCTAGTAATACTTTTCCTGAACTCATAATTTTTGTTTTATAATTGTATATATTGAACTTATGGTAAATTGTAATCTTCGCTTTACTTAAACTCATTTCAATTGGAGAACACCGATTAAAGTGCCGCTATGATCTTTTGTAATTCTTCTTTTGTTTTCCCAAGTTTAATCTGAAGTCTGCCCAACATTTCCTCTTTCTTGCCTTCTGCAAGCAACAGATCCTCGTCGGTTAAAAGCGCAAATTTTTGTTTGAGTTTACCTTTTGTTTTGACCCAATTCCCAATTCCTTCCGTAGTGTTCATATTTATAGTTTTTATAGTACATGAGGTTTACTGTACAAAGTTGATCGAATCTGCCCCGGAAAGCGTTACACAATTCCGGATAAGAGTTACATCTTTCACACATTTATATCCAATGCGATATGACTTTAACGTCAATTTTTAAAGGATTCCAACGGAGCCAAATTTTCTTGTAGCTTCTTCAGTATAGCAAGCTAAAAATGACTATGAAAAAAATTATGAAAATAAAGTTCGAAGTAGAATCCTTTTGGCAAGGAGTCCATTCGAACTTGCAAAAAGTAAAATAAATTACTTCATTGTTTTCGGGTGAAACGAACATGCCGCGAAAACAATTTTAAAGGAGGCGGCACAAAAAGGAATGAATTGACCAGCGGGAAATCCGCGAAGCGAAAATATAGTTCGTAGTGGAGATCTCCTAGCATGAGAGTTCCACGAGAACGTATAGATATTCAATAATTTAATAACAATCTTTTCGAGTGAAATTCAATGATTAAGAATTGAATCAACTTTAAGATTCGTCTTTGGTAGTGCGCACCTGGCTGATACCGGCAATAAAGAATAGCAGACCAAGTAGCCCGTAAATTACAAGCGCTTTGAAATTATTATTCCCTTGCGAATTAACATATAAGACTGCTGCATAAATAAGTCCGCCAATTCCGAGTACTGTTAGCAATGCCCCAAAGATTCTTTTCAGATTCATCGTTTTTATTATTTGAGATTTGTTGTAATCGTTAACTTGATTGTTTTTATAAATGTATGCTTGAAAGTCCACTGGTAATCCCAAATACATTGAGAAGCCAGACAATCAGAACAATCACAACAACAATATTTAGGATTGATTTGATTATACTGGCCATTGGAATGAATGAATTGATCAACCATAGGGCGACACCCACAATAATGATTACGAGTAAAATTGTTAATAGTGGCATAGTTTTGTTTTAAAGAGTTTATATAAATATCTGATAATTACTTTTTACCGGTTGCAAAAACTACAAGGCCTCCAACAAGCAATACGACACCAACAATTGGTGACCATTGAACGGGATGATTCGTTTCTGCATTAATTTCAATTGGCCCTAAATCGACCACTTTATCTTTAGTCACATAACTAAAACCGGTATAAACGATCATAAGTATACCAATCGCTGCGAGAACAACCCCTAATGTTTTTATTTTCATGTGTTTAATTTTAAACCGAACTTAATGTGAAGAAGCATTCCAATTCCAATTTGCCGGAAATAAGTCCAACGAAAAGCTAATGGAATTTGTGTTAAACGGTGTTATGAGGAAAGCACAGATTTTTTAGAGTATTCTTCTTCCCTGAATAATCCGAAGTATTATTGCAATAATTGCAATTACGAGCAAAACATGAATGATACCACCAGCACTATAGCCAACAAATCCAATGAGCCATAAAATGATTAAAATGACTGCGACTACATAAAGTAAATTTCCCATGATTGTTATTCTTATATGTGAATGAATTTTCACCTTTCAAAGATGGACATCTTTAAAGGCTGAACCATTACACAATTTCGGTGAAAAGTTACATCATTCACACATTGCCGGCAGAGGAATGTCTTTTATTCTTCATCTCCCGGTAGAAAGTAGGAGTTAATCCGGTGACTTTTTAAATTGACTGGACAAATGCGCTACACTGCTGTAATCAAGCCGATAGGATATTTCGGTGAGATTCAGATCGTCGTAAAGAAGCAGTTCTTTGGCACGTTCAATTTTATGATCACGCTGTTCAGTCGTAATATTCTCCATGATCTCAACTTCGCCCAATTTTACTTTCACGTGGTGTATGCCGAGTTTATCCAGTGCTGACTTCACTGCCATTTTGCAGCGAGAGGAAACCATGTATTTGATGAAGAGTTTCAAATCACATCCAGTTTAGTTATTTATCTATCAGATTCAGTATTCCTGAAAATAAAAATAGAATCCGGATTACTAAGTTAATTGTTATTATCCACAAAGTGGTTTTTTCATGGTTTCGGTTACATCCGATCCATGTACCAGTTTAACTGTTTTTCGAGTTTTTGAGTTTCAACGATGGTGGATATGATTTTTTTTAAGCGCATGAAAGCGGTTTCGCTTTTAACCACATAATCAAATGCCTGGTGGTGCATACAGTTGATGGCTACATCAATTTTATCCTGAGAAGATAGCATGACTACCGGAATTTCAGGGTTGAACCCTTTTATCTTATCCAAAGTGTCAATTCCGTTGATGGCGTCGCGGTCGATACCATCCAGATAATAATCCAAAATGATGAGGTCGGGATTGTTAGTCAAATTTTCAATGCAAAGTTCTCCGGTTGCATAAGTTTCAATTTCAAAATCAGCTTGTTCCAGAAAGTCAATTTCCAATGATTTCAGGAAAACAGCATCATCGTCAACCAGGAAAAGTTTTATTTTATTGTTGTTCATGATATCGTTTGTTTTATCCGGTTAAATTCTTCTTTCAGTTCGACACAGGCTTGTATGCAAATAGTTTCGAGTTGTAATACAAGTTCAGATATTCCTTCCGACTGTATTTGAGTGCTTGCATATTCCTGAATTTTTTTTGCCATATTCTCTGAATCGATACCCATGCCCATGATAGAAAATGAAGGGATCATTTTATGCACAGAAGCATATAACAGGTCCCAATTTTTTTCGGTGAGGCTTTGTTTCATGGCTAAAATTAAAGGTGGAGTCTGATCCAGATATGCCGAAATCATTTCCATCATTAACTTGGGGTGCGATTTTGTACGTTGGTTTAAATAGGCCAGATCGATGCAGCTTTTTACAATGTCTTCAGTGATGGCAATCTCATGCAAATCGTTACGTTTCTTATGATCCGGCTTTTTTACAAATCCTGCTATCTTACTGTACAACAAACGTTCGTCAACTGGTTTCGCAATGTAATCGTTCATTCCTACGGCTTTGCATTTAGCCAAATCAACGGTAGTTACATCGGCAGTCAGCGCAATGATCGGGGTTTCCAGATTCATGATGTTACGGATAAAATCGGTGGCCTCAAACCCGTTCATCTCAGGCATCTGCAAGTCCATCAGAATAACATCGTAGTTTTTGTCCCGAAGTTTTTCTATAGCAATCTTCCCGTTTTCAGCAATATCAATCTCAAAACCAAAATCTTCAAGCACCGTTTTCATTAGTAACTGATTCAGTAGGATGTCTTCAACAACCAAGATAGTAATGTTTTTAAGCTCAGTATCAAGATCATGAATTGCGGATTCTATTTCTGCAGCTTCAGCGGTTTTTAGAAAGCTTAGCTCAAAACTGAAGGTTGAACCTTCGTTAACCACACTTTTTACCGAAATAGTTCCTCCCTGTGTCTCAACCAATTGTTTAACGATGGCCAAACCCAAACCAGTTCCCCCGTAAAGCCGCGAAGTTCCGCTGGACGCCTGTTGAAAGTTCTCAAATATTTTTTCGATTTTACTTTCAGGTATTCCAATTCCGGTATCACAAACGGAAAATTGTACGGTTGCCTGCTTATCGTCTTCACTGATCAAACTTACATTAACGCTGATTTTCCCTTTCATGGTAAATTTTACAGCATTACTCACCAGATTTAAAATAATCTGGTGCAGACGAACCGGGTCGCCAACCAAAACTTCAGGAATATTTTTGTCGTATTTCCTGATTAGTTTTAAATTCTTTTCCTGAATTTTAGTTTCGAACAGATGCAGCATGGCCGAAATTGAGGCTTCCATTTTGAACGGAATCTGTTCAAATGTCATTTTCCCGGCATCAACTTTGGCCAGATCGAGTATATCGTTTATCAATACAATTAGTGCATCTCCACTCATTTTTATTGCATGCAGATATTCTTTTTGTTTGGCGGTAAATTCTGTTTTTAGCAGTACTTTGGTGAAACCGATAATCGCATTCATTGGTGTGCGTATTTCGTGGCTCATGTTCGACAAGAACTGCTGCTTGGCTTTCACTGCATTTTCGGCTATGTGTTTCGCGCTTTCGGCTTTTTCTTTTGCCTCTTCTGCAATTCCGACAGCCAGTTCAGCAAATACAATTGCTTCGGTTAACTCATTGGCAATTCTTTTTTGTTCAGTTACGTCGCGTGCAACAATCACCACGCCGATAACGTTACCCCGATCATCTTTGTAAACCGATCCGTTAAATAAAACATCGGTCAGTTTGCCGTTGGCATGGCGAAGTGTAAGCGGCGAATCGGCAACCGATTCTTTTGCAAATACTTCCTGATAAACGTGACGGGCTTTTTGCGGTTCGGTAAAATAATCGAGGAAGTCGGTACCTTTCAGTTCATCGCGGGTTAAACCTGTAATGTTCGCAGTGGCCTCATTCATATCGGTAATTTTACCTTCAGGACTGATAACTACCATGGGATCGCGGCTTGCTTCGATTAAGCTGAGAGAATATTGCGAAGCCAGCTTTAAAGAATAGGTGAATGCCTCCAGTTTTTTGCTGGCAACCGATCGTCTTTCTTTTTCTTCGTTCTGATAATCAAGTTCTTTATCGGCTATGATTAACTCATCTGCCAGCTTTTTCTTTTCCTTGTTTTGCAAGGCCAGTTCTTTATTGGCAATGATTAGTTCCGCTGCACGTTTTTCTTTTTCCTCGTTCTGGAAGAGAAGTTCTTTGTTGGCAACAATTAACTCCTGTGCTCTTTTTTCTTTCTCATCATTTTGGAAGGCCAGTTCTTTGTTCGCCAGGATTAATTCCGCCGCCCGCTTCTCTTTTACTTCGTTCTGAAAAGCCAGTTCCTTATTGGCGATAACCAATTCTGCCGCCCGCTTTTCCTTTTCGTCGTTTTGAAAGGCAAGTTCTTTGTTTGCTTCTTGTAATTCCCTTGCCCATTTCTGTTCGGAAATATCTCTTCCAACAACAACTGCACCCAATATATTTCCCTGATCGTCTTTATATACTGAACCATTAAAAAGAACATCAGTTAGATTGCCGCTTTTATTTCGAATCGTCAGTGGAAAATTGGTAATTGCTCCAACTGCAAAAACCTCCTCGTAAAAAGTACGTGCTTTTTCAGCCTCGGTAAAATAATCGTAGAAATGAGTGCCAATCAGTTTGTTGCGCTCAATCCCCGTTATATCTACTTTAGCCTGATTCATGTCCGTGATTTTTCCTTCGATACTGATGGTAATCAGGGGATCCAGACTAGCCTCTATCAAACTGCTGGCATATTGTGATTCGTGCGATTTCGTTCGTTCCATTTCATTTAATTCTCATTCATTAATTTCCTACATCTTCAATCGGACTCCGTCTTTTATCCTTCAATTGCTTGAAATGCGAAGGAGACAGACCCGTAACTTTTTTAAATTGATTGGATAAATGGGCGACACTGCTGTAATTCATCCTCCACGCTATTTCTGTAATATTTTCTTCGCCATAAATGATCAATTCTTTGATCCGCTCAATTTTATGCATGATGATAAATTGTTCGATGGTTGTTCCCTGAACTTCTGAAAACAAATTGGCCAAATAGGTATAATCGTGGTCTAATTTTTCACTTAAGTAGTTTGAAAAGTTCGTTTTAATCAGTTCACTGGAGTGATGAACCATTTCAATAATTACATTTTTAATTCGCTCGATCAGTATTGCCCGCTTGTCATCCATTAACTCGAAACCGCAATTGAACAATATAGATTTAACCTGTTCCAGCCTTTCTCCTGTGAGATTCTCCATGATCTCCACTTCGCCCAGATCGACTATGATAAAATGTAGCCCAAGTTTTTTTAGTTCTTCTTTTACCGTTTGTTTACAACGGTTGCTGACCATGTATTTGATGTATAATTTCAACTGATTGATTTTTGCGAGGTTGTTACAAAGATGTGCAACTTAAATCATTAATAGTTACACAACTTTAAGAATAAGTTACACAATTCACACATTTAGAATGTGTCGAATTTTTTTTGAATCAGTTTCTCGATCCAGAATTGAAAGGATTTATGAAAGGAAATAAAGTGAAAAAGTGATTTCTGAAATATTGCAGAGCGATAATCCTTTGTTTTTTTAGTTGTTTATAAAAGGATGATGTCAAACCGGTAACATTCAATTTTAAACGAAAATTGCTTAGTACATGACAAAAACATAAACAATTGATTATCAACAAAATAAGCATTAAAATATTTGCATAAAACCCTGAATATCATTATCTTACAAGGGATTACCACATCACTTAGTAAGAAATATGACACCCAGGGTAGATGCTAAAAGTAGTGAATTAGTTTCCATTTTCCATAAGCAATCAGGTTGGAATCTGGCACGAGTAAAGTTCTTTGTTTTCATGATCAGTGCACTATGTAAGGTGCAAACAGTTGGTTTTGAGAAGTTGGCTACAGCTTTTGACAGTAATGCCAGTACCAGTTCCTCTCTGAGGAGAATACAGCGGTTTATGTCTGAATATCTACTTGATACAGATTTGATCGCCAAATTAATATTCAGACTATTACCTCATGAACCACCTTTCCGTCTGGCAATGGATAGGACAAATTGGAAGTTTGGACAGCAGAATATCAATGTATTGGTAATTGCAGTTGTTTATCATGGAGTTGCTTTTCCGCTGTTGTTTAAGTTGTTGCCCAAGTTTGGTAATTCAAACACCAATGAACGCATTGAATTGATTGAACGGTTTATCCGTCTTTTTGGATCTGCTTCGTTGGATTGTTTGACCGCAGATCGGGAGTTTGTTGGAGAACGATGGATCAAGTATCTGAATGAGAACCGGATTCGTTACTATATCCGCATCCGCGAAAACTTTTGGGTTTTGCAACCTCACAATGGCAAACGAGTTAAAGCCAGTTGGCTGTTTGCCGATTTGCCGCTAAATGGTTGCCGAGTGAACCACCGTATTATTTATCTGAACGATCAACTGTGTTATCTGTCAGCCTCTAAAGTAAAGAACAAAGATGGAAAGCCTGAATTGCAGATTGTTATCTCATTCAACAAGCCAGAAGATGCACTTTGTATTTACAAAGAACGATGGCAGATTGAAACTGCTTTTAGAGCTTTAAAAACAAGTGGCTTTAATATTGAAGATACACACTTGACTGAAATTGGAAGAATTGAAAAACTGTTTGCATTGGTGATAGTAGCTTTTACATGGGCATACCTTGTCGGTGATTATTTGCACAGATACATCAAACCAATCCCGATCAAGAAACATGGAAACAAAACTAAAAGTCTATTCAAATATGGTCTAACATATATTGCAACTGTTCTTTTAAACGCTTTCTTTCAAGATGATATCGATATTTTTAAATTTTTGTCATGTACAACACTTCGGTTAAAATTTAGTTATTTATCTGATTTACAGTAAAATAACTGATTATTTATTAGTATAAAACCGCAGGGATTTGTATCTTTAAAGTATTAATTACCAGTTAATTACTTTAATTATGGCCACCCCTGCGATTTATGATTTGTATTCAAAAGTTGTTCTTGAAGCTTTATCTGTTTCTAAAATAAAGCTCAATAAATGCAGACGAGATTTTATGATTGAGATTTTCATGCTATACTTAAGTATTCCTTCACGGATCAACTTCCTTCAGTTAGGCCGATACAGCCTTTTTGGAGAACAACGCTTCCGTGGTCAGTTCGAGCAAGGGTTTGACTTCTTTAGCTTCAACAAAGCCTTGTCAATGCCTTGGATTGGCAATCGCAATGCTGTTGCTTTCGATCCGAGTTTCATTCCTAAATCGGGCAAACATACCCCTGGAATCGGATACTTTTGGTCGGGCTGCGCAGGTCGGGCACTTCGTGGTATTGAAATCCTTGGGCTTTCAGTAATCGATGCAGACACAAGATTAAGTTTTCATCTAGATGCCGTACAAACGCCTCCGACAAACTGTCTTCAAGATAACGACCTTTCGTTAATCGACTGGTATGCTGGGGTCATCAAAAAACATATTGAACTGATACTGTCCATTACTCGATACGTTGTTGCAGATGCGTATTTCTCTAAGAAAAACTTTGTGGATAAGATACTGGGATGCTCCCTCCATTTGGTAAGCAAACTTCGGGAGGACGCCAACTTATCATACCTTTCGATACAACCCAAAACTGGGAAAAGAGGCAGGCCAGCAAAATATGGAGGAAAAATCGATTTTCGGAAACTAAATCATGAACACTTCAATATGGTAGTAAACGATAAAGGTATAATGGCATACTCTGCCATTGTATACTCCAAGTCTCTTGAAAGGAATATCTTGCTGGTTGTAGAACTGTTCCTATTAAAAGGGAAAACAATTTACAGGCTTTTATTTTCAACAGATACCACACAAACGCCAATCGATGTGATCGATATTTATCATACCCGCTTTCAAATAGAATTTGGATTCAGGGATGCCAAGCAATTTGCCGGACTTGAAAACTCGCAGGCAAGAAGTGAAAATAAGCTTAATTTCCACTTCAATGCGGCCTTAACAACAGTAAATATTGCCAAAGTAATGCAACTTAGAAATCCGCAAACCCGCGAAAACTCATTTTCGATGGCAACTTACAAGATCTTGTTTCATAATACTTTAATGCTATCAAGATTTTTTCGCCTGTTCGCTATTAACCCGAACTCAATCAAAAATCGTCAACATGTCAATGAACTATTGTATTTCGGCACAATGGCCGCGTAATTACACATCACTTTTTGAACGAACTATTGCATGTACTTAGCGAAAATTAATAAGTTAATTGCAATTTTAAGGTACGACAATTACTAAAATCAAAAAACTGGTCACGCAAAAGTGGAAATTAAAGCATCTTAAATAATAGTAAACGTGATAACATTTCTGATTTATTTTGCTTATTTTTGAATTGTAATGAATTGAATATCAGGCGAGACTATAACGAGACCTATTGAAATAAGCACTTTGTAAAACATTGATAATCAGTTTGGAATAAGGATACATTCAAACTCCAGCTGGGTCACTTTTAAAAATTATAAAACGCTGTAATCGAGATGATTGCAGCGTTTTTGTTTTGATTAGGGGACAATTGGGGGGACATAATCGTTTTTTGAGAATGTGCAGTATAAGTGGAAAAAACGGTGAAATTGACCACCCATTTCCAGTTTAAATTGGTTCTTCGTCACATTTGGGGAATAATTATCCGGTTTGAGATAGAATCACCTTCCTTCGCAACAGTTCAAAACCTGCCCTGCCATACATTTGGCGCTTAATGCTCTTGATCCGGTTCACATGACCTTCAACGGCTCCATTGCTCCAAGGCAAACGTATGCCATTTTCAACAGCCTTAATATCGAATAGTAAGCCGTTGGCAAATGTTTTCAGGCCATATAACTTTCGTTTTGATCGTTTTATGAAACCAATCCATCTTTTAATGTTACCACTTCTTCTTTTAAGCATAGTTCGAAAAATCAGGACTAACCTCCTGACAATTTGAAGTTCAGGAACATTGTCAATTAGGGCTTTCATACAGATTCTTTCGTTAGTGTCTTCAATGTCTGATAGAGATCCGCCAATATATTTGGCCAATTTTCTAGAGCTTAGAGGTTTGATATAAGGGATCATTCTTTGTTGAATCTCGGCGTTATCTAATGTGGTAAGGCCATACTCCAACTTTATTTTGTTGATGTAAGAATATGCTTGTGTGCTGCCGCCGTTATATCCAAGCTGAACAATTTCATCGAATATATCCTTCTTTTTATATCCCTCCATAGTTAGTCGGGACAAAATATAACTGGTAAATAAATCAATGTTGATCGATCTTGGGTGAATCCTGGGTGACAAGGTTTCCTGAATGAAATAGGATCGAACCGTGTTACGACTAATATTTAAGATTTTTGAAATTCTTTTCAGTGGAGTTCCGTTTGATTGAAGTTCTTTGACTTTTTTGAAGGTATCCAGTCGTTGATCAACTTTGATTTCTTTAGGTTCTGCTGTAATTTGCTGGGACAGGAAGCTTTTAACCGACTCATCATTACATCGATCAGCATTGGCAGACATAGGTAATATTTCATTCGTTTTTTCTGTTATTACTCTTCTTATTTCTTTGCTTACACTTTTGAAGTATTTATCTAAGGCATCAGATAAATTCATTAATAAATGGAATCGATCAGCAATTTGAATTGCATCCGGACAAACTTCATTAATGGCCGAAGAATATGCACCTGACCGATCCCTGGTCACAATCTGGGCATCAGGATATTTGGCTAACCATCCCTTTAAATCGGCACTTTCTCTTGATGATAATAAGTCAATTGGTCTGGATGTTTCCATGTCAATCAAAACTGTTCCATAGCTCACTCCCTTACGGTGTGCCCAATCATCAATGCCAAGGACTCTTGGTTGCTTTATCTCTGGCAATTGCTGTTTAAGGGCTATCCGGGTGACGGTTGAAGGACTAACTGGAATTGAAAATTGTTTAGATAGAATGCTTCCAAGTTTTCCTGTTAGTTCAATTGACAAAGAATCCAATACTTGCGATGCTCTGGCAGTTCTTCTGGCGTATCGCATCATATGAGGCGTCTGTTCAGAAAATACCTTGCGGTGACATGTTGGAACTTTGCATTTGAATTTCCGTGTCTTTAGAATGAGTATGGTATTGTGTTGAAATACGGGTAGATCAGATATCGTTCGATGGTAAAAATCATGAACAGAACTGCTGAGAAAACCACAATCAGGACATTTGGATCTGTTGGACTTGATTGATGCAAAAATTTTGATTGTATCATTATCATGTTCTATATTCTTAATGCGAAAATTGGATAAGCAAATTAGGCCGGTTATCTTCATAAGTAACTGTTATTAAATTACTTAAAGATAGAAAATACCAGTCTAATTATCAAGAAAATATCAATTTAATGTGTTGATTATCTGATATTTAATTCCATATTCAATCACATGTATTTTCCCCAAATGTGACGAAGAACCAGTTTGACCGAATATTACAGATATGGCTTGCAAAATGCAGCAAGAAATCGGATCAATTCATAACTGGGGTGGAGCTTTTTGTGGGTGATCCAATGCCAGTTCGGTAATGAGGCGTTTTTTTGTTTAAGGAACCTGATTCCAGTACTGCTTTTTTTTGATTGGTTTTTGAGCCAAACTATTGTACCCATCAGATAAATAAGCATTATACCCGATGTAAAAAGTGGTTTTATTAATCTCCAATTCGCTATGAGTTTTATTTATGCTCGTAATGCTTTGTTCTACAAGTCGTATGATTTCAAATTTTTTGGTCTAGTAGAGCCTCATGTATTTCTTATTTATGGATTCTACTTCAAGCCAGTGATTTTTTTTTAGACTCCTGTAGCGTTGTTCTTCGTTGCTGTCGTTTTGTTACTTTTTTAATGTATTAAAATCCACAAAATGTCTCTTTGTTTTACAACACTACCAGTTCACTTTTGCTGAAGATTTACACTTCCGGCACAACAAAAAGAATTATAACAACATGATTAAATGTCAAAAACCTTTTCGTGTAAGGTTCTGCACCGTGCTTCTTCGTTATTTTTCTGAACTCACTTTTATCAATGAACTTTATCAACTGATTAAATAGTGGCTATCCGCTAAAATTTATACTTTTACCCTTGGTCAACTTTTTTGTGTGATAACCCAAAAGTAGCCTTACAGGATTTATTCTTTTTTATGAAGACCCGGTTCTTTTTTTTTTACCGGACAACAGTGATAAATAATGATAATTTTAGCTGTTTCAAATGATTCGATGGTATAGCTTGTCGATTAAGATTAAAAATAATGAAACTAGAAGGGGAAAAATCTATTATTTTAACATATAAGTTTGTTGCGATTCTTATTCTCCAACTTGCATTCTCGCTGAATACATGGGCATTAAAATTTTATAGTATAAACACTTTGTTTGGAATTTCAACCCGGGTAACAGCTTCGATTTGTAAAGATGAGAATGGCTTTATCTGGGCATCATCAAAAACCGGTATCCTAAGGTTAACTGATACCGACTACCGTATTTACCAACTTCCTTATGAATCATCTGGTGCTATTTTTGTAAAGTTGATTTACGGATCTTCTGGACTAATTGCCTATACTAACAATGGCCAGATCTTTTCTTATAATACGATTTATGATCGGTTTGACCTGTTGATTAATTTACATAAAACTATCAATAATGATAAATTTGATGTTTATAATTTATTGATTGACGATTCAGGCGATTTTTGGATCGCATTAAATAATGGGGTGTATAAATATCATTCGGGCAAAATTACTTTGATTGAGCGGGTTACGGAAGAAAGATATTCGATTGTTTGGCTAGATATACAACATTTAATTCTTGCAAAACCTACAGGTTTTTGGTCGTTAAATATTAAATCTCTTGAAAGTAAATGTTTATTCAGGAACGATGATACACACCCGTTTTTAATTTCATCGCTATTTTTAGATAAAACCCACAACAAACTCTGGGTTGGTACATTTTCGAATGGCCTGTTTTGCTTTGATTTTGGACTTTCAAAATTAAGCCACCTACATCCATCGTCTTTCCCGACACAACCCATTCTGGCAATTGAAGAAAATTCAGAATCAACAATTTTGGTTGGGATTGACGGACAGGGCATTTGGGAGCTGGATAAACGGGATAGTCGTATATTAAATATTTACAAAGAGAATGATGATAATCCATATTCCCTGCGTGGGAATGGGGTATATGATATCTTTTACGAACATGGTAAGCGAGTTTGGATTTGCACATACAGTGGCGGGGTATCGTTTTATGAATTGGCTTCACCACATGTAAATCAAATTGTTCATCATACAAATGATCCTAATTCATTGGTCAATAATGATGTTAATGGTATTCTTGAAGATCATGATGGGAAAATCTGGTTCGCAACCAACAACGGAATAAGTTGTTGGGATGTGGCTAAAGATAGATGGAAAAATTTCTACTTCAATAAGCTTGAACAAGCACAGGTATTCCTTGCGCTTTGTGAAGATGGTCAGGGACGAATTTGGGCAGGCAGTTATTCATCTGGTATTTATGTCCTCGATGGAAAAACCGGACGGGAACTTGCACATTATTCCAGGGATGATAAGGAAATGGCCCTTGTAAGTAATTATATATTTGATATTTATAAAGATAGTCAGGGAGATTTATGGATAGGTGGTGTCAATGGAAAATTTATATGCTACAAGTCAAAAGAAAATAAATTCAGAACCTATTCTGATGAATCATTAAGCTCAATTGTCGAATTATCGCCCAATCAAATTCTTTTAGGCTGTAGTAATGCTATAAAGTTACTTGATAAACAAACCGGGGAAATCAAAGACATTCTATCTGATTATGTAGTTCAGGATATACAGGTTCTAGATGATGTAATTTGGGTATGTACAAGTGGCAAAGGATTATTGGAATTTCATTATAAAGAGGGATTTATTAAAGCCTACACCACTCGTGAAGGATTACCCTCGAACTTCCTTAATAGTATTATATATAACGATAATAGTCTCTGGATAGGAACTGAGAGCGGTTTGTGTCGCTTTGACCCCCGAAATAAAACTGCTTACACTTATTCTTCTATCTTTCCGCAATCAGGGATCTCCTATAATAAAAGTGCACTTTACTGTTTGAAAGATGGACATTTGGCCTGGGGAACAAATAATGGAGTCATTCTTTTTGCACCAAAATCGATCAAGGAGATTTCGTCGAATGGAAAAATTTTCTTTCAGGACCTGACCATATCTGGACGCTCAATCAGGGAATTAGCTTCATTTAAACTGAAAACGCCAGTTGATGCTATAAAATCCATTAACCTGAAATATTCTCAAAATACAATAAGCCTCGAATTGATTTCAATAGGAATGCAGTCGGGCTCAAAATTTTGCTGGAAACTTGAAGGATTCGACAAAAACTGGTCAACTCCATCAGGAAATCGTATTATTACTTACACTAATATTCCAAGTGGAGAATTTACATTAAAAATCAAAATGTATGACAGTTCATTATCGAATGTTGTCTCCGAGCGTTCAATAGCAATTAAGCTTATCCCACCATTTTGGAGAGCGGGATGGTTTTGGATACTGATTATTTTGATTTTGTCTGGAATCATATTTCTTTATTTGCTGTATTACATCAATAAGTTGAAACAGGAACACACTGAGGAAAAGGTTCGGTTTTTCACGAATACTGCACATGATATAAGAACATCGCTTACCTTAATCAAAGCTCCTGTTGAGGAATTAAGCAAAGAAAAGAACTTAACTGAAACGGGGAAGTACTATTTGAATCTGGCAATCGAACAGACGCGACAACTCACTTCGGTTGTAACTCAATTGATGGATTTTCAAAAGGTTGATATTGGCAAAGAACATCTGATGCTGTCAATGACAGATATTGTAAAGCTTGTATCAACCCGCAAGGTCATGCTGGCTTCCTACGCTAAAAGTAAGAACATTGAACTTGGGTTTGTTTCTGATCGAGAAAGTTACATGACTGCGGTTGATGAGTCGAAAACTGAAAAAATTATCGATAACCTGATTTCAAATGCCATTAAATATTCTCCTGATAATAGTCAAATACAGATTGATCTTAGGCTTGAAGATAAAAAATGGATACTTCAGGTGAAAGACAATGGAATTGGAATTAGTAGAAAAGCCCAGCGACAATTGTTTAAGGAGTTTTATCGGGGCGATAATGCAATCAATTCGAAAGTTGTTGGTTCCGGAATCGGGCTTTTATTGGTTAAAAACTATGTCACCTTACATGGTGGTAACATTACTTGCAACAGTCAGGAAAACGTCGGATCAACATTTCAGGTTGTAATTCCATTTAAATCAATATCAAGTGACTCTTTGGTAACGAATGTACTTCAGGATAAACCAATAGTTTCCGTTCCTATTCCTGAAATTTCTCATCAGGTTGAATCCGAAACTGAAACCCCAGCTTCAAGAGAAATGAAAATTTTGATTGTTGAGGATAATGACGATCTTTTGAATTTCATGAAAAGCATTCTCAGCAATGATTTTAAAGTATATACAGCTGTTGATGGACAAATTGCCTGGGAGTTTATTTCAAAGCAGATGCCCGATCTGGTCGTTTCTGATATCATGATGCCTAATCTGGATGGCTTTGAATTGTGCCGGTTAATGAAATCTACTTACGAAACTTCACACATACCGATTATTTTGCTTACGGCACTTTCCGAAAGAACAGATCAGTTGCGTGGCTTAGGATTAGGAGCTGATGATTATTTAACCAAGCCATTCGACATGAATCTTTTGATTCAGCGAATCAAATCAATTATTCGTAATCGGGAGATTGTCAGGGACAAAGCCTTGCGGTTGGTAACGGCCGGATCGATAGAGAATATTATGGAAAACGAGCTCAACGATAAGTTTGTAAAGAAAATGCTGGAAGTGGCTCATGCCAATATTTCTAATGTCGAATTCGACAAAGATGAGTTTGCGTCAGCCATGAATGTCAGTTCTTCACTGCTCTATAAGAAGATTAAATCTTTCACAGACCAATCGCCAACTGATTTTATTAAAACCATCAGACTCAAGCATTCTTTGGAATTATTGCATTCGAGGAAATATACGGTTACCGAAGTAAGCGAAATGTGTGGGTTTGCCAGCGTAGGATATTTCAGCACCGTTTTCCGAAAACACTTTGGGAAATCACCATCCGAAATATTAGAGTAAACGAAATTTCTTTTTTTTATTTCTTCACAAGAAGGTTGCCTGAAAGAAGACAATTGTATTGATATAGAATTAAATATCAATGACTTCAGGTTTTAGATAAAACTTTCAGGCAACAATTTATCTAAAATTGGAAATCGAATATCTATTATTGAAAGTCTGCATTTGTAGCTTTCTGTAATTTCGACAGTTAGATATACAACCTATACGAAATGGAAAAAACATGTTTATGCCTATTTTCAGGCTTATTACTCAAGTTATTTCTTTTTGAGAACTCAATTGCATCACAAATTTCTGAAAATTCACACTTAGGTGATTTATTTAAATCATCTAAAGTACTTGTGTCTTTTTTGCTATGTCTAAATAGCAGAACGGAACAGAACGACATTGGAATAAAAGGAAGTCTCAGTTGAAAGCATCGATTAAATAGGTTCGTGGAAAACTAGTTGTCGATTGAAAAATAATACTGTGTTTAAGTCTCAAAGAGTGAGTTAAATGATAGATAAATATTAATCAAAACAAACTGAAGGATGAACAAAAAAAGGAAAAGTCTTTATTAGGTCTGGTTAACCAGTATCAGGCTTTAGTCGGAAAAGAATGGCCGATATTGCCTTTTAACTTAATTTCTTAATTAAACTAAAATTTAAAATTTATGAAAAAAAACAAGTCATTACAGGTAGTTCTCGTTATGCTACCTATGTTGCTATTGTCTCTGTGGAGTTTTGGGCAATCCATTAAAGTACATGGTACCGTAAATGATGCCAGCAGAAACTCCCTGCCAGGTGTTTCTGTGGTTGTAAAAGGAACTACCAATGGAACAATAACAGGTATTGATGGTACATATTCTCTCTCAGTGCCATCAGACGCAATGTTGCAGTTCACATTTGTTGGGATGAAATCACAAGAGATTGCAGTAGCAGGAAAAACAACCATCAACGTTACGTTACTCGAGGAATCTATTGGTATCGAGGAAGTAGTTGCTGTTGGTTATGGTACTTCAAAGAAGAGTGATATTTCAGGCTCTGTTGTTTCAGTTAGCAGAGATGAAATGATGAAAAAAGCTCCTACAAACATTTTGCAAGGATTGCAAGGTGCTGCTGCCGGTGTTATTGTAACCGCTCAGGATGGTGCTCCTGATGCCAATGCTGCCATTCGTATTCGCGGGGTTGCAACTATAAATGGTTCAGCAAAACCTCTGTATGTTGTTGATGGGGTTCAAGTTGGTGATAATGCCAATTTTCTTAATCCAAGCGATATAGAGAGTATTGAAATATTGAAGGATGCTTCTGCTACTGCTATTTATGGTTCTGCAGGTGCAAATGGTGTGATCATGATTTCAACTAAAAAAGGTTCAGTCGGATCTACACATGTTACCTTTTCAGCAGACTATGGTGTTCAGACTTTGTCTTCAACATTGGCAGTTGGTGATGCCGATCAGTATGCATCAAATATTCGTCAAGCACGTGCTAACGATGGTGGAATTCTGGCTAATCAAATTTTCTCGGAGCAGTATGATGGCAAAAGAAATAACATTGACTGGCAAAAGGAAATGACACGTGTCTCCCTCAAACAACAATATAATATTTCTGCTTCCGGTGGTACAGAAAAAACACAGTCCAGCTTTTCATTAAGTTATTTGAATAATGATGGTATTGTTATCAATACAAATTACAAACGTTTGACTGCCCGTGCCAATGTAGTTACTAAAGTAACTAATTTTCTGGAGCTCGGAAGTGACATTAATTTTGTTCATTCCGAATCAAAAGGTAGTAATGGAACTCTTGGTAATAACGGTAACCTTTCTTCTATCCGTGACTGGGCTTTCACCGCTCCAACGATGGATTATGTTGACCCGGTGACTAATAAATTAGTAAGTCCTCAGGTTAGAAATGCAAACGGAACATACGGAGCTCCTGAACAAGGTGATGTAGGCTCAAACGATTCAAATCTGGGAAATAACATCTATGCAGAACAAATGGAAAATACTGGTATAACCAAAAACAACCAGATGCTTCTTAGTGCATATGCAAATGTTAAGCTGTACAAAGGATTAACTTTCAAATCAATTGCATCATATAATTTTACCGCAGGTAACTGGTATAACTTTTGGGGCAACAAACAACGTTACTTTCCTGACGGAACACTCGTTAAATTATATAATTACGATGCCAAATATTATTTAGGAATTAATAATAGTAATTATAACACGATTGCTATTGAAAATTATTTGACTTACAATTGGAAAACTGACATTCACAATTTGACAGTAATGGCAGGTAATTCTGTTAGCAAAGGTTTCGGAAACTGGAGTAATGCTGCTGGAAATGATTTTCCTGGCGATAATATCCGTGATATCAGTTTAACTAAAGATCCAGCTGCAAGAACTGGTAGTGGTGCTTACAACCTTCAATCTCGTGGATTATCATATTTTGGCCGCGTTCAATATACCTTGAAGGATCGTTATATCTTAACAGGGACTATGCGTCGTGATGGTTCTTCTAACTTTGGTGCTGATAATCGTTGGGGTAACTTCCCTTCAGCAGCAGCAGCATGGCGTATTTCGGAAGAAAATTTCATGAAAGGTACTCCTGCTATCAGTAATTTGAAGCTTCGCTTAGGTTGGGGTCAAACAGGTAACTCAGGAGGTCCAACCGATTTATCAGTTACGGCTTTGACTTCTAATAAAATTCAGTATTTCTATTATGGTCAGAATGGTCAGTCTGGTATGAATACGACAAGACAATTAGCTACCGGTTATGCTCCTACATTAACTGATCCAAGGTTGAAATGGGAAACCAATGAGCAAAGCAACATTGGTCTCGACCTGGGGCTGTTAAAGAATTCATTGAACTTTACATTGGATTATTTCGTCCGCAAATCTAAAGATTTGTTGTTATACCAATCAATACGTCCTTCATCAGGTTATACTCAGGTATATACCAACTATGGCGAAATTGAGAACAAAGGTATTGAGTTTTCTGTGAACTATAAGAAACAGATTAATCAGGATTGGAATATTGGTGCCTCATTAACAGGATCAACCTTGAAAAACAAAGTGGTAAAGATGGGTGCTGATTTATTTAGTGAAAACTCATCATGGGCTAACGGAAGTCCTGATGGTTCCAATCAGGCTGCAGTAGGAGCTTCTTCTGGTACACACTGGAATGGTCACTCCATTTGCCGTGAAGGTTATGCCGTGGGTTCTTTCTACGGATACCAGGTAGAGGGTATTTACCAATCTCAGGCCGAAATCGATGCTGCAAACGCAGCTGCTATAGCTAAAGGTCACTCTGGCGGATACAATAATGGATCGAAGACCGTTCCTGGTGATTTCAAGTACAAAGACCTTGATGGCGATGGATTTCTTAGTGATAAAGATATGACCATCTTAGGTAATGGGTTCCCCAAAGTAAACTATGGATTGACTTTAAATGCTTCATATCGGAATTGGGATTTCTCAGTTTACACTTATGGTGTGATTGGAGCAAAAATTTATTCTTACTCAGCCATGACATTATCGAACATGTTCCCAAGTGATAATGGTACTACTCCTAATATCTTAAATGAGGTAGCACAAAGTGCCTGGACTCCTACAAATCATAGCACCACCATGTCCAGATTATCATTCCTGGATTTGAATTACAATATGCGTGGTTCTGACGCATGGATTAAAAATGGTGATTTCTTAAAAATCAGTAATGTTCAGGTTGGTTATAATTTTGATAAGAGCCTGTTGAAATCTTTAAGCATTGAAAGTGTGCGTGTTTATGGTTCTGTTCAAAACTTATTCTGCATATCAAGTTACAACAAATATGGTGATCCTGAAGCAGGGCAAGGAAGTGTACTCTATACCGGTTTGGATACAGGCCGTTACCCTAGTTCACGTACATTCTCATTTGGTTTGAACATTCAGTTCTAATTGTTACACTTAATAGATTAATATTATGAAAAAAATAACAAAAACAGTATATATTCTTGCTGGTGTGTTATTGCTGTTAGGAATAAATTCCTGCAATAACGATTATTTGAAAGTGGATCACTATTCCATTTTGGCTGCCGATCAAATGTTTAAGTCGGATGAAGATGCTAAGGCTGGTCTTGTTGGCTGTTACACCATGATGCTTCCGACTGATATCGATGGAGACTGGGGTATCAAACCAAACTTGTTTATTGGTGGACACCCTACCATGGATACTCAGGCAACAGGATGGGATAAAGATTGGAACTCTCAAAACTGGACTCCAGGTAGCCCTGAACTGTTAGGCGGTTGGAAACAGGCCTATACAGCAATCTCTCGTTGCAACGATTTTCTTGCCGGTCTGGAAAAGGCAGATAAAGTTACTGCTAGTGTAAAAGCATCTCTTGATGGCCAGGCCAGATGTATCCGTGCTTTCTACTACATGTGGCTTGCAAAAGCTTTCGGTCGTGTTCCTATGCTGGCAACAGGCGAAACTTATATTAATACTCCTGAAAAAGCGCGTGCAAAAGATTTCACTGAAATGTGGGATTTTATTATTGCTGATTTAAAAGCAGCAGCAGATGAACTTGAGTGGGATCCATTGTCAGGTCAATATGGACGTTGTACTAAAGGTTTTGCCCTTTCATACCTTGGTGAAGCATACATGTGGAAAGCATTTCGTGTTCCTGATCAAGCAAATGCCAACTATACTTTGGCGGCAGCAGCTTTAAAACAAGTAATCGAGAGCGGTAAATACGAATTAAATCCTTCTTTCACCACCTTATTCGATCCGGGAGCTGTTTGGACAAAAGAATGTATTTGGGAAGAAGTTCTTGACGAAGGTTCACAATGGAACCAATGGTCTAATCTATCTCAAGCACACAATTGGATGATCCATTTTGTAGCGCCTCCGTCAATCGGTGGATGGGGAACCTTGTACCTCTCCTGGGAATGGTGGAATTGTTATGAACCTGGCGATAAACGTCGTGAAGCTTCGGCTGTAACCGGTGCTGTTACAAATATTGATCCTGCATGGAAATCTGCCACCAACTATGGTTACAATCCATATTTACAACAGAGTCTTACTGTTGGCGATGGATTAAATACACATTATCATTTTTTAATGGGTGGTGAAGCTGCTCCTTCTGTCTGGACTTTGAAGTATTGGAGAACAACCCGTTCAAACTATCAGGCACCATGGGGTCCGCAACAAATTTACTTTAAACGCTATGCAAATGTTTTATTAGATTACGCAGAATGTCTTTTCCATTTGAATGGTGAAAATGATGCAACAGCATGGGGATACATTAATCAAATTCGTGAACGTGCTTGGGGTAATACAGAAGTTGGTAAAGAAGCTGCTTTAACTGCAACCTACCTTCCTTATTATCAGAACATGGCTCAATTCTTTATTGGTAACGGCGCAACAGATATCGTAAAGCCTACTACCTATCCACTTCCATTCAATACAGCCGCTGTAACTGTTCCCGATGCGAAGACTTATTATACCTCTTTAAAATCTTCGAAGGGGTTTGCTTCTCCAGTATGGCTGGTCGCTCTGGGTCAGGAAAGACGTAAGGAATTCAATGCAGAATGGTGTCTTGCACCGGATTTGATTCGTTCCGGATTTATGGCAGATCACATTAACATTAATTATCCAAAAGGAAAAAGTTCTTCCGATCCTAATCTTCAGCAAGATACATGGAACACCTATCGTAATTTCGATTACGTTCCTGCAAGGATGGATATGCCAATTCCAACGGATGAGTTGTTGAAAAACAAATTGTGCGATCAAAACGACGCTTACAAATAATGGTCAGAAAATGAGTTAATTCGAAGTTGAACTTTCGGGTTTATTTGTTTTAATTTCGAAATACACTTAACTTTTATGTTTGATTTGTTTATAAATTAGTAAAAAGGCGCCACCCTAAAACAGTGGCGCTTTTTCTTTACGATTGGAAAACTTCAGGTGTGAAAATTATTGTTGAATTCAAATTTGAATCTTAAAAGCTTTGAAATATCTGGAATTATAAACAGAATAACTGAAATCAGAAAAGCTAAACTTAGTAAAAGGCTATTTTTAACCTAACCTAAATCAATAGAAATGAATAAGCATAAGTTCCTACTATTTGTTGTTTGTTTATGTGTTTTTGCAACGAATAGCCATTCTCAAAATACAACAACGTCTGCACCATTAGGCTTCGATATTATTCAGGATGGAATTGCGCATGGGAAAATTGACACAATCACCTACAATTCCAAGACTGTAGGTTCTACCCGGAAAGCTCTCGTTTATACTCCTCCCGGCTATTCAAAAGACAAAAAATACCCGGTTTTATACTTGTTGCATGGCATAGGCGGCGACGAAAAGGAGTGGTTTAAAAATGGCCATCCTGAAGTGATTTTGGATAACCTTTATGCCGAAAATAAGCTGGAACCCATGATCGTGGTTTTCCCCAACGGCCGTGCAATGAAAGACGACCGGGCGACTGGAAACATAATGGCTCCCGATAAGGTACAGGCATTTGCTACTTTCGAACAGGATTTAATTAAAGATCTTATTCCCTTTATCGAAAAGAGTTATCCGGTATTTAAAGACCGTGAACATCGTGCCATTGCCGGTTTGTCGATGGGAGGGGGGCAGTCGCTGAATTTCGGCTTGGGCAATCTGGATAAGTTTGCCTGGGTGGGTGGATTCTCGTCGGCACCAAACACGAAGAAACCCGAAGAACTGGTTCCTGATCCTGTAAAAGCAAAAGAACTACTGAAACTGCTCTGGATTTCGTGTGGCGATAAAGATGGCTTGATTCCGTTCAGTCGGCGCACGCACGACTACCTGAAGGCGAATAATGTTCCCCATATTTACTATGTCGATCATGGCTACCACGACTTTAAAGTCTGGAAGAACAGTTTATACATGTTTTCTCAGTTGATCTTTAAACCGGTTGATATTGCTTCTTTCGACAAAATAAGTAGTACCGGAAGACCAGCAGAAACAAACATCCGTTCAGCACGATATCCACAGATTTTACCCAATGGACAAGCTACATTTCGCATAAAAGCTCCTGAAGCACAAAAAGTGCAACTCGATCAGGGCAAAAAATACGACATGGTGAAAAATGCTGAAGGCATGTGGGAAACGACTACTGATTCGTTGAGTGAGGGTTTTCACTATTATTCATTGATTATTGACGGAGTTGCTGTTGCCGATCCTTCCAGCGAATCGTTTTATGGAATGGGTCGAATGGCAAGCGGCATCGAAGTGCCATTCAGGGGCGATGCTTACTACGAAGTCAGGAACGTTCCTCATGGCGATATACGCATTAAAAACTACTATTCGAATGTGACTAACAGCTGGCGCAATTTTTACATGTACACGCCTCCGGGATATGATCAGAATCCAACCGAAAAATACCCGGTGCTTTATATTTTGCATGGTGGTGGCGAAGATCAGCGAGGTTGGGCCACTCAAGGGAAAACCGATTTGATTCTCGACAATTTAATTTCTGAAAAGAAAGCAGTGCCAATGATCGTGGTGATGGTCGATGGAAATATTCCTTTAAATGGTTTTGGAGAAGAAACCTTGAAAGTCTTCGAAAAAGAATTAAAACAGTGTGTTATTCCTTTTGTCGAAAAAAATTACCGCGCGAAAACTGAGGCTAAAGATCGTGCACTCGCGGGTTTATCGATGGGCGGAATTCAAACACTTTATGCAGGTGTTAAAAACACCGACCTGTTTTCGTATTTAGGAGTATTTAGTTCCGGATGGATCCAACCCATGCAAAAAGATATTGCTGATTCTCAGTATGTATTCATGAAAACCAATGCTGATAAAATAAACGGCAATCTAAAGCAGTTCTGGATTTCACAGGGCGGTAAAGAAGATATTGCCTGGAAGAATTGTCAAACTATGCTTTTGAAGTTTGATGAGATGAAGATAAATTATACCTATTCAGAATATCCAGGTGGTCACTCGTGGCCAGTTTGGAGAAATAACCTCTACAATTTTGCACAACAGATATTCAAATAAACCATAGCAATGCTACAATTAACCAAAACACTTCTATTTTTTGTCCTTTTTACCTGCACACTTGTTGCAAATTCACAAAACAAGCAGGATCAAACCACCATTTGCAATCCTATAAATCTGAGTTACCGGTTTTGTCTCGATGCTCCGTCTCGCCGAGAGGCTGCCGACCCAACCATGGTTACGTTTAAGGGTGAATATTACCTTTTTGCCTCCAAATCCGGAGGGTATTTTCATTCGACCGATTTGATCAATTGGGATTTGATTGCAACCAACGATTTGCCAATAGAAGACTATGCGCCAACCGCAGTTGAAATGAATGGTGAACTGTATTTCATGGCTTCGAAGAACGATCCGCCACTTACAATCTATAAAACTGCCGATCCCAAATCAGGGAAATGGCAAGTAGTAAATGCTGCTTTCCCGATTGGCATGACCGATCCCGATTTGTTTGTCGATGACGACGGACGCTTGTACTTCTATTACGGTTGTTCCAATGTTAATCCAATTCAGGTTGTTGAACTGGATAACAAAACGCTGAATCCGATTGGTAAACCTGTTGCTGTGATTAATAGCGATAAAAAAAATTACGGATGGGAGCGCTCGGGCGATTACAATGAAGTGGGCAAAGATCCGTGGATTGAAGGTGCCTGGGTGACCAAACACAACGGAAAATACTACCTGCAATATGCCGGACCTGGCACCGAGTTTAAAAGCTATGGCGATGGCGTTTATGTTGCTGACAAGCCGCTTGGTCCGTTTAAACTGGCAGCCCACAATCCATTCTCCTATAAACCCGAAGGTTTTATTGGCGGCGCAGGCCACAGCAGTACTTTTCAGGATAAATACGGCAATTACTGGCACATAGCTACAATGACCATCTCGCAAAAACACATGTTCGAGCGTCGCTTGGGTTTATTTCCAACCTTTTTCGACAAAGATGGTGTAATGTATGCCCATACTGGTTTTGGCGATTTCCCGTTTAAAATGCCAACCAAAAAGATAAATAGTCCGGAAGAACTCTTCCCCGATTGGATGTTGCTCTCGTATAACAAACCTGTCGAAGTTTCTTCAGAACTGACTGATCATCCAAAGAAATTTGCGGCCAATGAAGATATTCGTACGTTCTGGAGTGCAAAAATAGGCGACAATGGCGAATGGATAAGCATGGATTTGCAGAAGGAATGCACTGTAAACGCCGTTCAGATTAACTATGCCGAAAATGAAACAAAGGTTTTTGGACGTCAACCGGATATTTACTATCAGTATCTGCTCGAATATTCAACTGATGGCAAAACCTGGAAAACACTGGCCGACAAAACGCAAAACAAAGCCGATGTTCCGCACGATTACATTGAATTGGCAAAACCCATAAAAGCACGCTACGTCAAACTTACCAATTATAAGGTGCCTTCAGGAACATTCGCCATTGCTGGTCTGCGTGTTTTCGGAAATGGCGGCGAAAAAGCTCCTTCCGAAGTGAAAAGTTTAAGTCTGAAACGTTCGGCAACCGACCGCTGTGTAGTGGATTTAAACTGGCCAAAAATTTCAGGTGCTGTGGGTTATAACATCCGTTATGGAATCAGCAAAGACAAATTGTACCAGAATTACCAGGTGCTCGGAACCGAACAAGTAACCATCCGAAGCTTAAATGCCCAACAGAAGTATTATTTCACAATTGATGCTTTCAATGAAAATGGCATTACCAAAGGCACAAACATTATTGAATTAAACTAACCAATTAACAATGAAAAAAAGAATACTATTGGCAGCATGTCTGCTGTTTTCATTCAACCTTTGGTCGCAGCAATATCCTTATCAAAACCCCAAATTGAGTTCCGAAGAGCGGGCAAAAGATTTAATATCGCACCTGACCCTGGAAGAAAAAGCCATTCTGATGTGCGACATCTCAGACGCTATTCCGCGGCTTGGCATTAAGAAATTTAACTGGTGGAGCGAAGCCTTGCACGGTTTGGCCAACAACGGAAATGTTACCGTTTTTCCTGAACCGGTTGGTATGGCTGCCTCGTTCGACGATGCGCTGCTTTATCAGATTTTCGATGCGGTATCCGACGAAACTCGTGCCAAATATAATGAAGCGTGCCAGAAAGGTCAGGAAAACAAGCGCTTTTTGAGTCTTTCAGTTTGGACGCCCAATGTCAACATTTTTCGCGATCCGCGCTGGGGCAGGGGACAGGAAACCTACGGCGAAGATCCGTACCTGACTTCGCGCATGGGTGTTCAGGTGGTGAAAGGTCTGCAAGGCCCGGCCGATGCGAAATACCGGAAATTGCTGGCCTGTGCCAAACATTACGCGGTGCATTCGGGACCGGAATGGAGCCGCCACCAGCTTAATCTGAACAATGTCGATCCGCGCGATTTGAATGAAACGTATCTTCCGGCTTTTAAATCGCTGGTTCAGGATGCCGATGTTCGTGAAGTGATGTGCGCCTACCAGCGCTTGGACGATGAACCTTGTTGTGGCAACTCGCAGCTTTTGCAGCGGATTCTTCGCGACGAGTGGGACTTCAAATATCTGGTCGTTTCTGATTGCGGCGCAATAGGCGATTTTTATACCAGCCACAAAGTTTCGTCGGATGCGGTTCATGCGGCTTCGAAGGGCGTTTGGGCCGGAACCGATGTGGAATGCCAGTGGATTAACCACAATTACAAGAAATTACCCGAAGCGGTTGAAAAAGGCTTGATTACCGAAGCTGAAATCGACCGCCATGTGTTGCGCGTGCTGGAAGGTCGCTTCGAATTGGGTGAAATGGACGACGATGCTATTGTTCCCTATGCTCAAATTCCGATATCAGTGGTAAATAACGAGGAACACCGGAAACTGGCGCTGGATATGGCACGCGAATCGATGACTTTGCTTCAGAATAAAAACAATGTTTTGCCCCTGAAAAAATCAGGAAAAATAGCAGTTGTTGGGCCCAATGCCAACGATAAACCCATGCTTTGGGGAAATTACAACGGAACGCCGTTTAGCACCATCACCATTCTCGATGGCATAACTTCCAAGCTTTCGGCCAAAAATGTAATCTACGACAAAGGTTGCGACTTGGTAGAGGACAAAGTTACCCAAAGCTATTTCGCGAATTGCGCGGTGGATGGTAAAAAAGGATTCAAAGCGACTTACTGGAACACTCCCGATTTTACCGGAAATGTGGTTGCCACAACGCAAATTATCGACCCGATCAAATTAACTACAGCCGGCCAGCACGAATTTGCTTCAGGAGTAAAGCTTGAAGGCTTTTCGGCCAAATACGAAACCGAATTCGAAGCGCCAACAACAGAAGAAATTGTGTTCAAATGCGGAGCTACCGGTTATTTTGAACTGTTCGTGAATGGCGAATCGGTGCGGAAGTTTAACAACTGGAGAACCCTGATTTCGCGGATTCCTTACAAAGTTGAGTCGGGTAAAAAATACAAATTCGAAATGCGTTTTGCTCAGTTGAACAACTGGGAAGCCAATATCGAATTCAATTTTGGTAAGGAAGTGAATGTGGACTACACCGATCTGCTAAGCAAGCTGAAAGGCACCGATGTGGTAGTGTTTGTTGGCGGGCTTTCCACTGTGCTTGAAGGTGAAGAAATGCCGGTTAATTATCCCGGATTCAAGGGTGGCGACCGCACCGATATTGAATTGCCTGCTGTTCAGCGTAACTGCCTGAAAGCTTTGAAACAGGCAGGCAAGAAGGTGATTTTTGTGAATTGTTCCGGCTCGGCCATTGCTTTTACTCCTGAAACCGAAACCTGCGACGCCATTCTGCAAGCCTGGTATCCTGGCGAATCGGGCGGTCTGGCGGTTGCCGATGTGCTTTTCGGCGATTATAATCCTTCAGGAAAATTACCCATCACTTTCTACAAAAGTTCCGATCAACTGAAAGATTTTGAAGACTACTCAATGAAAGGCCGCACGTACCGGTTTATGAACGATGCACTTTTCCCATTCGGCTATGGGCTGAGCTATACAACTTTTGCGATTGGCGATGCACAGCCTTGCAAAACTGAAATCAGGAATAACGAAACCGTTGAACTGACCATCCCGGTTTCGAATACCGGTAAGCGCGACGGAACCGAAATTCTTCAGGTTTATGTCAAAAAAGTGAACGATACGGATGGCCCAAGCAAAACCCTGCGCGGCTTTAAACGTGTGGATGTAAAAGCGGGTAAAACCACTCCGGTTACCATTGAACTGGCGCCATCTTCATTCGAATTCTACGATCGCAGTCAGCACAAAATGGCCGTAACCCCGGGCGAATACGAAGTACTTTACGGAACCAGTTCGGATGCGAAAGATTTAAAATCACTTAAAATCAAACTATTATAAAAAAATGTTTAAGCCATGAACATCAAAAAACAGATTTCAATTTTACTTTTTATTGCATGCATGGGCTTTAGTCAATGGACTAAAGCCGACTATCCAATTGTTTCGCACCGTCATTTGGCCGACCCCGGTTCATTGGTTTATAAGGGAAGGGTTTACCTCTATTGTTCCAATGACGATGAAAATCCAGGCGACGAAAAGTCGGGTTATCAAATGAAGTCGATTGTTTGCGTGTCGAGCAGCGATTTAAAGAATTGGACCGATCACGGTATTGTGTTTTCGGTTCCGAAGAATTGCTCCTGGGCATCTTTTAGCTGGGCTCCTTCGCCTGTTGAGCGCGACAGGAAGTTTTTCCTTTATTTTGGCAACAGCGGAAACGGAATTGGCGTTGCTGTTGCCGATAATCCACTGGGACCGTTTGTCGATCCACTTGGAAAACCACTGATTGAAACCAGCACTCCGGGCGTTATGCCTGCCGAACACATGTGGCTTTTCGACCCAATGACTTTCATCGACGATGATGGCCAAGCCTACATGTATTTCGGTGGAAATGGCGACGACAATGTTCGGGTGATCAAACTGAACCGCGACATGATCAGCGTTGATGGTCCGGCCATTCACTTGAAAGCACAAAACTTTTTCGAGGCGTCGTGGATGCACAAAAACAATGGCATCTACTATTTCTCTTATTCGGCTAATCCGCGTGCCCAAATGCGCATCGATTACATGAAAAGTACCAGCCCGACCTCGGGATTTACCTACGGAGGAGCTGTTTCAAAACAACCACCACTTAACGATAACAACAACCACCAGGCAATTTTTAAACTGAATGGCGAGTGGTATCAGGCGTACCATAACCGTGTGGTTGCTAAGCAGGCCAATATTCCACCGGTGTACAAACGCAATTTGTGTATCGACCAATTTAAACACAATACTGATGGCACCATCGACACCATGAAAAATACCGTTGATGGCGTGGCTCAATTGGCTTTCCTGAATCCGTTTGAACGCGTGGAAGCTGAAACCATGAGTGCCCAATCGGGGATTTATACTGAACCCCGAGGACTCGGGGGTAAAGCCGGAGGAATGGATGTTTGCAACATCGAAAACGGCGACTGGATCAAAGTCAGAGGAGTTGATTTTGGCAAGAAAGGGGCACAGAAATTTATCGCCAGTATTGCCGGTACCGCTGGTAAAGGCCAAATCGAACTTCGTGTTGGCGATCCTTCAGGAACGTTAATCGGAACCTGTCAGGTTACTTCAACAGGCGATGCACAAACGTGGAAAACCATCAGTTGCAAGGTCAATAAGGTCACCGGTGTTCAGGATTTGTATCTGAAATTCACCGGAGGCGAGGGCAAATTATTCAACTTCGACTGGTGGCAGTTTAGTGAAAAATAATCCTGAAAAGGAAGAAAAATTTAAAACAAGGCTTTTAAAGAGGCTGTATCAAAAGTGATTATGTTTTTTCAAAAACTTACAATTTGAAAGTACCGACACTGTTAAAACCCCTAAATCCCTGTTCGACTGAGCTCACGCCGAAGCCAGAACTCCCCTTCAGGGGAGGTTTGCCTGCCAGCCGCAGACAGGGAGGGGTGAAATGAAGGTGAACTTACAATTTGAAAGTTGAATTTGTGAAATTTTGACTTTTGATACAACCTCTGGAGGGGGCTTCCAAAAATAGATAACAATGAAATTTAAACTTGGAATAATCGCATTGGTTGGAATTCTTGCTGCGAGCATAAACGCTTTCTCTCAGGATCTCAATTTTCATATTTATCTCTGTATCGGTCAGTCGAACATGGAAGGTGCAGCTCGTGCCGAGCTTCAGGATTCAACTGTTAATCCGCGCTTTCAGGTCATGGAGGCCGTTAACTGCGACAACCTTGGCCGGAAAATGGGCAACTGGTATCCGGCAATACCGCCGCTGTGTCGCTGCAAAACCAATTTGGGTCCGACCGATTATTTCGGTAGAACAATGGTTGCCAATCTTCCGGATAAAGTGAAAGTGGGGGTGATTGTAGTAGCTATCGGTGGCTGCAAGATTGAGCTTTTCGATAAAGACAATTACGCTTCGTATGCTGAAACTGCGCCCGTTTGGATGAAAGGCATGATCAAGGAATACGATGGAAATCCATACGGACGCCTGGTTGAAATGGCTAAACTGGCTCAGAAGGATGGTGTTATCAAAGGCATTTTGCTGCATCAGGGTGAATCGAATCCAAACGACAGTCTTTGGACTCGAAAAGTGAAAGGCGTTTACGATAACCTGATGAAAGACTTAAATCTCGAACCTAAAAATGTGCCGCTACTTGCTGGCGAAACCGTGAATGCTGATCAGCAAGGCGTTTGTGCCAGTATGAATGCCATCATAGCCACACTTCCACAAACACTGCCTAATTCGTATGTCATTTCTTCAGCAGGTTGTGTTGATGGCCCTGACAATCTGCATTTCAGCACTGCCGGTTACCGCGAACTGGGGAAACGATATGCAGAGAAGATGCTTTTGCTTTTGGGTTATAAAATCTCTGCTACAGAATAAACTCATTCAACTTAATATAGTCTAAATCATTATGAAAATAAATATTCGATTTTCAGCAATCGTTACTTTAATTGCGGCTGGGTCAATGCTGGAATTCAATGCGAATGCTCAAACTGAGGCAAAAAAGCAACTTGTTCCCACGGTGACCATTCCGGCACCTCCCGGATCGAAAGGATTTGGGATGCCGCAACCCGCTAAACCCGGAGCAACTACACCGCCGCCGATGATTCCAAGGGTAAGCGCAAGTGTAACCGAACAACGCGCGATTACAACAACTACATTGGATGAGCTGAGCATGAGCGACCCGTATATTTTGGCTGACGATGCCACTAAGACCTATTACCTGACTAGTAGCGGAGGCTGTATTTACAAAAGTACCGACCTGAAAAACTGGACCGGACCTTATGGCGCCTACGATACCCGCGGAACCTGGATGGAAGGAATCAACTTTGTTGCTGCTGCCGAAATCCACAAAGTGAATGGCAAATATTATTACGCAGCTTCATTTGGCGACCGGAAAGAGTTGGTCGATGTGGTTCCACGCCGGTACAATGTTTACCGTCATCAAACCATGATTTTGGAATCGGATAAAGCTGAAGGTCCTTTTAAACTAAAGAATCCTGATCCGAATTACGATTATCTGCCTCATCACCTGGATATTATTGACGGGACGATTTATGTTGAAAATGGTCAGTCTTATATGGTTTTTGTCAATGAATGGATGCAGACATTCGATGGTACTATTGAGTACGTGAAACTTTCTCCGGACCTAAGCAAAACGATCAGTGAACCAATGATGCTTTTCCGCGCTACTGAATCACCCTGCCCACTCGAAATGGTTGGCAATGGCGAAATGACCTATGGCCTTAAAATTCCGGGCTGGGTAACCGATGGCCCACAGTTGTTCCGCACCAAAACCGGGAAACTGGGTATGTTGTGGGCTTCCTGGGGTGCCAAACGTTACCTAGAATGTGTAGCTTACTCGCAGTCGGGCACCATCGACGGTCCCTGGATTCAGGAAGAAAAACCATTTATGGACGATAACACTGGTCACGGAATGCTGTTCAGGACATTCGACGGAAAACTTTTGCTGAGCATTCATCATGCCGAAGGCGATGGCCCACGCAAACCACAGCTTTGGGAAGTTGACGATTCGGGTGATAAACTGGTATTGGGAAAAAGATTTAATCCTTAACTAAAACATTAACCTAAATAAATCTCGAATTATGAAAATTGGAAAAAATATTGCTGCCTTCCTGTTGGTGCTGGCGATGAGCGGAGGGTACTGTTTGGCACAGTCTCCGGCAAAAGTTGTTGAAGATTTTAAACCTTCGTCGGTTAATCAGCCGGGGAAAGAATTTCCTCAGGTAAATTCTGAAGGCCGCGTTCGGGTTCAGATTTCAGCTCCAGAAGCACACAAAGTTCAGCTCGACATCAGTGCCGTGAAATACGACCTCGTTAAAGATGAAAAAGGCGTCTGGACGGGAGAATCAGCTCCTCAGGACGAAGGTTTTCACTATTACCAGCTTTGGGTTGACGGAGCAGCTGTTCCTGATCCCGGCAGTCTGTATTTTTACGGAGCCAGCCGTTGGGGAAGCGGTATCGAAATTCCGGCGAAAGATCAGGATTTCTACGCGGTAAAAAATGTTCCGCACGGACAGGTCATCGAGTTACCTTATTTTTCGAAGACCAACAATGACATGCGTCGTTGTTTCATCTACACGCCTCCTGGTTACGACAAGGATACCAACAAACGCTATCCGGTTTTATACCTGCAACATGGCGGTGGCGAAAACGAAACCGGCTGGGCGAGTCAGGGGCATGCCAACCTGATCATGGATAACCTGATTGCTGAAGGAAAAGTTAAGTCCTTTATTATTGTGATGGACAACGGCACCTGGGCTATGACAGGCCCACGCCCTGCTGATCGCAGCGCCGGAACCTGGCCACCCAAAGGATGGGCCGATGGTTTTATGAAAACCTTGCTCGAAGACATTATTCCGCTGATCGACGCCAACTACCGTACGATTGCCGATCAGGAACACCGCGCCATGGCCGGACTTTCGATGGGCGGCATGCAAACCCGCGTGATTACCCTCGCTCATCCTGAAGTATTCTCGCACGTCGGCATTTTCAGTGGTGGCAGCATCACTATGGAAGATTTGGCAAATTCACCCGCATTTAAAGAAAAAAACAAGATGGTTTTTGTTAGCTACGGGAGCCGCGAGTTGGAAAATACAAGAGCTGGTTTTGGCGGAAATCCAAAAGAAAATCAGGACAAATTAAAAGAAGCAGGCTTGAATACGCATTTCTATGTTTCTCCACAAACAGCTCACGAATGGCAAAGCTGGAGACGCGGCCTGCATGAATTTGCACCACTTTTATTCACCAAATAAAAAATTAAAAGATGAAAAAATATTCAATAATTCTGTTCTTATTTTTGAGCATTTTAGGTTTGCAGTGCTTCGCACAAACAAGCCAGCCAACGATTACCGATGATTTCAAACCTTCAACCCTGAATCAACCGGGTAAAGAGTATCCACAGGTAAACTCTCAAGGTTATGCCCGTTTTAAAATAGAAGCGCCACAGGCACAAAGTGTCGTGGTAAGCTTGGGATTGGGCGGTGCCAAAGGCGGTACTCCGCTCACCAAAGGTGACGATGGTTTTTGGACAGGTACTACCGCTGGTCCAATGGACGAAGGCTTTCATTATTACCACGTAACCATCGATGGCGGTGTTTTTAACGATCCGGGAGCTTGTAATTACTATGGCTCTGTTCGTTGGGAAAGCGGAATCGAAATACCGGCACACGATCAGGATTTCTATGCGTTGAAGGACGTTCCTCATGGCAATGTGCAGCAAATTTTATTTCCGTCGCCAAGCACCAAAACTTCGCGCAGGGCTTTTGTTTACACACCTCCGGGCTATGGTGCCGACAAAAGCAAACGTTATCCGGTGCTCTACCTGCAACACGGCTGGGGCGAAGACGAAACAGCATGGAGCAACCAGGGACATGCTAACCTGATTATGGACAACCTGATTGCTGAAGGAAAAATCAAGCCATTCATCATCGTGATGACCTACGGAATGACCAACGAAATTAAGTGGGGCGGAATCAGAAGTTTCGATATCACTCCATTCCAGACAGTTCTGTGTGACGAATTGATTCCTTATGTCGATGCTCATTTCAATACAATAGCCGATCAGCCGCACCGTGCTATGGCCGGCCTTTCAATGGGCGGCATGGAAACTCACACCATTACACTGAACAAACCAGAAGTGTTCTCGCATTATGCGCTTTTGAGCGGTGGAATTTATAAACCCGAAGAAATTAAAGACAAATCGAAAGTGAAACTGATTTTTACAAGCTGTGGAAGCCGCGAAAATCCGGATGGCGTGAAGAAATCGATTGAAGATATGAAAGCTGCCGGTTTTAATGCGGTTTCGTATGTGTCAGAGAATACAGCTCATGAATTTTTGACCTGGCGTCGTAGCCTGAAAGAATTGGCTCCGCTTCTGTTTAAAGATTAATCGAAAATCAAATGAAGAAAAGAATTTTACTGATTTCACTATTAGCCTTGCTTTCGCAAGGAATATGCCTTGCTCAGCCAAATCAAACAAAAGCAGTTGAAGACTTCAAACCTTCTTCGGTAAACCAGCAGGGCAAGCAATTTCCGCAGGTTAACTCTGAGCGGCGGGTTCGTGTGAGTATTTCTGCTCCTGAAGCCCTGAAAGTTCAGCTGGATATTGGCGGCGTAAAATACGACATGGTGAAGGATGATAAAGGCGTCTGGACTGGCGAATCGGCTCCGCAGGACGAAGGTTTTCACTATTACCAGTTGAATGTCGATGGTGCTTCGGTACCCGATCAGGGAACGAAATATTTCTACGGAGCTGGCCGTTGGGGAAGCGGTATCGAAATTCCGGCCACTGATCAGGAATTTTATGCCTTGAAGGATGTTCCTCATGGGCTGGTGAGCGAGAATACCTATTTCTCTAAAATCACCAATTCATTCCGTAGGTGTTTTGTTTATACCCCCGCAGGCTATGAAAAAGATGCTAAAACCCGCTACCCGGTGCTTTATCTTCAGCACGGAAGTTTTGAAGATGAAACAGGATGGGCATCGCAGGGAAAAGCAAACCTGATACTGGACAACCTGATTGCTGCAGGGAAAGCTGTCCAGATGATTATTGTGATGGACAACGGCTACGCCTATAAACCGCAAAGTGGAGAAACCAATGGACGTCTGGCCTCTGCTTTTGAGGAAGTGATGATTCAGGAAATCATCCCAATGATCGATGCCAAATTCAGAACAATTGCTGACCGCGAACACCGCGCCATTGCCGGATTGTCGATGGGAGCCAATCAAACCATGCGCATCATCATGAACAACCTCGGCAAATTCGCCTCGTATGGTGGTTTTAGCGGTACTTCCAATTACCCAAGTTCCGACGAAATTGATCCGGCAACATTTCTCGACGGGAAATTTAAAGATGGAGCGGCCCTCAATAAACAGCTAAAAATTTTCTGGCTTGGATTGGGAACCAAAGAGCCCAAACCATTTCCGGGTTCGGTAGGAGCTTTCAGAAAAATGCTTGAAAAACAAGGGATCAAATACGTGTATTACGAATCACCTGAAACGGCCCACGAATGGCTAACCTGGCGCAGAGATCTTAACGAGTTTGCACAACGGTTATTTAAATAGTATCAACATAGAAGTTTTTAATGTGCCTTTTTAAACCTCCCCTTTCGGGGGAGGTTTTGAGGGGGCTTCAAAAGATAAAAACATGAAAAAAATAGTTGGTTTAGTTTTAATGTTAATGGTGTTTGTTGCTGTGCAAAGTTTTGCGCAGCAGCCTTCACCTGTAAAAGTTCAGGAAGGATTAGTGCAGGGAACCCTTGAAGACGGGTTAACCGTTTACAAAGGAATTCCGTTTGCAGCACCGCCAGTTGGCGAATTGCGCTGGAAAGCTCCGCAACCTGCAGCAAAATGGGAAGGTGTGCGGCAGGCAACCAAATTTGCTCCGGCCCCGATGCAGGGAGGCAACCCTCCTTCAGGAAAAAGCGAAGACTGCCTATACCTGAACATCTGGACACCGGCAAAATCAGCCAGCGACAAAATTCCGGTCATGGTATATATTTATGGCGGCGGATTTGCCGGTGGTTATACTTCCGATCCCTGGATTAGCGGCGAAAAGCTGGCGAAAAAGGGCGTTATCCTGGTAAGTACTGCCTATAGGGTCAACCAGTTGGGATTTTTGTCTCATCCTGAATTAAGCGCCGAAAGTCCCAATCATGTTTCAGGAAATTATGGGATACTCGACCAGATAGCCGCACTGAAATGGATACAAAAGAACATTGCCGCATTTGGTGGTGATCCGTCGAAAGTAACCATTTTTGGCGAGTCGGCCGGAGCCATTTCGGTAAGCATGTTGTGCGCTTCTCCGCTGGCAAAAGGATTAATCAGCGGCGCTATTTCGCAAAGCGGCGGTTCGTTCGGACCAACCCGCCCAACAACATTCCCGGGCGAGAACATGAAAACACTGAAACAAGCCGAAGAAAACGGTAAAACGTATGTGCAAAAAGCAGGCGTTTCGTCGATTGCCGACCTCCGGAAAATTGAAGCAGACAAAGTTCCTTCCGGTTTTGGAATGCCGGGCGGCTGGCCAATCACCGATGGATACGTGATTCCTGACGATCAGCACAAATTATATGAAGCCGGAAAATACAACGATGTTCCGGTTTTGATTGGCTACAACTCCGACGAAGGTGCCAGTTTTTCAAGGGAAAAAACTCCGGAAGAATACTTTGCCGGTGTTAGAGCCAGATATGGAAAATTTGCCGAGGAGCTGATCAAAGCTTATCCTGCAGCGGAAAACTCGGTTCCGAAAACGGCACGCGATTTGGCTCGCGACGCCGCATTTGGCTGGCAAACCTGGGCTTGGGCAAATCTGCAATCGAAAACCGGAAAATCGAAAGTGTACTACTATTATTTCGATCAGCATCCTGACTATCCGAAAGAATCGCCTAAGTATGGCTACGGTTCTCCGCATGCGCAGGATGTTTCGTACGTTTTTCAGCATCTGGACACCAAAAATCCGGAAACAACTAAGTCTGATCTGGAGATTTCGGAAGCCATGGCAACCTATTGGACGAACTTTGCCAAATATGGCAATCCTAATGGTGATGACTTTCCTGAGTGGCCAGCTTTCAGCGAAGCAAATCCAAAGGTGATGTATTTCAGTCAGAAACCTTTTGTAGGATCGGTGCCAAGCGCTGAGTCGTTGAAAGTTCTGGATCGATATTTCGAATGGAGACGTTCGCCGGAAGGTGAAGCGTGGGCCAAATAGACATGAAGTAAGCTATGCGAATTCATTTCAAAATAAGAGGTAAAGAATGAAGATTACATATTGGATATCGGCTGTTCTGTTGGTGGCTATGGCTTTTGCTTCGTTTGGTGCCTCAGCACAGAATGCAAATTCCGGAAAAGCGGAGGGGCAATACAAGGATTTCAAGACCGAATTGATGTGGGAAGCAAAAGTGAAAATTGCGAACATGATCAACGTAGGCGAAAGCAAGCGCGGAGTCCGACGAGTTATCCCGATTGCCGGAGGAACATTTAGCGGACCAAAAATCAAGGGCGAAGTATTGCCCGGTGGCGAGGATTGGCAATTGGTGCGACCCGATGGCGATACTGAGCTGAATGCACGATACCTGTTAAAAACCGATGATGGTATTGTAATCCAGGTGATTAATCAGGCGTTGATGCACGCTCCGTCAGCGGGTGAAGAAGGTGGTTTTTATGTGAAATCGGTTATCGATCTGGAAGCTCCAACTGACAGCAAATACAACTACCTGAACCATGCTATTTTTCTGGGAACGCTTACAGTACCCCAACTAAAACCCAATGAAGAGCCTTATGTAATCATCGGAGTTTACAAATTATTATAAATCAGTGGAGCTATCGTGACTCCGACCATTTAGATTTTGAATGAACAAGCAATTTTTGAAGACATAAACCTAATATCTAATAAAACCTAAATCAAAATGAAAAAAGTATTTCTGATCGTACTGGTAACTGTTTGCATGATGCGCTTGCAGCCGGTTGCTTTGGCGCAGGAAGTCAGTAAACTTCCGCGAAGCACTCCCGAACTAGAAGGAGTTTCATCAGCCGGAATTATTGATTTTATCAATGCTGCGGATACAAGCGGCCTAGAAAACCATAGCTTTATGATGTTGCGGCATGGAAAAGTTATTGCCGAAGGCTGGTGGGAACCCTACGGCCCTGATTATAAGCACGTCATGTTTTCGGCCAGTAAAACATTTACGGCCACGGCGGTTGGGTTAGCTGTTTCGGAAAACAGGCTGAAAGTGACTGATAAAATCATCAGCTTCTTCCCGTATTCGTTGCCCGACTCCATCAGCGAATACATGAAAGGAATGACGGTAAAAGACTTGTTGACCATGTCGGCAGGGCAGGACCCGGAACCAAGCGCCTGGAGCGCAAACGGCGATTGGATGACTTTATTTTTATCGACAGCGCCAAAGTACAAACCGGGCACCGTTTTTAAATACAACAACATGGCCACTTTTATGCTTTCGGCCATTGTTCAGCAGGTTACCGGCGAAACAGTTTTTAATTACCTCATGCCCCGGATATTTAAACCACTTGGAATTCGCGGAATCGACTGGGATTTGAATCCTCAGGGAATTTCAATGGGAATGATTGGCTTGCGACTTCGTACTGAAGACCTTGCTAAATTCGGTCAACTGCTTTCGAATGGCGGAGTTTGGAACGGCAAACAATTGATTCCGAAAGAGTGGATTAAAGAGGCAACGGCTTTCCAGATTAAAAATTCGGATGAACCCGAAGAAAAAAGAATTCTAAGTGACTGGGGACAGGGTTATGCCTACCAAATGTGGCGCGGCAAAAACAACACGGTGAGGCTCGACGGAATGGGCGGCCAGTTTGTGGTACTTATTCCTGATAAAGATGCCATTGTGGTGTTTACCGCCAACAATACCAACACGCAAAAACAACTCGACCTGATGCACAAATACCTGATTCCCGCCATTAGATCAGACAAACCGCTGGCTCCGGCTCCTGCGCTTCAGGCGGAAATGGCTAAAAAGGCAGCGGCTTTAGGTATTACTCCCGGGTTTGAGAAATCGGTAGCGTCTGGTTTGGAAAAGTCGGTTTCAGGAAAGGAATTTATTCTTTCTGAAAACGAAAATAAAATTCAATCGGTCTATTTCTCCTTCAAAAACGGCGACTGCACTTTTGCCATCAAAAGGGATAATGCGGTCTCGTCCATCAAAGCTGGAGGTAAAGAGTGGTTGGTGTCAAACACTTTATCAGCATCACTGTTGGCTCCTCCTCGCACTAATTTTTCCAAATCGGTTGACGCCAATTATTCCATTTTGAAACCCGTAATCAAATTGGCTGCCAAATATGCCTGGACCGATGAAAAAAGCTTGGAGATTACCGGTCGGTTTGTTGAAGAAACTCTTGGATCGGAAACCATTGTATGTAAGTTTTTAGAACAAAATAATGAGGTGCGAGTAACCATCGAACCAAAAACTCCGGCCCGTTCGGGAAGAGGTCCTGGAAATCAGCAACCTGTTGTTTTAAGAGGGGCTATGGTTAATTTATAGCATAGTGTATAAAATTTTAATAATGAGCTTAGAACTTTAATGAAGACAAATTTTAAAAGCAAAATAGTCGGTTTTACTGTATTATTCACAGGCTTGTTTTCGGCGACGGCATTCAGCCAGTCAACCAATTCGCCAGTATTTACCAACTTTGTTTACGAGGGCAACGACAAGGTTTATACCGATAACCCGCTGAAACCCGGTGAGTTTTATAACCCGATTTTGCAAGGCTGTTATCCCGACCCAAGTATCACCCGCAAAGGTGATGACTATTACCTCGTTACCTCCACTTTTGCCATGTTCCCGGGAGTTCCAATCTTTCATTCGAAAGATTTGGTGAACTGGAAACAAATCGGCCATGTGCTCGACCGTGTTTCGCAACTTGAAGTGCACGATTGCGGGATCAGCGCCGGAATTTACGCCCCGCAGATTCTGTACAACAAAAATAATGACACGTTTTACATGATTACCACCGAGTTTTCGGGCGGTTTCGGCAACATTGTGGTGAAAACCAAAGATCCGCTGAAAGGATGGAGTGACCCGATAAAGCTTGATTTTAACGGCATCGACCCTTCGCTTTTCTTCGACGACAATGGGAAGGCTTATATAATTCATAACGACGCGCCCGACAAAGGGAAAGAATTGTACAATGGGTACCGGGTTATTAAAATCTGGGAATACGATGTGACTACCGATAAAATCATTCCGGGAACAGATAAGATTATTGTGGATGGTGGTGTTGACCTTTCGAAAAAACCGATTTGGATTGAGGCTCCGCACATTTATAAAAAGGATGGAAAATATTACCTGATGTGTGCCGAAGGTGGTACCGGCGGCTGGCATAGTGAAGTGATTTTTAAAAGTGATAATCCAAAAGGACCTTATGTTCCGGCACCCAGCAACCCGATTCTCACACAACGTCATTTCCCGAAAGAGCGCGTCAATAAAGTGGATTGGGCCGGTCATGCCGACTTGGTTTTAGGCCCTGACAACAAAAAATATTACGGCGTTTTCCTGGCTGTGCGACCCAACGACAAACAGCGGGTAAACACCGGTCGCGAAACATTTATTTTGCCGGTGGATTGGTCTGGCGAGTTTCCAGTATTCGAAAACGGGCTGGTGCCGATGGAACCCAAACTGAAAATGCCTGCCGGAGTGACCGAAAACAAGGCTGGTCAGGATGGATTCTTCTCCAACGGAAACTTTACGTTCAAAGATGATTTCAGTGCCGGAAAACTCGATTACCGCTGGATTGGTCTTCGCGGACCACGCGAGGATTTTATTTCAACTTCAAAACAAGGGCTGAAAATCAAACCTTTTGAAGCCAACATCAAAGAGGTGAAACCTACTTCGACACTGTTTTACAGGCAGATGCACAAAACGTTCTCGTTTTCGGCAACCATCGATTACAAACCGGCATCGGAAAAAGAACTGGCCGGAATCGTGGCCTTGCAGAGTGAACGCTTTAACTATGTTTTTGGCATTACCAAAAAAGGAGCCGACTACTATATTTTGCTTGAACGTACTGCTGGAAAATTCAGAAGCCGCGAAGTGGAATCGAAGGTTGTGGCCAGTGCCAAAATCGACCTCAGTAAGCCAGTTCGTTTGCAGCTTGCTGCCAATGGCGACGATTACCAGTTCAGCTACTCCACCAACGGAACCGACTTTGTAACCCTGGGCGGAACCGTTTCTGGCGATATTCTTTCAACCGACGTGGCTGGTGGTTTCACAGGCTGCTTATTGGGCTTGTACGCAACTGCGGCAAATAATACAATCCCTGAATAAGTGAAAATTGCAAATAATAAAGACTAAACTAATGTCATGAAAATAAGCACTTTAATAATTTTATTTTGTTGTGTCTTCTCTTCGGTTAAGGCGCAAAACCCGATCATCAAAAACATTTTTACTGCCGACCCGGCACCTCTGGTTTATCACGATACATTGTTTCTGTACACCGGTCACGATACGGCTTCGGTTTCGGCAACCAACTATAAAATGCCCGATTGGCAGGTGTTTTCTACCACCGACATGGTCAATTGGAAACATTACGGAACTTGTTTGTCGCCCAAAACTTTTTCGTGGGCAACAGGCGATGCTTATGCCGCACAGTGTATTGAGCACAACGGTAAATTTTACTGGTTTGTTTCCACCTTTCACAAAGCCGACGAAAACAGCAAAGGCGGCGCAGCTATTGGTGTAGCGGTTTCTGACAGACCCACCGGCCCATTTAAAGATGCTATCGGTAAAGCGCTAATTGTGAATGAAATGACTACTGATGTAAAACATGGCTGGGACGACATTGATCCGACTGTTTTTATCGACAATGATGGGCAGGCCTATCTGTATTGGGGAAACCTGAGTTGCAGGTACGTGAAACTGAAAGAAAGCATGACAGAGCTGGATGGCCCGATTAACTTTCTGAAAATTAAAAATTTTATCGAAGGCCCCTGGATTTACAAACGGAATGGAATTTATTACCTGGTATATGCAAGTGTTGGTACCAAACCTGAAATGATCGAATACTGCACAGCCAAAAGTTTTGAAGGTCCATGGGAATACCAGGGAATCATTCAGGAAAACGTACCCAACAGCTTTACCACGCACCCGGGAATTATCGATTACAAAGGAAAGTCGTACTTCTTCTACCACAACGGAGCGCTTCCAACAGGCGGAAGTTACCGGCGTTCGATTTGTGTTGATTACATGTATTACAATCCCGACGGAACAATTCAGAGAATCATTCAAACCAAAGAAGGCGTAAAACCAGTTAATCATCCTTAAGTTTGTCAGACGAGTAAAAACTAAAATGATTGACTAAACCTTAAAAACTGACACAATGAAACGTTGCCTTTTTATCGGAATTATTTTCACACTCTCTTTGTTTGAATTCGGATGCAAAAAAGTGGATGGTCCGGCACCATTTGGTCCGGTACCCACCGAAAACCAGATGCGCTGGCAGGAAATGGAATATTATGCTTTTATCCATTTTTCATTGAACACCTATACCGACCAATCGTGGGGGTATGGAAATGAAGATGTCGGCCTGTTTAATCCAACAGAACTAGATGCCAGGCAATGGGCGCGCATTTGCAAAGAGGCCGGAATGAAGGGAATCATCGTCACTGCAAAACACCACTGCGGTTTTTGCTTGTGGCCTTCGAAGTACACCGAATATTCGGTAAAAAATGCGCCATGGAAAAACGGGAAAGGCGATGTAATTCGCGAGCTGGCCGATGCCTGTAAGGAATATGGATTGAAGCTGGGAATTTATTTGTCACCGTGGGACAGGAACAGTGCTGATTACGGAAAGCCTGAATACATCACTTATTTCAGAAACCAGCTTACCGAACTCCTGACAAATTATGGCGATATTTTTGAAGTGTGGTATGATGGTGCTAACGGCGGAACCGGCTGGTATGGCGGTGCCAACGAAAATCGTAAAATCGACCGTACAACCTACTACGACTGGAAAAATACCTATAAACTCGTTCGTAAATTGCAGCCCAATATCGTAATCTGGAACGATGGCGGCGACCGTGCCGATTTGCGCTGGGTGGGAACCGAAGGAGGCTGGGTTGGCGAAACCAACTGGAGCTTGTTAAATGCTACCGGCGACGTGCCTTTTGATATGCTGCACTATGGCGTGGAAAACGGCGATTCGTGGGTTCCGGCTGAAGTAAACACTTCAATTCGTCCTGAGTGGTTTTACCATCCTGGTGAAGACTCGAAAGTGAAAACCCTGCCGCAACTGATGGATACCTACTATAATTCGGTAGGGCGAAACGGGACTTTTCTGCTTAATTTTCCGATTATGCCAAACGGTTTGATTCATCCGAACGATGAAAAAGCCGCACTTGATTTAGCCGCTGCTGTGAAAGAAGCATTTGCCGATAACCTGGCGAAAAATGCCAAAGCCGAGGCCAGCAATTCACGTGGAAATAGCCAAAAATTCGGGGCATCCAAAGCCATCGACGAAACAACTGATAGTTTTTGGGCGACTGATGATGAGGTGAAAACAGCATCGTTGACTATCGACTTCGGAAAACCAACCACTTTCAATCGTTTTATGGCTCAGGAATACATTCGCCAGGGACAACGTGTTAAAGCTTTCTCGATTGAGGCGTTGGTTGACGGAAACTGGAAAGAAATTGCCAAAGCCACAACCATTGGTTATAAACGTATTTTGCGCTTCCCAACGGTTACAGCCACACAAATACGTTTCAGTATTACCGACTCAAAAGCTTGTCCGGTGATTTCGAATATCGGAGTTTATAACGCCCCGCAAATTCTCACTGCGCCAACCATTATCCGGAATCAGGCAGGTGAAGTTACTATCATCCCGGCCGATACCGAATCGGAAATTTATTATACACTGGATGGCAGCGAACCAACCTCAAGTTCGATAAAATACATAAACCCAGTCCAAACCGGTGATGGAAAAGTTGAAGTAAAGGCTATCGCTTTCGACCCTGCATCTGGGAAAAGCAGCGCGGTAACCGGGGAGCAATTTGATATTTCGCGGAAAGACTGGAAAATTATTGGAATACAGGATGAAAAAGCTTATCGTATTCTGGATGGAAACCTGTCAACAGCCTGGCGCCACGGCAACGAAACAAAGCTTCCTGTTGATCTGGTAATCGACCTTGGCAAAGAACTAACGCTGAGTGAATTTAAATATTATCCCGAACAGAATTCATGGCAACCCAGTACAATTACCAACTACGAATTTTATATTTCAATGGATGGTAAAAATTGGAAAAAAACCAGCGAAGGCGAATTCTCAAACATCAAAAATAATCCACTTTGGCAAACTAAGAAATTTGATAGGGTGAATGCCCGTTTCATTAAGTTTCGGGCTCTTAAAAATACCGAGGACAACAACAACATTGGTTATGCCGAATTTCATCTGATCACCGACTGATTTTTAAATTGTATTGATTACTGAAAAATGAATAAACTAGTTTATCTGATTCTATTTACTTTCCTTGTTTTTGAGGGAAGTTTATATTCTGAAGCTCAAAATAAATTGTATCCCAACGAATTTCCTTTGAGTGATGTGAAACTTCTTGAAGGACCGTTCAAACATGCTCGCGACCTGAACATCGAAGTTCTTTTGAAATACGATGTCGATCGTTTACTGGCGCCTTACCGCAAAGAAGCCGGATTGCCCGAAAAGGCGAAAAGTTATCCGAACTGGGAAGGCCTCGACGGACATGTAGGAGGTCATTACCTGTCGGCGTTGGCAATGAATTATGCGGCTACCGGAAATGCCGAATGCAAAAGGCGCATGGATTATATGATTTCGGAACTAAAAGCCTGCCAGGAAGCCAATGCACAGAAATATCCCGACTGGGGTGTGGGATATGTCGGAGGTATTCCGAACAGTGCCGGTTTGTGGCCAAAGATTAAATCGGGAGAAGTGGGCGTAATTTGGAAATACTGGGCGCCCTACTACAACATTCACAAGATGTTTGCCGGACTTCGGGATGCCTGGTTGTATACCGGAAATGCCGATGCCAAACAAATTTTTCTGAATTTTTGCGATTGGGCAATCACGATTACTCAGGACTTGTCGGATAAGCAAATGGAAGATATGCTCGCTAACGAACATGGTGGCATGAATGAAGTGCTTGCCGATGCTTACCAGATTTCAGGAGATGAAAAATACTTGGCTGCCGCGAAACGTTATTCTCACAAAATGTTCCTCGACCCGTTGTCGCAGGGAATTGATATGCTTGATAACAAACATGCCAATACCCAGATTCCGAAATTTATAGGTTTCGAGCGGATTGCAGAGCTTGGTCATGATGCAAAATACGATAAAGCGGGTAGCTTTTTCTGGGAAACGGTAACAACCAACCGTTCGTTGGCATTTGGTGGCAATAGCCGAAGGGAACACTTTCCAGCCAAAGAGTCGTGCATCGATTTTGTCAATGTAAACGACGGCCCCGAATCATGCAATTCATATAATATGCTCAAATTAACCGAAGATTTGTTTCGGGCGCACCCAGCGGCAAAATATGCCGATTATTACGAACGTACCCTATTCAATCACATTCTTTCAACTCAGCATCCCGAACACGGCGGATATGTTTATTTCACTCCGGCACGTCCGCGTCATTACCGGGTTTACTCAGCGCCAAACGAAGCCATGTGGTGTTGCGTCGGCAGTGGTATGGAAAACCACGGTAAATACAACCAATTCATTTACACGCATTCAAAAGATTCTTTGTTCCTGAATCTTTTTATTGCTTCCGAACTCAACTGGAAAGAAAACGGCGTGAAGATCAGACAGGAAACTAGTTTCCCATACGAAGAACAAACAAAACTTACAATTACGGAAGGAGCTGCAAGTTTCAAATTGTTGGTTCGTTACCCGGCATGGGTAGGCAAGGGCGCTTTGAAGATTGTTGTGAACGGAAAGGATGTTGACTGTTCCGAACTTCCTTCATCTTACGTTTGCATCAACCGGAAATGGAAGAAAGGGGATGTGGTTCAACTAACTTTTCCCATGCACAATACCATCGAACATTTGCCGAATGTTCCTGAATACATCGCTTTTATGCACGGGCCGATTTTGCTGGGTGCCAAAACCGGAACTGAAGATTTAAAAGGCTTGATTGCAGACGATGGCCGTTGGGGACAATCTTCAAGCGGAGAATTTTTACCAGTTGATAAAGCCCCAATCCTGATCGATGACGATATTCAAAATATTGGGAATAAGTTGATCCCTGTGAAGGACAAACCTCTGAACTTTACCCTGAATGTAAAAATGGCCAATCCCACCGAACTTACGCTGGAACCCTTTAGTAAAATTCACGATGCCAGGTATATGATGTATTGGCTGGCTTTGTCAAATTCAGGTTACAAAGCATACACCGATTCATTGGTAAACATCGAAAATGAAAAACTTGCCCTTGAAAAACGCACTGTCGATCAGGTAGCTCCTGGCGAGCAACAACCCGAAGTTGACCATGCCATGCTACTGGAAAAATCGAACAAAGGCAACAATTTAAATGAGTTTTTTCGTGAGGCGCGCGATGGAGGCTATTTCAGTTACGATCTGGCAACAAAGTCGGAAACCAATCTCAGCCTGATGGTTCGCTATTGGGGTGCTGAATGGGGAACCCGCAAATTCGACATATCTATTGACGATGAAAAGCTGGTAAACGAAGACAATACCGGGAAATGGAACTTGTCGATGTTTAAAGATGTGGTTTATCCCATACCAGATGCTATGGTAACAGGAAAAAACCATGTCCGCGTTAAATTTCAGGCGCTTCCAGAAAGCACGGCAGGAGCGGTTTATTACATCAGATTAATAAGAAAGAATAGCTAATTCACATTCAGTTTTTAGAATAAAAAAGTAAATATCCATAAAATGAATACATCTTATTTTGGTTTTATTGCAGGATTAATCTTATGCTGCAATAGTCTTTTTGCACAGGTTAATTCGGCCCATAATCCAATTATTTGGGCCGATGTTCCTGATATTTCTGTGATTCGCGTAGGCGATACGTATTACATGAGCAGCACAACAATGCACATGGCTCCCGGAGTTCCGGTAATGAAATCGAAAGACCTTGTAAACTGGGAAATGGCAAGTTATGCCTATCAGATTCTGGATGATGTAGATGCGATGAATCTCGTCAACGGCAAAAGTACTTATGGCAGAGGTTCGTGGGCAAGCAGTATCCGGTTTCATAATGGGATGTATTACATTTCGACCTATGCCCAAACAACCGACAAAACCTATATTTATAAAACGAAAGACATTGAAAAAGGCCCTTGGGAAACCACTTCATTTAGCCCGGGGATTCATGATGCTAGCTTGTGGTTCGACGACGATGGGAAGATTTACCTGATATCCGGTGTGGGTAAGTTGCATATTGTGGAGCTGAAAGATGATCTTTCAGGAATAAAGGAAGGAACCGATCGGATTTTAATTGAAAACGCCAATGCACCTCTTGGTCAGAATGTTGGCCTTGGTGAGGGTTCGCAGCTTTTTAAGGTAAACGGGAAATATTACCTCTTCAACATTGCGTGGCCGCGTGGCGGAATGCGCACCGTGGTGGTTCACCGTGCCGATCAGATTACCGGACCATGGGAAGGGAGAGTGGCGCTTCAGGATCAGGGAGTGGCACAGGGTGGAATAATCGATACACCTGATGGTCGTTGGTTCGCTTATTTATTTCAGGACCATGGTTCAGTTGGCCGAATTCCTTTTCTTGTTCCGATGAAATGGGAAGGCGGCTGGCCAATTATTGGAGTCAATGGAAAAGTTCCGGAAACACTTGATTTGCCTGCCAGCAAAGGTTTAATTCCGGGAATTGTGAACAACGATGAGTTTACCCGAAAGAAGAACGAACCGGCATTGCCATTGGTTTGGCAGTGGAATCACAATCCGGATAATTCGTTGTGGTCGGTTACCGAACGAAAAGGTTATTTGCGCCTGAAAACGGGCCGAATCGACAGCTTGTTTTTAAAATCAAGAAACACTTTGACACAGCGCACCTTTGGTCCGGTTTGTTCAGGCACTACGATGCTTGATGCTTCAGGAATGAAAGATGGCGATTTTGCCGGTTTGACTGCCTTCCAGCGAAAATTTGGCCAAGTAGGAGTGAAAATTGTCAACGGGCAAAAACAGGTTTTCATGGTCAGTAACAAAACCGACAAGCCTACCGAATTGCAAAGTATACCGCTGTCGCAAAACAAAATTTATCTGAAGATTGACTGTGATTTCAGGGATAAAATTGATGTCGCCAAATTTTACTACAGCCTCGATGGTAAAACATGGAACGTGATAGGTGGAGAATTAAAAATGGAATACACCCTGATGGAACATTTTATGGGCTATCGTTTCGGGTTATTCAATTACTCGACCAAAACGCCCGGCGGGTATGCCGATTTCGACTTTTTCCACATCAGCGATCAGATTACAAAAAACTAGTATAAACTACATAACAAAGTCATGTTAAAGCAACTAACCCTTTTTTTAGCCCTTTTCATAGCTTCCTACAGCTTGTATGCCCAGCAACTTCGGTTGAATGAGCTCGACTATTTTGAAAAAACCGGAGTAAATGTTCTGGTTTATAGCAACCAGTACAACGGTATGTTTAACGACGAAAAAACAGCCGGAATTGAAATGATTCACCATGGAGTTAGAACCGTCACCGGTGGTGCAGTCAGATTGCAAAACACTCCTGAACAATGGGACTTGATACCCAAGGTTGTTAGCCGGAATGTTGATAAGGCAACGCAAACGATAAGTGTGGAGTTAGGCTATAAGGACTATAATTTTAATTCAAAAATAAGTGTTACACCGAAAGGAAACGGAGTCGAAATTTCTGTTTTTCTGGATAAGCCAATTCCGCAGGAACTTGTTGGAAAAGCCGGTTTCAATCTTGAATTTTTACCTTCGGCTTATTTTGAAAAGACTTATCTCGTTGACGGTAATCCCGCAATTTTTCCTAAATATCCTGCAAGTTCAACCCAAATTGAACCGATCAGCAATAAGATTCCTCAGTTTAATGGCCATACCACTTTTGACGACAGGGGTAAAGGTGAATTTATCGTTCCATATCCATTAGCAACTGGTAAAGCAATCGTATTGGCTCCTGAAGATCCTGAACGCTTTGTTACCATTAAGAGTTTAGATGCTGATTTGATGCTTTTCGACGGTCGCAACTTAACCCAGAACGGATGGTTTGTAGTTCGTAGTTTGCTTCCGGCCAATAAAACCGGCAAAGTATTGACATGGTACCTCGAACCCAATGCAATTACCAACTGGAAACGGGAACCCATGATTGGTTTCTCACAGGTAGGTTATACACCAAGTCAGGATAAAGTAGCTGTTATTGAATTAGATAAGAATGATACACCACTGACAAAGGCATCAGTTTTCCAGATTAACGCCGAAGGCAAATTCATCGAGAAATTTAAGGGCGATGTTAAAGTCTGGGGAAAATATCTTCGCTACAATTACGCCAGATTCGATTTCAGTTCGGTAAAAGAATCAGGCGTTTATTACATACAGTATGGCAATCAAAAAACAAATACTTTCGTTATCGGTCCAAATGTTTATGACAAAATATGGTATCCAACAATGGATGTATGGTTTCCGGTGCAAATGGATCACATGGAGGTGAACGAGGCTTACCGGATTTGGCATGGCGCTCCTTATAAAGACGATTGCCTTCAGGCCCCGGTCAATCACCAGCATTTTGATGGCTATGTTCAGGGACCAACCACAGATACCAAATACAAATCGTTGGAACGGATTCCCAATATGGCCGTTGGCGGCTGGTTCGATGCCGGTGATTTCGACATTCAAACGGGTTCGCACAACAGTGTGATTTCGAGTTTTGTTGATACCTGGGAAAATTTCAAAGTTGATCGGGATGAAACCTACATCGACCAGAAGACCCGCTATGTCGATATTCACCGTCCTGACGGAAAACCGGATCTATTGCAGCAAATTGAGCACGGTACTTTGAATCTGGTGGCTCAGTGTGAAAATATAGGTCACCCGGTTCGTGGAATCATTGTTCCTAATCTTCACCAATATCATCACCTTGGCGATGCCATCAACGAAACCGATAATCTTCCATACAATCCAAATCTGAAACCGTATGAATCAGACGGTTTATCCAGCGGAACCATGGACGATCGCTGGGCATTCACCAACCGAAGTTCATTTTTAGATTATCAGACTGCCGCCTCGTTGGCCGAAGCTAGTCGTGCGCTAAGAGGTTACAACAACGATCTTGCCGACAGAAGTTTAGTATGTGCCAGAAGACTGTTTGAAGAAGCCGATGAAGCGACAAAACATCCCAAAGAAAACGAAGATCCGTTCATGAAAATGATGGGGAAAGGCGCCGATGTAAATACGGTTCTTCAGTTATACATTACCACAAAAGATAAGAAGTATGCCGACCGGTTTCTGGATCAAATCTGGCCAGCGCTTGACCGGATGACTGGAGGAACTGGACGGAATTCTGGTTTTTTCGCAGCTTTTGGTGGCAGGAGCGGATTTAATCAGGCGCTTACTGCAATCCCATACATGGATGCTGCATATAAAGCCAAGCTGAAAGGCTACGTGCTGAAATACAAAGAAATAATTGATAATAGTGTGAAGGGTAATCCTTATGGAGTGCCGATAATAACCAGTGGCTGGGGCGGAAGTTCGCAGGCGATAAACTGGTCGATCACCAATTACTTTGTGCACAAAGCATTCCCTGAAATAATTGATGCCGAGTATGTTTATAAGGGACTGAATTATGTGTTGGGTTGCCATCCGTATTCCAATTTGTCTTTTGTTAGTTCAGTAGGAACCCGTTCTAAGAAAATGGCCTATGGAAATAACCGGGCCGATTTTACAGTTATTGCCGGTGGTGTTGTTCCCGGATTAATATTGCTGAACCCGGACTTCCTCGAAAATAAAGATGACTGGCCATTCTTCTGGGGCGAAAACGAATGCATTATCGACGGTGGTGCCTGGTATGTTTTCTTGGCAAATGCTGTTGAAGATCTGGTGAAAGAAACGAAATAATACTTTAGAGATAATATCATGAAACGACCATTAGAAAACCATTCTCACGCAGGAGAATGATTATTTGGGAGTTCCATGTGGCAATTAAAAATCAAATTATAGACACATGAAATACTTTAAATCACTCATATTTAGTCTGGCTGTAATGGGCACAAATAGTCTTTCAGCACAAAATCCAATTGTCCGCGACCAGTTCTCGGCCGATCCAACGGCGCGGGTATTCAATGGCAAAGTGTATGTTTTTCCATCGCACGATATTCTCGCACCTGAAGGAAAAGGTTTGAGAAAAGACTGGTTCTGCATGGCGGATTACCATGTGTTTTCGTCTGAAAACCTGACCGACTGGATCGATCATGGAATGATTGTCAGCCAGAATAAAGTGGCCTGGGTCGATTCAACCTCGTACAGCATGTGGGCGCCAGATTGTGTTGAAAGAAACGGCAAGTACTATTTCTATTTCCCGGCAAACAAAAAGGTTGCCGATGCCAATGGCCGTAAAGGTTTTGGGGTTGGTGTCGCTGTTGCCGATCAGCCTGAAGGTCCATACATTCCGCTTCCCGAGCCAATTAAGGGGGTGAATGGCATCGATCCGAATGTGTTTATCGACAAAGACGGACAGGCTTATATCTACTGGGCAATGGGAAATATCGTTGTGGCCAAATTGAAAGATAACATGACCGAGTTGGCATCGGAGCCGCAGATTATAGCTAACCTTCCGCAGAAAGGATTGAAAGAAGGTCCGTTTTTGTTTGAGCGAAACAACATTTATTACCTGACGATTCCGCATGTTGAAAATAAAATAGAACGGCTCGAATATGCCATTGGCGATAACCCGATGGGACCTTTCAAAATGGCAGGAGTAGTGATGGACGAATCGCCTGTTAACTGCTGGACCAACCATCAATCGTTTGTGGAGTATAAAGGACAATGGTATTTGTTTTATCATCACAACGACTATTCTCCAAAGTTCGATAAAAATAGGTCGATAAGAGTCGATAGTTTATCCTTCAATGCGGATGGCACAATCCGGAAAGTAACGCCGACTTTGCGTGGAGTAGGAGTAAGTTTAGCCACTAACAAAATTGAGATTGACCGATACAGCAGTAAAAGCGAAACCGGTTCATCCATCGCTTTCGTGGATTCAGCGAACACCTTTAATGGCTGGAAAACAATACTCGACAGCAAAGGCGCCTGGGTAAAATACAATACTGTTGATTTTGGCAAAGAAAAGCTGAAAACGGTTGAGGTAAAGGCAAAGTCTGTAAATGGAGGAATCCTTCAGGTGCGTCTGGATAAAGTTGACGGGTCGGTAATTGCTGAAGTTAAAATTCCAAAAAGTTCAGGTTGGAACCCGGTTGAGGCAAAAGTATCCAAATTTCAAGCTGGAATTCATAACCTTGTTGTTGTTTTGAAAGATGAAAATAGGGTAGAGGTTGACTGGGTTAAGTTTGAATAACTGGCTGTTGAACTTTGAATTTTAAAACGCAAAGAAATGAAAAAGATAATTGCTTATTGGATACTGTGCCTGGCATTGGTTTTTGATGCGGGTGCGCAGGACAACTCCATCTTAAAACTTTGGTACGATCAACCTGCCAAACAATGGGTTGAAGCGCTTCCTGTAGGAAATGGCCGCCTTGGTGCTATGGTTTTTGGTGATCCGGTCAATGAAGTCATTCAGTTAAATGAAAACACCTTGTGGGCTGGTGGTCCGAATCGTAACGATAATCCGGATGCAAAGGAAGCATTGCCTGAAGTCAGGAAGCTGATTTTCGATGGCAAATACAAGGAAGCGCAGGATCTGGTGAATAAGAGTATAATTACAAAAAAGTCACACGGGATGCCCTACCAAACGGTGGGTAACCTGAAGTTGACTTTCCCCGGACATGAGAATTTTACGAATTATTACCGCGAGCTCAATCTGGAAAAAGCAACTGCATCATCGCGTTACGAAGCCAATGGCGTGAAATACGAAACCAGCGTATTTTCATCTTTTCCCGATCAGGTCATTGTTGTACAACTTAAAGCTGACAAAACCGGTTCAATATCATTTTCGGCTACCATGGACAGGCCCAAACCTTCGGAGGTAACTGTTACCGCCAATGAGAATGGTGAACTCATCATGTCGGGAATAACCAGCGAATTTGAGAAGATGCCGGGCAGTGTGAAATTTCAGGCCAAAGTAAAAGTTGAAGCTAAAGGCGGTAAAATATCTGCTTCTGAAGGTTCTCTGAATGTCGTCCAGGCCGATGAAGTTACCCTATTGATTTCAATTGCTACCAACTTCGTAAACTACCACGATTTAAGCGCCAACGAAGAAGAACGTGCAACCAGCTATCTTCAGAAGGCGCTGGAAAAGAGTTACGACCAGATTTTAAAGGATCATGTTACCGATTTTCAGAACTATTTTAATCGGGTAAAACTCGATTTGGGAGTACCCGACGCAGTAAAAAATCCTACCAATGTTCGTCTGGCGGACTTTGCAAAAGGAAACGATCCACAGTTTGTAAGCCTTTACTTTCAGTTTGGCCGTTATTTGCTGATTTCAGCCTCAAGGCCAGGCGGACAACCTGCCAACCTTCAGGGAATATGGAACGACCAGTTGGCTCCGGCGTGGGATAGTAAATACACGGTAAACATCAATACCGAAATGAATTACTGGCCATCGGAAATTACAAATATGACAGAAATGAACGAACCTCTGGTTCGGATGATTCGTGAACTTTCGGAAACCGGTAAGCAAACGGCTCAGGATATGTATGGGGCAAGAGGTTGGGTGTTGCACCACAATACCGATATCTGGCGCATTAATGGGCCAATTGATGGCGCCACCTGGGGCATGTGGCCCATGGGCGGCGCGTGGCTTTCGCAACACCTGTTCGATAAATATGCCTACAATGGCGATAAGGAATACCTGAAATCGGTTTATCCGGCGATCAAAGAAGCGGCTATGTTTTTTCTCGATTTTTTAGTTGAAGAGCCTGTCAATCATTGGTTGGTGGTTTGCCCTTCTACTTCTCCGGAAAATAACCCGCAGGGTCGTCCATCGACATTGGCCGCCGGAGTGACCATGGACAACCAATTGGTTTTTGATATTTTTACGAAGACGATGGAAGCTGCCCGAATTCTGAATACCGATCAGGAATTGTCGATGACTTTAAGCGAGACTTTAAAAAGGATGCCCCCCATGCAAATTGGGAAGTGGGGGCAATTGCAGGAATGGATGGAAGATTTGGACAATCCGGACGATAAGCACCGGCATGTATCGCATTTATACGGACTTTTTCCATCAAATCAGATTTCACCTTACCGCAATCCGGAATTATTTAATGCTGCAAAAACTACTTTGATAGCCCGTGGCGATGCTTCAACCGGATGGTCGATGGGCTGGAAAGTAAATTTTTGGGCGCGTTTGCTCGATGGCGACTATGCCTACAAACTGATAACCGAGCAGTTGAAACCCATAATGGGAGGTGGAAGAGGAGCTGGTGGAACTTATCCAAACCTTTTCGATGCACATCCGCCTTTCCAGATCGACGGTAATTTTGGATGTACTTCAGGAATTGCAGAAATGTTGCTTCAAAGTCAGGACGGAGCTATACAGTTGTTGCCTGCACTACCTTCGGTGTGGAAAGATGGAAGCGTAAGCGGACTAAAAGCCAGAGGTGGTTTTGAGGTGAATATGCAATGGGAGAATGGCGAAATCATAAAGGCGACCATCAAATCTGCTTTGGGTGGAAATTGCCGCATTCGCTCTTATTCACCGCTGAAAGGTAAGGGTTTGACAATTGCCATGGGAGAAAACCCCAACTCGTTCTATCCGGTTACCGAAATACTTCCTCCTTTAAACCACTCAACGGTTCGGGCTGCTGCCGACTTGAAGAAGGTTTACGAATACGATGTTATGACTAAAAAGGGGGATGTAATTGAAGTACGCAAACAATAGGCTTTTAACGTACATTCTTTAAAAATAATTAAAATGCCCGGATCTATTGGATTCGGGCATTTTTTGTTGATGAAATTTCGATTTACCATTTGTCTGGTTTATTCATCGGCATTATACCAGACTAAGATTGGATTCATTCTGATTTGCACTTGGTATTATTTTCTAAAATAAAAGTTCATTATGCTGCAATGGCAGTTCGTGTTATTGCAAAGGAGTATGTGTGTTTTGCAATGTTATCTATTATTCTGCATTAAAATATCAGTCTGTTAAAATGGCAGTTCGTGCTTCCGCAATGAAGCTTCAATGCTCTACAATGCTGTTTTTTTACGCGCAATGCTATTTCAATATACTTCAATGGAATCTTACTGTTGGAGATTAAAGATTAAGGATTATGCTTTGCATTCACAACAAATAAATTTATCTCTCCAAAATCAGGCGGAATTTCTTTCCTAAAAAATAATAAATATCTATATCAGTTGTGTCTAAGTAATTGAGGATAATTTATTTGGTTATATGAATTATTATTTGTAATATTATTTGACAATAGCATTCCTTTAATTTTAAAAACCAGAAATCATGCAAAAAATCCAAGAAAGTAAAATTAAGATGAGCAGAGCCGTTTCCGGAATATTAAACGGTTATGCAGAGCTTGTTAATCGAACTCCTGGATTGACTGTTGCACATGGGATGTTGGATGATCTGATCGGGGAGACTGAGCAGCACAATCAGGATCAATTAAACAATGGGAAGGAACTTACTACCGGGAAGAAAGAAGCCCGGAACTTGCTAACTTCAGGCACTATCTCAATCCGTTCGGCACTGGCGGCCCTCGGAACTTCTTCAGACGACCCTCAATTGAAGCTACTGAAGGTCAAGTATCAGGCAGCCGACTCGGAAGTTAAACGGATGCGCGATATGCAACTTTTTACATACGCTTACACGGTGTATAACGATGCCTTGCCCTATGCCACACAAATGGAACCTTTTGCAACTGCTGACGATGTGGCTCAACTTAAAGTTCTGGCCGACAATTTCAACAGTTCGTTGCCACAAAAACGCACGCAACAAAGCAAAAGCAAATTATCGACCCAGAATCTCGAAGATGCCGTTGCCCAGATCGATTTATTGCTGAACGATACCATCGATGTGTTGGTTAAACCATGGGAAAACAAAGAACCCAACTTTTATAAGGCATACCAGAATGCACGGATGTTGGTTGATGCTGCTTCGCGGAAAACAAAAACCGACGAAACGCCACAACCATAAATGAATGTTATTGGATGAGTGGAAAACCTTGCTGGAAGAAAGGCTGGCAAGGTTTTTTTGATAAATCAAAATCCTTGTTATCAATAATTATTAAAAATGTGGTATATCTTTGGTAACATTTAGAAGTTCGGCATAATGCTAAAAGACAGATACTAAATGCTAAACAACATCGCATTTATAGGAGGAATTCACGGAGTTGGTAAAAGCACTATTTGCCGACAAATTTGCGACGAAGTAAAACTAGAATACTTATCGGCAAGCGAACTAATTAAATGGAACGACATTAACGAGGATAATCAAAATAAAAAAGTGTGGGATATTTCATTAACTCAAGATCGTTTAATCGTCGGTTTGGAGAATCGAATTCAAAAGGACAAATCTTATTTACTTGATGGACATTACTGCCTATTTAATAATGAAAACGAGATAGTAAATATTCCACTTGGCACATTTAAATTAATTAATCCATTTTCCTTAAACATCATACTAGGAGATATCATAGAAATAAAGAATAGACTTGAAAAAAGAGACAATCGTCAGTATGACCAAGAGCTTTTAGCTCAAATGCAAGAAAGTGAATTAGATTATGCCAAGTACTTATCAAAAGCTTTAGGAATAGTATTAAGCATAGGAAATCAAGATGATTATTCAGATATACTCTCTTCACTTCGCTTTCAGATAAGTAAAAAAAATGATAAACATTCGTAATTTTTATAACGAAGTCAAATAATGGAAAATTCATTCTTCGTATATACAGAAAAAGGAAAAAATACTCAGATAGAGCGTTTTCATATTTGCTCTTGGGAGTTTAATAACAATAGTTCTTTGGTTGAATTTGGCATAGAAGTTTCCAGAAATTCGATATCGGAAGATAACCGAACTATTTTCATTTTTATACCATGGCTGGATACTTCGTGTGAAGTTAAGGACTTGTATGATAGATTGAGTATTGCTGAAAATAGTCGGTTTATTTTTAACGATTCTATAAGTGCAACCAAATATTTAAAGGCAAATACTAGTAAATCAGGCATTATTCACACGTTTAGTGGGAGGAATGAACTGTGCGTATTACCTGCCGTGATAAAGATCGAAGAAGATAAAATTGTTTCTGCTACTTTAAACCTTAAAGCGTATAGAGAATATAATCAAGACTCAAAGCCCAATATCTATTTTAGATTTTGGATTAAACCCACTGTTCCCTTTATCTCCATGCGAAAAAAGGGAGTAAGCAAGTCCACGATAATTTACGACATTAAAATCAACGAGCGAAGAAATATTCCTGACGACAAAATAGGTTATTTTAACGACGTCGAATTTTGTAAAATAAGGTACTGCTTTTCTTTTAATATCATTCCAAATAAATTTGACATCATATTTTTTGATAATGCTTCACTTAAAAGTGTGAGAACATTAGAATACAATTCTTTTAATAAATATCTGGGGGATAAGCGGGTAAAAGAAGATGAACTTATCGTTGTATTTAATAAAAAAGAAGTTGTAGAATTTGAGAAAAAAGAAGTCGCAGAGTCATTTTCCTTCTTTTCTATATATTCAAAAGAAAGAATCGGTCCTGGCCAATTTGCTTTAGCGATACTTATAAATATTGTTTGTGGTATATTATTATTTATTCCAGCTTACAGAAAAACCTTTGATCCTGAAATCTCGCTTTTAAAGGTTTGGTCTGTATTACCCCTCGAAATCTTCATTGCGCTAAGTATTGCATTTGCCACTCTCATTTATTTTATTTTGCCTGTAATTACTTATAAAATAAATGCAGGTAGGTCATGGATAACAACCAAAATCGGACTCAAAAAATGAGATGCATCTTCTGCAAGAATGATAGTTCAAGTTCCAAATCAGTAGAACACATAATTCCTGAAAGTTTAGGAAACAAATCTCATGTATTACAAAAAGGGATTGTTTGTGATTGTTGCAACAATTATTTCGCAACGAAGATTGAAAAAATGGTTCTGGAAAAACCTTATTTTAAAAATGTAAGATATAGAAATTTCATTGAAACAAAAAAAGGAAGGCTTGTTCCTGATAAAACACTATTTCCGCATAAGGAAGGAGGCTGGGTTGATGTTTGGCTTGATGAAAAAGGAATCATATTTGACTCAAAAGATCGTCATGTTATAGACCTTATTACAGAAGGTAAAATCAATAAACTCATTATGCCTATTATTAATCAACCGGAAGAAAATGATTACGATATATCTCGATTCTTAGGAAAAATCGCACTGGAATTTCTAACCTATAAATTTACAAATGATATATCTTGGATTGAAGAAATAGCAACAAAGCCTGAATTAGACCCATTAAGAAATTACGCTAGATTCGGTAAAGGAAGCTTTTGGAAATATCATCAAAGAAGAATTTATAGCGAAGAAACAAGATTTACGGACCCTATTCATCATCCAGAACCGTATGAAATTCTGCACGAAATGGATATTCTTTATACCGAGGATAATGTTATGTATTTCATCCTCGTGATTATGGGAATTGAATTTGCTATTAATTTAGCACATCCTGAAACAGACTACTACGTGGATTGGCTACAAAAGAACAACAATACATCTCCTATTAGAAGGTATTCCGAACGTATGATTACAGAAAAACACTCAAAATAATGAAAGCCTTATTAGACACTAATATCATCATTCACAGAGAGGCGTCAAAGGTAATAAATCAAGACGTTGGCATTTTATTTCGCTGGTTAGATCGAGTAAATTACATTAAGTGTGTGCATTCATTGACCATAGCCGAAATTGAAAAATATAGAGATAAGCAAGCGGTTGATACGCTTCAGATAAAGTTAGATAGTTACGAACGTATAGACATACCAACTCCTTTACAAGCCGAAGTTTTAGCTGTCTCTCGGAAAATCGATGTAAATGAAAATGACAAAAATGATACACAACTCTTAAATGAAGTCTTTGTTGGTCGAGTCGATATCTTAATTACGGAAGATAAAAAAATACATAGAAAAGCTGCTGAATTAGGCATCGAGGATAAGGTATTTACTATTGATTCATTCCTTGAGAAAACGTTTGCTGAACACCCTGACTTGGTAAATTACAAAGTCCTTAATGTTCAGAAATTAAAATTTGGAAGAATAAACCTCGAGGATGATTTCTTTTCGAGTTTAAAAGAAGATTATCCTGGTTTTGAAAGGTGGTTTATTAAAAAGTTCGATGAAGAAGCCTATATAACAGTGAATACCAACAACGGATTACTTTTATCTTTTTTGTATTTGAAGGTTGAAGGAAAGGACGAAAGCTACTCAGACATAACGCCATCCTTTTCTCCCCAAAAAAGACTAAAAATTGGAACTTTTAAAGTAATAAATAATGGGTTTCGATTAGGTGAGCGATTTATGAAGATCATTTTCGATAATGCTCTCAAAAATAAGGTTGACGAAATATATGTGACAATATTTGACAAAAGAGATGAGCAACTAAGATTAATTGATTTACTCGAACAATGGGGATTCGTTTTATGGGGTAAGAAAAAAGACGAATTAGTATACGTTAGGGATTTTAGAAAAAAGACAGTTATTGATCATTTAAAGCGATGTTATCCTTTTATATCAAGGAATAACGACAGCTTCATAGTTCCTATTTATCCCGATTACCATACTGAATTGTTACCCGATTCAATTTTAAATACGGAATCGCCTGAAGAATTTATTGAAGATTTTCCACACAGAAACGGCATCAATAAAGTTTATGTTTCAAGGGCATTAACACCGCACCCAAAAATCGGCGACATTCTAATTTTTTATCGAACTGGGGGTTATTATAAAAGTGTTGTTTCGACTATCGGCGTCGCTCAAGAAATAAAATATAATTTTAAAGATGAAGATGATTTTGTATTACATTGTAGGAAAAGCAGTGTCTTTCCTGAGGATCAACTTCGTGCCATGTGGCGTTTTTCGCAAATAAAACCTTTTGTTGTTAGGTTTTTGTATATATATTCGTTCCCGCATAGAGTCAATATGAAAGAGTTAATTGACTTGCAAGTTTTATCTGGGGTAAATGATGCACCTAGAGGTTTTAAACAAATTACAAAGGAACAGTTTAACAGCATTTTAAAAGCAACAAAAAGTGATGAGAGTTTTATTATCGATTAAGCCAGAGTTTGCTTTCAAAATATTTGATGGTACAAAAAAGTTTGAGTTTCGTAAAGTTATATTCAAAAAACCGAACGTAAGAACAGTCGTCGTTTATGCTTCTTCACCCGTTCAACAAGTTATCGGAGAATTTGAAATTGACGACATTTTCAGCTATAATCCCCAAACAATTTGGGAAATGACAAAGAAATATTCGGGCATATCAGAAGATTTCTTTTATGAATATTTTGCGAACCGAGAAATAGCTCACGCCATAAAAATTAAGAATACAAAAAAGTACGGAATACCGCTATCAATCAAAGATGATTTTAATGTAGTTCCGCCCCAGTCGTATGTCTACCTTTAACGTATTCGACAGAAAGCACATATGTCAAACATCAGTTCTGTTAAATTCGGTTGGAATGGTTTCTCTGTTGGAAGTTCATCGGAGAACTCACGCCTTTCGTGGATTATTACTGATCGGGTGACTTGTAGCAGCTAAGAGTAAACTGTGCATCAGTACGATGGGTTATAATCGGCTAATGAGAATGTCTGAATTTTGATAAAAAAAGGAGGTCGGAACTAAATCCAACCTCCTTAAAATCATTTCTGGAACAAAAACGGTACAAAATATTTGTAACACGTTGATGATAAATTTCTATTTGTCGGGGTGACAAGATTTGAACTTGCGACCCCCCGCCCCCCAGACGGATACGCTACCAGGCTGCGCTACACCCCGAACTTTCTGGTTGCAAAAATAGCCATCTTCTTTTCTTATGCAAAAGAATGATCGATTTTTCCTCCAAAAGTCACGGATTGTTTGTGTTTTTCTAATGGTGGTATGGGTTTGTGATGAATCGGTAAGGCCTTTTGCTTGTCTTTATTTGCTTTTAATCTTAGCCTAAAATCTTCAAGAATATTCATGTAATTGATAAAAGCCTCATACTTCGATTTATATGTATTTTGCGATGAATAATTCGATTTGTAATCAGGATGATTTTCATCCATCAGGTGAAAATGATCTGAAGTCTGAAGGTTTTTCCAGTCAGTTTTCAGGTCGTTATCGTACGTGTTCTCTACCTTTTTGCTTAGTTTATACAGTTGGCTTATGGCATCTTTTTGCAGTTGATTTCCCGGATAATAATCAGAATGGAAGCCCTCAGTCCAACAAATGGGTTCATCTGTTCCGAATTCTGAGATTGCTCCATATTGTTCCATTACATTGGATGGCAAATTGAAATTGCAGATTTGTTTTTTAATGATCGTAGATACAAATGCCTGAAACAATCGTTGTTTTGCGAATCTGTTTGTTCCGCCCAGAGCTTTATATTTGAGGTATAGGTTTATAACTGGTTCATCGATCTGGATGTCGTTTAGCGCTGCCAGAAGCTCTTTCATTTGTTTTAGGGCTTCTGTTTTATCTGGATTGTGAAGGATGGATGATAATTTATCGCTAAAGATTTCGTTCCGGAAAAATATTGATGTTTGTTTCTGATTTTCGGCGGAATACAGGTAGTTTGGGCTTCTCCATTGCAGCATTTTTTTTGTTCCGTTCGTCAAAATAGAAGAATATCCGGCTTCAGAAGCAATTCCGGCGATCCGATTATTAAACAGTAGGTCAGTATTTACAAAGAGCTTTGGTTTTTGTCCGAAATAATATTCAGTTCGTTCCCGACTTCGTTTAATATTTTGGATGCACTCATCCTTTTGTTCCGACAGCGTGACAATCGAATGTGAATCGGTTGAGCCTGTAAACTCAACCAGACCAGTATCGGCAAGCTGCCTGAAGCTGGTGAATAATTCAGGGCAATAAATCAGAAACTGATCGAAAGCTGTGCCCGAGATGTTAAACGAAAGTCTCAGTTTTCCGTTATGTTTATGTATAAGTTTAAGTAAATAGGTATTTGTCGGTATGTAATAATTTGTCGCAGCATCCTGAATTTCCTTTTCAATGCGCCATGTATCGTAGTAAGTCTTTGATTCTCCAACATCAAAAAAACGAAAAGTCTGGAAAAAGAATGGGTGGTGAATTTGAAAATACAGGCAAATATTTTTCATTTCAGGAGGCTGTTTTTAAAAGTTCATTCAGGTAAACTTGTTTGATTTGACTGGTTGGATTGTTCCAACTGAGTTTGCTGACTTCCTGTTTCCCTTCAGCAATAAGCGTTGCCGATAATTTTTTGTATTTAAGAATTCCATGAATTGCATCAGCCATGGCATGAACATCCCAAAAATCGGTTTTTATTACATTTCGAATTACTTCAGAAACTCCTGATTGCAGCGAAATGATAACAGGAACATTGGCTTGCATCGCTTCAAGAGGCACAATACCAAAGGGTTCGGATACCGACGGCATAATAAACAGGTCGCTTCGCCGGAGCATTTCTGTAACTTCAGGTCCATTCAGAAAACCAGTGAAATGTAACCGATTGCTAATGCCATATTTTGCACTTAATTCAATAATATTATTCCTCATTTCGCCATTTCCTGCCATCACAAAATGTACATTCTTCATTCTATGAATGATCATTCGTGCAACATCAACAAAGTATTCGGGACCTTTTTGAATTGTAATGCGTCCTAAAAATGTTACTATTTTATTCTTGCGAGGTTGATGCAATGCTTGGTCATGTTCATCTGTTTGAGGTTCAATGCCATTGTAAATAGTGATTATTTTGTTATCCGGAATGTTGTATTGCTCTGTTAACCTGTCTCTTATTCGGTTGCTAACTACAATTATTTTGTCAGCTTCTTCCATTCCCTGTTTCTCGATGGCAAAAATATCCGGATTAATTGCTCCTCCACTTCGATCATAATCAGTTGAATGCACATGAACGATAAGTGGTTTTCCTGAGATTTTTTTAGCTGCAACAGCCGCCGGAAATGTAAGCCAATCGTGGGCATGTATCAGTTCAAATTGGTTTTCGAGAGCAATCGTTTTTGCAACTAGTGCATAATTATTTATCTCATCAAATAGATTTGGACCATATTTACCTGAAAATTTTATTCTGACCCCCTTTGATTTATTTTCGATTAACTCGTCTTTGTAAACTAATTCATGAGTTTGTGAAAAAATTTCAGGAGTGAGATAGGGCACAAGCTTTGATTGTACGTGATGAAAACTGATGTTCTTCCAGATAATGTTTGGTATGGATTCATTGCCAATATTAACCTTGTCGGCACTGATCAGTTGAAGTTTATCAGCCAAAAGTTCGTTACCCTGAGATTTTGGAATTACAAAAGTTACATGTACATCATGACATTCGGACAGTCCTTTGACGATACCATAGCAAGCAGTACCTAACCCGCCTGATATGTTTGGAGGAAATTCCCAACCGAACATGAGTACATTCATTACTTTTATATTTTAATGTGTACTAAAATTCATTCTTCCCCAAGACTTTTTTCGTCATGAAATCAATTGCACCGATTAATATTTCTTTTCTATTGGCCACGAAATATTAATCAGGATTGAAACGAAATAGGGTTGATTGTTAGGTTTTTGAGAGAATGGAAGTGGTTCTGAAATTAGAATACATCTGACATTTGCCAATCGACAATAAAAGGACATTCTTTCGTTTTATTGTCTCTTCCTGAATTGTCAAGGGAATAACGGTTGTAATCATTATTCAGGATGCTTGAACGATCATTTCTAAATGATTTCCTTTTTGCAACAGTGGATTGGTCATCAGAGTTATTATCACTAAAAAACCACAAATTTTCGCTAGAAGGAGCAATCCTTGATTGTCTTCTAATGTCTGCTATTCGATTTCTTGCTTTCATGTTTTTTAGTATTACATCAATTCTTTATACCCTGCGAAATTGATTAAAGTTACCTTTTAAATGTTAAAATCAATCCCTGATTTTAATTAAAAATTGTTAATATACTATTAATAATTAATATGTTATAGGTTTTGCCGGTCTTTGAGATCCTGTTCAGTTTGTTTGCATTATGCCACAGTTTATTCCTATCTGACTTCATAGAAAGAACGGTTTTTTCAAGGATAAAGTATATTTGGTTTTTTCTATGAGGGTATAATAATTATTGATTGTGTAGCTGTTGTTCTTGCTTTCTTGTTTTATACCTTTGAAAGAAAAATATACGACATGTTTAAAGCAATGAATTTAGATGATAGCACTGGTAAAAGTGCAAGTCAGGTCACTGATACAGAGAAAGTAAAATGTTTAATTATTGGATCAGGTCCTGCGGGTTATACTGCCGCAATTTATGCTGCACGTGCAAATCTTAGCCCGGTTATGTACGAAGGTCTTCAGCCTGGAGGACAATTAACCACTACCACTGAAGTCGAAAATTTTCCGGGATATCCTGAAGGAATTACTGGGCCAGTGTTGATGGAAGATTTAAAAGCGCAGGCAGCTCGTTTCGGAACCGATATTCGTTGGGGACTGGCAACCAAAGTTGATTTTTCCGGACCTGTTCATAAAGTATGGATCGACGAGAATAAGATTGTTGAATCGGAGGTTGTTATTATTGCGACCGGAGCTACTGCCAAATACCTTGGAATCGATGACGAGAAAAAATATGCAGGTAGCGGAGTTTCAGCCTGTGCAACTTGCGATGGATTTTTCTATCGGGGAAAAGATATTGCTGTTGTAGGTGGTGGCGATACGGCTGCTGAGGAGGCCATTTATCTGGCAGGTTTGGTGAATAAGGTTTATTTGATTGTCAGAAGAAATGAACTTCGTGCTTCTAAAGTAATGCAGGAACGGGTATTCCGTACAAAGAACATTGAAGTGTTGTGGGAACATCAAACAAAAGGCCTGATTGGGGATGGAGTTGTTGAGGGCGCAATTTTATGGAAAAAGAAAGGTACTCCTGAAGAAGAAGAAGTCACCATTAAAATTGATGGATTCTTTTTGGCTATCGGACACAAACCTAATTCAGACTTTGTGAAAGAATATATTGATACCGACGAGGTTGGCTACATAAAAACAATTCCAGGAAGTTCAAAAACGAATGTTTCCGGGGTATTTGCCTGTGGTGATGTTCAGGATTCAATCTACCGTCAGGCAGTTACAGCCGCCGGTTCGGGTTGTATGGCAGCAATGGATGCTGAGCGGTATCTTTCGGAAAAACACGGATAAGCAAAATCTTTTAACACATAGAATCCCGGGATGCTTTGATAAGAGTCATTCCGGGATTTTTGTTTATTTTTGATTTAGTAAACAACAAATAATCGATCATGAAAAGAATCATTCAAACGAACAATGCCCCGGCAGCAATTGGGCCATACAGTCAGGCTGTTGAAGTAAACGGAACGTTATATATTTCCGGTCAAATTCCTCTTGATCCAGTCTCAATGAAAATTGTTGAAGGTGGAATTCAGGAACAGACCACGCAAGTTTTAAATAATATTGGTGCTATTTTAAAAGAAGCAGGATACGATTACAAGGATGTCGTGAAATCGACCTGTTTATTAAGCGATATGGCTAATTTTAAAGCCATGAACGAGATCTATGCGAAATACTATACCGAAGATGCTCCAGCAAGAGCCGCTTTTGCTGTTAAGGAATTGCCATTAGGTGTTCTTATCGAGATTGAAACAATTGCAGTTAAGTAAATAATATCACTGATCGAAAAAGTCAAAGTGAACATCGCTTTGGCTTTTTTATTTGCAAACTATCGGTCAATTTCGTTTTACTTGATTATCAATAGTTTCTTTTAGTATTTTGAAATCTTTTTCGTTAAAACCTATCGAACTAAAAAGAATCTTTCCTTCCGGAGATATTAGAAAATTTCGGGGAATATATTGCCCGGCAAACTTTGAGTATACCTTTCGGTCGGGGTCGGGATAAAAAGGCATTGAAAATTTATTGGCTGCCTTAAATCTGTTGACTTCATCCCAATTGTGTTCGCGACCAAAAATAAGTATTTCGAAGTTAGGGTTCTTTCTTAATTTATTGTATATATCAGACTGAATAAAAGGTAGTTCCTTTTTGCACGGGCCACACCATGTTGCAAAGAAAGTGATTAATACAGTTTTTCCTTTCAGCTCTGAAATATTCATCGTTTTTCCCGGACTTTTCTCGAATTCAAATTCAGGAACAGGATCTGCCAGTTTCACAAATGTTGTTTCTTCCTGAGCAATACTCAAAAATGAAGAACAAATCAAAAAGATAAGCATGGAGTCTACAATTCTGAGTTTCATCGCTTTTGTTATTTGAGGTTTGTTGGTTATACCAAAGATACTCAAAAGTGTAATTATTCTTTTTCTCTCAAAACTTTTATTTTATCAGGTTTGTTAAGAACTGTAATTACCTGCATCAAGGATGATTTAATGCTCTTTAATCGATTCCAAATTGCAGGAATGAACACTAACCACTAAAATTAGGAACGATGACTAATCGCAGAAATTTTTTAAGAACATCAGTGGCTTTAGCCGCTGCAACAATGATTTCCCCAACGTTTGCCTTTGCTCCGGAGAAGAAAGTGATCGGGTTGCAGTTGTACACCGTACGCGATAAAATTAAGCTCGATTTAAAATCTACTCTTGAAAAAGTAGCTAAGATTGGGTATAATTCGGCTGAGGCAGCGGGTTACAACGTTGCGGAAGGAACTTTCTACGGAATGACTCCAAAGGCTTTTGCTGAATTTTTGAATGGTTTGGGAATGCCATTGACCAGTTCGCATACCACTTTTGAACTTGATACAGCCGAGAAAGTCATAGCCGATGCTGCATCAACGGGTGCCAAATACATTATTTATCCATTTTTGGCCGATAAGTTTCGTACCAATTTAGATGGATGGAAAGCGACGGCTGAGAAGTTCAATAAAATGGGCGAAATTGCCAAGAAGAATGGTATTCAATTCGGATATCACAACCATGCTTTTGAATTCGAAAAGATGGAAGATCAGATTCCGTATGATTTGCTGCTTTCGCAGACCGATCCATCGCTCGTAACTTTTGAAATGGATCTGTATTGGGTGACCAAGGGTGGCTATAATCCTGTTGATTATTTCAAGAAATATCCGGGTCGTTTTCAGTTATGGCATGTAAAAGACATGACAAAAACGGATGATATGTTTTTTGCCCCTGTAGGTTCAGGTCGAATTGATTTTTCTGGTATTTTTGCTGAGAAGAAAACTGCAGGAATGAAATATTTCTTTGTCGAGCAAGACAGCTTCAAATATCTTGATGCTTATGAAAGTATTGAAATGAGCTTTAAATACTTAAGTCAGGCTAAATTTTTATAATCGATAGCAATTTTTTATTAACCCCCGCCGGAAAATTACCTCACACCTTACCCGGCGGGTTTTTTTATTGTCTTTTCGCTTATTTTATCATTGACTCCATAAATTGATCGGTAGAAATAACCTGAGCAAAAGTACCGTTTAGTGCTGCCATATAAGCAATTTGCACATCAGCCGCTTTTACTTTTTGATCATTAAATACCAGATCGCGTGTAGCGCAGGCGTCAGCAATTAGTGTACACGAGTAACCCAGATCAGTAGCCGCTCTTGTAGTTGTATCAACACACATATGGCTCATTGCCCCACAAATTACCAGGTTGGTCGAGTTTAGCGACTGCAAATGCTCCTGCAAATTGGTATTCCTAAAACTGTTTGGAAAATTCTTGATAATTACGGTTTCATTATCGAGAGGTCGGATAGAATTGTGTATTTCGGCTCCGGAAGTGCCCGGAATAAAAAAACTTGCATTTGGCTTCGTCGCCAAATGTTGAATGAAAACAATGGGTAATTTATTCTTTCTGAAATGGGAGAGGAGCTTTTGAGCATTTTCGGTGGCTTCATCCATTTTGATGAGCTCCATTTTTCCTCCTGAGAAATAATCGTTCTGAATATCGATTAATAAAAGTATTGGTTTCATAATCTTTACGAATTTTCGTTTGATGAAAAAAGGTGGACATCGCTGACCACCTTTTTTCTATATATCCCAGTTATGTATGCAGGGTAAAAAGGTGAGCAAAGTATCGCCACGAAGGCCAAGTCTAAGCGTTTCAAGCGGAATGATTTCGTTAGTTGCAATATTTCCCAAATTTACGTTGGGGCCAAGAAGTTTGATAAACCAAACTTGTTGATTTTTAAGCGGTGCTTCCCAAAGAATGACATCCGGATCGACAGCTTTCTTAATTCCTAAGATTAGCTCGAAGTTGGCCGAGCCATCGTCGTTATAAATTCCCATATTGCCACTTTCGCGGGCTTCTGCAATTACTTTCCATGCACCGGCTTCCAATTCGGTTTGCATGTAGGAAATCCACTTCTCATTCGAAATTTCCTTGCCTTTTAGCTTTGTTCCAACTTCAGACAAAACAATGTAATCTTTACTGAAATCGGTAATGTGTTTGCATTTTAGCTCGTGATCCAGTTCCATGACTCCGTCAGATACTTCGACCATTTCCATTTCGTATTCATCCAGAAAACGACGGTATTCATCGAGCATGTTGCGAACGGCAAATGCTTCGAACAGCGTACCTCCGAAATAGGGTTTCAATCCGGCTGATTTGTAAAGTTTGATTTTATCGAGCAACCGGTTGGTAATGATAGAAGTTCCAAAACCCAATTTAATCAGGTCGCAGTATGGTGCTGAAATATCGCATAAATCCTCAGCTTCGCGCAAACTTAATCCTTTGTCCATAACCATGGTAACTCCGCTGTTGCGAGGTTGTGCTGGTCGCTCAGGCATGTGTGGCAATCGAAAATTCATTATTTTATAGTTTCGTTGTTTGGTATTGTGAAATCAGTTTTTTGATTGATTCAATTTTTGACGCTTCAGGATAAAACTCGAACAATTCGTTTTGCTTACTGTAGTCAATTTTTAATGCTTTTTCAAAATGGCAGACCGCTTCCAATTCTTCATTCTTGTCAAGCAAATAAGCTGTTAGCCGGTAATTTAAAAAGGCGTTCGATTTGTTGAATTTATTTGCAGTTTTTAGAACTTCGATGGCTCTGTCTGTATCATCTAAATCGTAAAACATTTCTGAGTAGGAGAGCCAATTTTCAATATTTTCAGGTTCAAGCGAGGTTGCCATCTCAAAAGACTCAATGGCCTCTTCGTTTTCATTGAGCTCAGCGTGAATTTTAGCTGCCATCGACCAGAAATCGGCATTATCATCTTCCAGACTAATCGCTTTTTTTAAGCAAACCTGAGCTTCTGGAAGTTCGCCTTCCGACCACATGATTAGTCCCGAACCATACCAGGCGCTCGAATTGGAATCATTCAAACGGATGGCGTGCTGGTAGTAAATGAGTGCTTCGCTGTACCTGTCGGTATTCAAATAGCATTCGGCTAAATAACAGTAGGCATCATCATTATCCTGATCAAGTTGTATGTATTCCAGGTAACATTCAATCGCCTCTTCAAACTGGTTGTTGTTGGCCAGCGCATTGGCTTTGTTGAAATGCGCATGAAGAAAATCTTCATTCAGGACAAGTGAATAGTCGTAAGCTTCAATTGCTTTCTCGAACATTCCCATCCGATTGTAGGTGATCCCAATGTTATACCAAACCGAATGATTAAACGGATCGATGTTCAGGTATTTGTTGTAATAGGCGATGCTTTCTTCAAATTGCGAATTCTTATCACTGTAATATCCTAATTCGTACAATACAATTTCGTTTTCGGGATTTGCCTCGTGGGCTTTTTCGAGGTATTTAATGGCCAACTGTGTTTCTCCTGCTTGACCAAATGAGATGCCTATGTTGTAAAGTGTTTCGTCGGGTTCATCAATAGGCATGGTGAGTGCATGGTCAAAAGCTTCGACAGCTTTTTCAACATCGCCTAACAAATTTAAAGCTCCGCCCTTGGTTAAGAAAAGCTCTGGATTATTGGATTCGATTTTCTCGGCCATACTTATTAATTCAAGGCATTCTTCCAGTTTGCCTTCGTTCATAAGTACCTGTGCCTGACGGATTTTTAGTGAGATAGAAGTCGGATGAAGCCAGAGTCCGGTCTCAACCGCTTTTCTGGCAAGTTTAATTCTTCCATCTTCTAAAAACTGATCAGTAATTCCTTCAATTTCAAATACATCAAAGTATTCAGATGTATTACTCTTAACCATTTTTTTGAAACGTGCTACCGCCTCCTGAAAATCATCTTCTTCAAAGTTATCTCTGGCGTCCTCGTTCATATATTCTCATTAAAGGTTGCAAATTTAAGAATACTTTTTGAAACAGAGTCATTTTGCCTGATGCTCTTTTCTTAACAGATCGTTAACTGTTTTTACAGGATTGAATGTTTCAATCGGAACTTCAACAAAAAGAGTATTCCAATCAGACATCGATCCGTTCCACAGTCCGGGAAGTTCCTGCGCCTTCAATTCTTTTCCATCACTTGATTTGGTTGTAATTAAACCGGTTTTTGGGTCACTGAATTCCAAAAGATTATACTTTTTCCCTTCGTAATTTTTGATGCCGCAAACTAAATCAACCGGATTAAAATGTGTCGCCTTTTGTGCAAGTGCAGCTTGTGTCGGATCACTGAAATCAATCTGAGAACTTTCCACAATCTGTAGCGACACTGATCCGTCATTGTTCATGGCAAAGAAAGGACCTCCACCTGGTTCTCCCTGGTTTTTCACCATTCCGCAAACCCTCACCGGACGATTCATTTTTTTGCTGAAGTAATGGTAGAGTTCCTCTTTCTCACTGTAATATTGGTTTTGCGGAGGAGTTGTGTTCAAAACATTTTCCAGATAATTGGCCAATTCGGCATAAAAGCCACTTTCCAATGTGCTCGGATAATTCTCTTTAAGTATCTTTTGGTAGTGGAAAATCTGTTCCTGAATGCTGATTAATATTCCGGCTAGCGCTTTTTTTGAATCAATCGTAGGCTGATTAAGCTGTTCAGGAACTACATTATCGATGTTTTTGATGAAAACTATATCCGCATCCAGATCATTCAGGTTATCGAGCAATGCCCCGTGGCCTGCGGGCCTGAAAAGTAAACTGTTATCCTTATTCCTGAAAAGCTCATTGTCGGGAGTTACAGCAACCGTATCGGTCGAGGGTTTTTGATTCGAAAAGCTAACCGCATAAGTAACTCCAAATAATTCTTCGTATTTCGGTTTTAATTCTGCAACCAGTTGTTCCATAGCCTGCTGATGTTCAGTCGAAACCGTAAAATGGAGGATAACTGTTCCTGAACTATTTTTGGAATACATTGCTCCTTCGACAAAATGCTCTTCCAAAGGAGTGCGAATTTGATCGGGATACCGGTGAAATTTTAAAAGAGCTTTTGGTAAATTCCCGTAATTTAAACCTTCTTCCAGAAGTACCCATTCAAGGATTTTTTGAGCCGGAATCTCTTCAACTGATTTGTTTTCTGATGTGGCTAATCGCTGTAGATCTTCATAAAATGCAAACTGATTGAGCTGATTAAAGAACAGTGCAACTTCTTTGTCTGCCATAATCTCTTCAGTTGTTTTCCCTTTACGCAGATTATCCAGTGCTGAAAACAACGACTTGAACATTCGGCTCGCCGCTCCCGAGGCCGGAACAAATTTGATAAGTTCAAGCTTATTCGAATTTTTTTCCTCAAAAATGGAAATGTATTTCTGAATTTCGCTTTCCGAAAGTTTGATGATTCCGTGATAATTACTTGCTGCTTCCGAAAGTTTAAGGTATGGAAAACCAGTCTTGAAATTTTCAATTTGTTGTTCAATAGCTTCAGCTTGACTTCCACGTGCCTTAATCTGGCTGATATCTTCAGGTTTAAACATCGCAGCGAATTTATGTTTTTTAAATTTAAAAAATCGATCGGAGAAAACGGCCTTGATATGATCCCCCTTCTCAAAAAGTTATAAACTTATTTTTTAACAATCCTGTTGTTGTATTTTTTGTTCTAAATGATAGTTGTTCAGGTAATTAAACTGTACAAAGGTATTTCGTCTCTTGATTTTGATTAGTTGGGTTTCGAATTTTCGGCATTAAGTTCGATTTTGGAAATGCACTGAAGTCCTTATTTGTCTATTTGTAGTTGGCAAAATTGATTTTGAAACCCAATAAATTGAAATACTTTTGGTGCGATAGTTAATGTAAAAGTGATGAGCAAATTTCCGTGGGGAAGCGATAAAAGATACAACGATTTTTCAGGCCATTTTCGAAAGATGTTTAATGGCCGGGTCCAAAAGATTTCGATTGATGCGGGTTTTACTTGTCCGAACCGCGACGGCTCAAAAGGTACAGGTGGCTGTTCGTATTGCAATAACCAGACATTTTCGCCCGGTTACTGCGACCTGAAGAAAAGTGTTATGCTACAACTCACCGAAGGGATTGAGTTTTTTTCAAGAAAATACAAATCGATGAAATATCTGGGGTATTTTCAATCGTACAGCAATACCTACGCACCCCTCGAAAACTTGAAGTCGCTATACGAAGAAGCTTTGTCCCATCCCGAAGTAATTGGTTTGGTGATTGCTACCCGCCCTGATTGTATTACTCCTGAAATACTGGATTACCTTCAGATTTTGTCTGAAAAGCAGTACATCATGGTTGAGTTTGGGATCGAGTCGCACCGGAACACGAGTCTCGAACGATTGAACCGTGGACATAGCTTCGGAGAATCGGTGTGGGCGCTGAATGAAACCGGAAAACGAAACATTCATAATTGTGCACATCTGATATTGGGATTGCCCGGCGAAACGGAAGATGATTGGCTCGATCAGGCCAAAGTCATCTCGCAATTACCGGTTGAGAACCTGAAATTGCACCAATTGCAAATCCACAAAGGAACGCGGATGCACCGCGAATATCAGCAAAGTCCGGATGCATTCCCGATGTTTACTATTGAAGAATACCTGGATTTGACTGTGAAATACCTCGAATTGCTAAACCCGAAAATCATTGTTGAACGATTTGTAAGTGAGGCTCCAGATAAGCTTTTAGTTGCTCCACGCTGGGGGCTGAAAAACTTTGAATTTACCGCCAAGCTCGAAAAGTTGCTGGAAGAACGGGATACCTGGCAGGGGCGGTTATTTGAAAATAGTCATTAGTCATTTGAAAATGAAAAATTTATTTTCCCTTTTCCCATTGACTAATAACTAATTCCTATTTTATGAGAGTCTGGTTACCGAAGACCCTCTTCAAAAGTCCTGTTACACGGGCATTTGCGTTGGTGCGAATGTCTTTTTCGCGCTCCTCAATTTTCAGAAACATGCCGTTTAAAGCTTGCTGTAAAATGTAATCTTCCAATTTTACATCAACCGTTTTCAATCCTCCAATCTTGCCAATTGCTGAGCCTGCCAACTTGTTCCATTGAACGGTCAGTTCATTCCACGATTGTTGAGTAGAAATACCTGCTACCAATCCTTTGTTCAGCGATTCACGAATTTTGGGACGATACAATTCTCCCAATTGAGTTGCGGTTTTGTCCTTGAAATATTGGGTTGCCGCATTGTTTGGGCCTTTCAGAATTGTCAATGCATCGGTAAAAGTCATTTCTTTCACGGTGTTCACAAAGATGGGTTTTGCACCTTTTGCTGCATCCTCGGCAGCACGGTTAATCCTGACAATCACATCATCAACCAGTTTCGCTCCTCCGGGAAGTTTTGAAAGATGATCGGTTATTGTTTTGGCTTCAGGAGGAAGTAAAATTTTAATGGCCTGATCTTTTAAATAGCCATCGACGGCAGATAAATGCGTAACTGTACTGTCGGTTCCAACTAAAAGCGCGTCTTTCAGTCCTCCAACAATTTCAGCATTGGTTAATGGCAAATTCTGACTGGCTGCTGTTTGCGCAATTTGGGTCAGCGCGGCACACGAATTCAGGAAAAATGAAGTCAGTAGAAGAACGGTAATTTTTATAGTTCGCATTGTAAATGGGTTAACAATAAAGGGTTAAATGGTTGATTGATAAATTGTTGAATTGTTATAGGATTAAATGGTTTTACTTTCGTTTTGGTTTGTGGCTAAATTCCCTTCCCTTGGCGGTTGCTGAACCTGTCGAAGTCGAGGGACTATGAGTGGCTTTCCCAAACAGTCCGTCGAGTAAATCTTTGCGGTTTAAACGAAGTAACTCACTTTTTATTTCCTGATGATATTCGCGTTGGTACCAGAAGAAGTATTTGCGCTGGGCCAGCTTTTCTTTCTGGCTTTTGGCCGTGAATACTTTCTGCATGGTGTACGGATGATATCCGGTATAATAGATTACAGTAGCCAGAGTCATTGGTGTTGGCGTAAAATCCTGAACCTGTTCGAGTTTAAAATCAAGTTGTTTGGTCTCAACGGCCAAATTGGCCATGTCGGTATTTTCGCATCCGGGATGGCTCGAAATAAAATACGGAATCAGTTGCTGGTTCAGGCCTTCTTCCTTATTAATCTCCTGAAAAACTTTGTTCAGTTTATGAAAAAGTTTGAACGATGGTTTGCGCATCAAATCCAGAACCTGATCAGATGTATGTTCCGGTGCAACTTTTAAGCGTCCCGAAACATGGTGTTTGATGACCTCGCGCAAGTATTCCATGTTGTTTTTATTCACTTGCGGATCGCTGGTTTCCTTCAATATCATGTCGTAACGAATTCCGCTGCCAATAAATGCCTTTTTCACATCGGGATGCTGACGTACTTTTTTGTACAGATCCAACATTGGTTTGTGGTCGATGTTCAGGTTTTTGCAGACATCAGGAAACACACACGATGGACGTTTGCATTTGTTGCAAATTTCCTGATGAATACCTTTCATTTTATACATGTTGGCCGACGGTCCGCCCAGATCTGAAATATATCCTTTGAAATCGGGCATCAGCACCAGTTTGTCAACTTCCTTCAGGATTGATTCTTCGGAACGGCTGGCAATGAACTTGCCCTGATGTGCAGAAATAGTACAGAATGTGCAGCCTCCAAAACATCCTCGGTGAATGTTGACCGAATGACGAATCATGTTGTAAGCCGGAATCTCTTCCTTGTTTTTGTAGCGGGGGTGGGGAAGTCTCGTGAATGGTAAATCGTAAAAACGATCGATTTCCTTTTCTTCGAGTGGCGGCCATGGCGGATTTATAATTACCAGCTGGGTGCCAACTCCCTGTTTTAGTACGTTGGCCTCAACCTTGTTCGATTCCTCTTCGATGTGCATGAAATTCTTGGCATACTTCTTTTTGTCTTCCAAACATTCTTCGTACGAATACAAATCGAGGCTGTTCCACTTTTTATTGGTAGCAAAGTCCTGGTTTTTCTGAACAAGAAAAGCCGTTTGAGGAATAGTTGTCAGTTTTTTATAGTCGACACCTTTTTTGATTAGTTCGGTGTATTCCAGAATTGATTTTTCGCCCATTCCGTAGAAAAGCATATCGGCTCTCGAATCGACCAAAATGGATGGCATCAATTTGTCGTTCCAGTAATCGTAATGAGTGACCCGGCGCAGGGAGGCTTCAATTCCGCCGATAACCAATGGAACATCAGGAAATAAATCTTTCAGAATGTTGCAATAAACGGTCGTTGCATAATCGGGTCGCTGCCCTTGTCGTCCTCCGGGAGTGTAAGCATCGTTCGAACGTTTGCGCTTATTGGCGGTGTAATGGTTCACCATCGAATCCATATTTCCGGCAGTCACTGCAAAATACAGGTTGGGTTTCCCAAGTTTCCTGAAATCACGCAAATCGTCCTGCCAGTTTGGCTGAGGGACGATTGCAACGCGAAGACCTTCTGCCTCAAGTATCCGGCCAATTACGGCTGCTCCAAACGACGGGTGATCGACATAAGCATCGCCCGTAAAGAAAATCACATCTACACTGTCCCAACCTCTGGCTTCTACCTCTTTTTTCGTGGTAGGCAACCACTGATTGATGTCGTATTTCTGATAAAGTATGTTCAACTTCGAAATTTTTTATGCGAATTAAGCTAAACCTTTTACAATTGAATAAAAAAAATGTTCATTTTTAGCAATTCTTTTGCAATAGTGACCTTAAGTTGTAATTGTAAACATTTTAATCTTTACTGACTGAACATGGAACTTTTCAAACCTAAAGACATCCTGAAAGCAAATCCGAAACTAAGTTTTATTGGTGGTGAGCATTTTGCACGATTCCTGATGCTACTGTTACGTTTTGATAAACTTAACCGGGTTTATGATCAGATTGGCGATAAAGTTGGACTCGAATTTATAGATGAACTCATTAAAATACTTAACATCAATTTTTTGTACGATGTTGAGGAGCTGCAAAAGCGCATTCCTAAAACCGGGCCGGTAATTGTTGTCAGCAATCATCCGTTTGGTGGGTTGGAAAGCATTCTGTTAATTAAAATTTTGAGCATGGTTCGTTCCGATGTGCAAATTGTGTCGACTCAATTGCTTCAGAAGATTGATCCAATCAGGGAATTCTTTCTCGAAGAAGATACTTTTCAGAAGAAAAGCGATAAAAGTACATTGACTTCAGGAACAGATCAGGCGTCGGTTCATTTGGAGAATGGAGGAATTTTATGTCTTTTTCCGTCTGGTGACGTATCGCAGTTCGATGCCTACCGTGTACTTTCGGATACGCAGTGGCAATACAATACACTGAAATTTATCAGGCAGCAAAAAGTGCCGGTTGTCCCTATCCATTTTCAGGGAAATAACAGCCGGTTGTTTTATATGATGGGCAATATTCTGCCATCGTTGAAGAATATGAAACTGCCGACAGAGATTTTGTATCAGCATAAAAAACCTGTTAAAATCAGGATTGGAAATCCGATTTTAGTTCCAGAGCAAGATAAATTTACCGACATCTATCAGTATGGTAGGTATCTGCGGGCAAAAACATATTTGCTTTGTTCCAAAATTGAAGTGAAACGGTTTTTCAATTATTCGCTCAAACGTCAGCAGCGAATTGAACCGGTTGCTGAGCCTATTGCACATGAAAAAATCATGGCTGAACTTCAGAGTCTGAGCGCTGAGTTTTTGTTGTTCAAGATGAAAAGCTATTCGGTTTATTGTGTTCCGACAAAGAAGATCCCCAATATTCTTCTTGAAATCGGGCGATTGCGTGAGATCACTTTCAGACAGGTAGGCGAAGGAACCAACCGTAGCATTGATTTGGACGAATTTGATTTGTACTACAACCAAATGTTTATTTGGGACAATGAAACTGAAATGATTGCCGGTGCCTACCGAATCGGGAAAGGGGCTGATATTTTGCATCAATATGGCGTCCGCGGGTTCTATATTCAGAGCTTGTTCAAAATTAAAGACGACCTTCAGGATATGTTGAGCCAGAGCATGGAACTGGGGCGCTCGTTTGTGGTTAAAGAATACCAACGGAAGCCCATGCCTTTGTTTTTGTTGTGGAAAGGTATTTTGTATTTCGCGCTTAAAAATCCTGAATATCGTTACCTGATGGGACCGGTGAGTGTTTCTGATGACTATTCCACTACTTCCAAAGAGATGATCATCAAGTTTATCATGGCACACCATTTCGACTGGAAACTGGCTAAAAGTATTACTCCAAGGAACTCCTATAAATTCAAGACGGAGGATCAGAACCTGAATATCATCATGCAAACCATGGACAACGACATTAATTCGCTTGATAAATTTATTGGTGATGTGGATGAACTGAATTCAGGTTTGCCTGTGCTGCTGAAGAAATACATCAAGCTGAACGCGAAAATTATTGGTTTTAATGTCGATCCGAAATTCAATAACTGCCTGGATGGACTGATTGCTTTGGATTTGTGTGATATTCCACCCAATACCATCGAATCTTTATCAAAGGAAGCCAACGATAGCTCTATCCTTCAGCAATTTCACTCGCGTAAACTGAAGGAAAAGAAATAACTACGTTTTTGGCTACTTTTTGAAAATAAAATAAACGGCCAGGATCAGGAAAACAAAGCCTATCAGGTGGTTGAACCTGAAGTTTTCGTTCTTAAACAGTATGACTGAAAATGCTGTAAAAACGAGTAGTGTAATTACTTCCTGAATTACTTTCAATTCAATTAACGAGAACGGACCACCATTTTCTTTGTATCCCATGCGGTTTGCCGGAACCTGAAACATGTATTCGAAGAGGGCAATTCCCCAGCTAATCAAAATAATGGCTATAATTCCCAATTTGCTAAACCATTTCAATTCTGCAAATTTAAGGTGTCCATACCAGGCCAATGTCATAAACGTATTAGACATTACCAGCAGAATAATTGTATATAATCCTTTCATCGGTTTCTTGCGTTAAAACAAGGCTCAAAAATACATCAAACGAAGAGTTTCATCCAAATATGAAGCAATAATAATCGCCTTAAGCAGATTTATACCTTTCCGAAACTCAACTTTTCCAGTTTGTGTGTAAACAAAAACGTTAAGTTTCCGGTTTTACACATAGACCACGAGCTATTGATTGCCTGACAAATACCTAATACTAAAAAACAGATGAAGACAACTATTCATTGGCTAATTGGATTGATTTTTATGACCGCATGCCAGTCAAATTCAAACAAAACTGCAATTCCTGAAGAAAATAATGCCGAATTAAAACTTCCCGAAGGCTTTTCAGCATTGGTTTTTGCCGATAATTTGGGACATGCGCGACATCTGGATGTGAATGAAAATGGCGATGTGTATGTTTCGCTTAGCCAAGCCAAAAATGGCGGTGGAATTGTTTGCCTTCGCGATGAGAACGGCGATGGAAAGGCTGATATTATCAAATATCATGGTATTTACGATGGTACCGGAATAAAATTGCACAAAGGTTACGTGTATGTTGGTGCTGATACACTGATTGCAAGGTATAAACTTACTGAGGGAGAATTGGTGCCTACGGGTAATCCTGAAATTATAGCCACAGGGTTCGATCACCAAAATCAACACGAAACAAAACCGATTACCTTTGATCTGGCTGGAAACATGTATGTTACCGTTGGAGCACCTTCAAATGCCTGTCAGACTCAGGATCGGACTAAAGGTTCGCCCGGAATGGATCCCTGCCCGATACTTGAACTTCACGGCGGAATCTGGCGGTTTAAGGACGATGTGCCCAATCAGGATCAGGCCAAAGACGGCTACCGGTATGCTACGGGAATACGCAACGCGGTGGCCATTAACTGGAACAATCAGGAAAATAAGCTTTACGCCTTGCAGCACGGACGCGACCAATTATCACAGTTTTATCCCGAATTGTATAACGATCAGCAAAGCGCTGAACTTCCGGCCGAGGAATTCTTACTGGTTGAAGATGGTTCAAACTTTGGTTGGCCCTATTGCTATTACGATGGCGCTCAAAATAAAAAAGTACTTGCCCCGGAATATGGTGGCGATGGACAGAAAGCTGGCCGTTGCGCGGAGGCCGACGATCCGATAATGGCTTTTCCAGCTCATATGGCTCCAAACGATGTGTTGTTTTACACCGGAAATATGTTTCCTGAAAAATATAAAAACGGGGCTTTCATTGCTTTTCACGGATCGTGGAATCGTGCACCTTTACCACAGGAAGGTTATTATGTCGTATTTGTACCATTTAAAGGCACGTTGCCATCGGGCAAATGGGAAGTGTTTGCCAGCGGATTTGCAGGAGTTGAGGTCGTGAAAAGTCCGGGAGATGCTCAACATCGGCCATGTGGATTGGCACAAGGGCCTGACGGTTCATTGTATGTTTCGGACGATTCGAAAGGCCGGATTTACCGGATTTTTTACAATGGGAAATAGCTTATTGAAATATTTCCGCTATCTTGAACTTGAAATTTTAACCAAATTCAATGAGTAAAATATATAAACGTCTGATTTATTGTGTTTTGATAAGCGTGTGGTTTGCTTCCTGTCAAAATGCTTCTGAAAACAAAAAAGTAGCTCCGGTTAGTGCTGAAAATCTAGCCACTGAAATCAGTAAAAGTTTGCCAACGGCTTCTGGCGAAAAGGAACATCCGGGAAAAGCGGTCTATGCTCAATATTGTTTAAGTTGTCATCAGGCCGACGGATCGGGTGTTCCGGGTATGCATCCGCCATTGACTCCTGGAAGTTGGGTTGGTAACGATTCGAAAGAGTTGATCGCCATTATGATGAAAGGACTGAGCGGAAAAATTGAAGTGAACGGCGAAGTTTATAAGAATTTTATGCCTTCGCATGCCCAACTTACCGATGAGCAACTGGCCGATGTTCTATCGTATGTGCGGTCGAGTTTTGGAAATAATTTTGACCCGGTAACACCTGAAATGGTGAAGAAAGTCAGAAGTGGAAAATAGCTTCAACACAAAGTATAAAGGAAAAGGGCAAAAGTGGAATTTCTACTTTTGCCCTTTCCTTTTTATCTTTTGCCCTGTTTACTTAATGGCGAACCGTGCAAACACAGCGTATTTCAGTTTTATTTTCTGGAATGATAATTCGGGTAAGGCTTCTTCTGCTGGGGCTGCATCCATTGCCATATTCATCATCACAGCTTTTCGCATCATAGGTTGAATTTCGTCATATGATTCGCGTTCCTGAATGAAAAGTGGTTTGCCAACAGTTTCACCAATAGCTGACAATAAATAACCTGCTTTTGCTTTAGCATCCTGAACCGCCTGCATTTTTACCTCTTTACGGAAATCTTTAATTTTTGAATGGTCAACCCGTTGAATGCCTGCATTGAACGCATCAATCTCATCCAATAAATCAAAGACTTTGGCTAGCGTACCAGTTGAAGTGACTTTCAGGATATAGTCTTTAGATGCAATTACGTCATTCTTTTTACGCTTGATTTTGATGAAATCTGAGTTTGCATCAGCCAATTGTAAATCGGCCAAATCGATTTCAAGTTTCATCAGTCGTTTCTTGAGTTCTTTTTCCTGATCTTCAATTTCGATTTTCTTTTTCCCTTCAAACCGTTCCTTCAGCGTAAACGAAATGTAAATCTGGTCAGGAATGATTTCCATTTCACCGTTTCCAACCACTTCGATGTAAGGGGTTTCTTTGCCCTGGATAACTTCCTGACTCATCGCCATCAATGGAAGCAATGCAATGAATAGTGCTAAAATTTTTGTTTTCATGTAGCTTATTTTATTTGTTACTAAGACATTTAAAATGCGGTTTTGGTTGCTTTTGCCAAATTGGCTTTCAGTTCTTCAATAATTCAATCCTTCAATATCCGGCAGCCTGTCCGTCTTTTCGCGATTCAGAAGCACCGAAATAAACCTTATTCTGATCATCCCATTTGATTGCCTGATAACCCCCGTAAATTCCGTTGGTATATTGAATCAAATGTCCTTTCCCTAACAATTTGCGTACCGTTCCATAATCGAACCCGCTTTCGAGGTAAACAATTCCGCCGTCCGTCATTTTTTCATCGGTGGGTTCGCTCGATCCTTCATGGCAAATTCGTGGCGCATCGCCTGCTTCCTGAAGGTTCATTCCGAAGTCGATTAAATTGACAATGATCTGAACATGTCCTTGCGGTTGCATTGATCCGCCCATGAGTCCAAAACTGATATACGGCTTATCATCTTTGGTAATAAATGCCGGAATAATGGTTTGAAACGGACGTTTGTGCGGTTCAAATTTATTCAGGTGATTGGGATCGAGCGAAAACATCTCACCCCGATCCTGAAGTACAAAACCCAGTTTTCCGGGAGTCATTCCGGAACCCATTCCACGGTAATTGCTCTGGATGAGCGAAACCATGTTTCCATCCTTATCGGCAGTTGTCAGGTAAATGGTGTTTCCATGTTCCGGATTTCCGGCCGGAAGAATCTTTGCAGCGCGGTCGGGATTGATGAGTTTATTTCTTTCTGTGGCATATTCTTTCGAGATTAAACCTTTGATCGGCAGTTTATTGAAATCAGGATCGGCATAAAATTTAGCCCGATCTTCAAAGGCCAGTTTTTTGGCTTCCACAAAGGTGTGGACGTATTCGGCGCTGCCAAATCCCATCGATTTAATATCGTATTTTTCCAACACATTCAGAATTTGCAAAACCGCAATTCCCTGCCCGTTTGGTGGCAATTCCCAAACATCATACCCGCGGTAATTGGTCGAAACGGGTTCAATCCAATCCGAATGGTGATCGGCAAAATCGCGCATGCTGAAAAATCCACCTTCACTTCTCACGTAATCCACAATTTTTTGAGCGATTTCACCTTTGTAAAAAGTATCCCGTCCGCCATCAGCAATTTTTTGCAGAGTAGCTGCCAGATATGGGTTTTTAAAAATTTCGCCTTTTGCCGGAGCTTTTCCTCCGGGCATATAAATCTCCTTAAAGCCAGTGTAGTTTTCCAGAAGTTTGGAGTTCGATTTCCAGTAATAGGCAATTACTTCAGTTAACGGAAATCCTTCGCGGGCATAATTAATCGCTGGTTTCAGGATTTCGGACATCGGGAGTTTTCCGAATTTTTTGTTTAGTTCGAACCATCCATCAACACATCCCGGCACCGAAACAGAAAGTGGACCATGTGACGGCACTTTTTTAATTCCACGATCAATAAAATACTGAAGGTTCAGGTCGTATGGCGACCGTCCACTGGCATTAAGTCCGTATAGTTTCTGAGTTTTGGCATCCCATACAATGGCGAACAAATCGCCGCCAATGCCGTTGCCAGTAGGCTCAACCAATCCCAAAACAGCATTTGCTGCAATGGCTGCGTCAATGGCATTTCCACCAGCTTTCAGAATATCAAGTGCCGCCTGTGTGGCCAGTGGTTGACTGGTGCAGGCCATGCCGTGTTGGGCAATCACTTCCGAACGGGTCGCGAAAGTTTGCCCTGTGATGCGGTCTTGTGCAAAAATTAAATTATTAAAGAAGCAAATAACTATTATTCCTAAAACGAGTTTTTTCATGAATTAAATTTTAAATGTCTAATATATAGTGTGTTGATGGAATTTAATTCTCCGTAGGAGATTTATGACAATAGAAATTAAATTAGCTAATAAAGATGTTTTCCCGTAGGGAATTAACAAAAGAATTAATCAATTGGTTTAAAGATATAACGTTCATCATATTTGATTTCAAAAGCTTTCAAAAAATCTAAATATTCTTCATAAAAGGTGTGTTTCTGATGATGTTTTTGCTGGTTGTCTATATATCTGGATATATTGGGCAACTGCGATTTCCCATAGGTGAATGCTCCAAAACCCTCCTGCCATGAGAATATACCAGCTACAAACTTATGCTTGTTAATCCACAATGAAGAACTTCTTTTAATATGAAACATCAAATCTGAAGGTGCTTGTTTTGGACTCATGCTCACAAGAACATGTACATGATCAGGCATGCCATTAATCACAAATGGTTTATGCCCCTGTTGTTCTATGATTCCATTCATATACTTGTAAAGGTCGCTTTGCCAGTTATCATTGATTAATGATAGCCGATTTTGTACCGCAAATACATAATGTATATACAATTGTGTATAAGTGTTTGCCATGAAATATGGTGTTAATGGATTTAATCGATAAGTAAAAGTACAATTTTTTGGTCGTGCTAAAAATATGATTTTGAGTAGCTTTAAGGAATCTCAATTGTTAATGCCCTACGGGCAATTATTTCCCCTGATTTGGTTTTTCTATTGTCATAGAAGCCCTTCGGGCTATCTGTATTTGAGATTTAGGTATTGTCGCAAGCAATTTTAACTCATAAAAATATTTAGTTTAATAATGTGATTCGATTTCTTTAACAATTTGGAAGATATTTAATTTTACCTTTAAGCCTGATAATTCGACGAAGGCTATCAATTGAATCAAAGATCATATTTCTAATGAACCCATTCTTAAAGCAGGTTGCTAACTATTTATATACCAATTACCGTTCAGAATTAAGCGAATATTGCCTTGTTTTTCCGGGTAGGAGAGCAGGCGTATTTTTTACTGCTTACCTCAACGAACTGGTTGAAAAGCCAATTCTTTCACCTGAAATAATCACCATTAACGAACTTATTTCGTCGCTAACCGGCTTGCAGCAAGCCGATCAGGTTTTGCTGGTTTTAAAACTTCAGGAGGTTTACAGCAAAGTAACCGGACATCAGGAGCCGTTGGATGAATTTTTCTTTTGGGGCGAAATTTTGTTGGCCGATTTCGACGACATTGACAAATATTTGTTGAATGCAGACGATTTGTTCCGCAATATTGCCGACCTGAAAGAGCTCGAAAATCAGTTTGACTATCTGACTGATGAACAGAAACGGGCAATTGAAGAGTTTTGGGGCAATCTGGAAAAGGTACCCAATTCGTTCAATAAAGATAAATTTATCGGCATCTGGATTAAGCTAGCCGAAATCTATCACCGATTCAGAAAGGCTTTGAAACAGAATGACATTGCTTATTCAGGAATGATTTACCGCGAAGTTGCTGAAGGATTGACCGAAGATTTGCCTGAAACACTGAGTGCCGGTAAATACATTTTCATTGGATTTAATGCCCTGAATAATTGCGAGAAGGCGATTTTTAAGAAGTTAGAGAATCAGAAACGTGCGATGTTCTTTTGGGATTACGATGAATTTTACCTGAAAGACGCCGAAAATGAAGCCGGTCGGTTCTTGCGAACAAACCTCGTCCAGTTTCCAGCGCCGAAAAATTTTGTTCCTGAAAATCAGGTGAAAACCAGTGAGCGAAAGATTACGCTGGTGTCGGTTCCAGGAAACATCACCCAGGCGCAGGCGATTAACCTGCCACAGGTTTTAGATAGTTTCAAGCTCAGCAAGCGTTTCGACAATACGGCCTTTGTTTTGGCTGATGAAAACCTGCTGATCCCGGTGATTTCCTCAGTCGGAACAAGTTTCGCCGACATCAACATTACCATGGGCTATCCGTTTACCAATACGCCTGTGTACGGGTTTATTTCGCAATTGATCAGCCTTCAGAAAAATATACGGAAATCGCAGAAGTCGCCGGTGTTTTACTACAAACCGGTCATTGCGCTTTTAAATCACCAGTTTGTTGTCAATCCCGAAATCAAACTTTTTGTCTCCGGAATCCATAAAAAGAACAAGGTTTACATCGAAGCTTCGGAACTTAATTTCAGCCCGTTTGTCGAGAAAATATTTTCGTATCCCGAAAATTGGACGCAAATTCTGGACTATTTTCTGGATGTGCTGAAAGAGCTTGCACCCAAATTCGATCAGGCTGAAAATGAAAAGTTAAGGCTCGAATCGGAATATCTTTATCAGGCCTACCTGGCCATTCAGCGTTTGAAAGATACTTTGCTCGGATTGAATGTTCCTGATTTTCCGGTTAAAATAGTCTATCGGTTGCTTGATCAGAGTTTGCGGCGAATTTCCATTCCGTTTGAAGGAGAACCGCTAACCGGCTTGCAAGTCATGGGTTTGCTCGAAACGCGCTGCCTCGATTTTGAAAATCTGGTGTTGTTTTCGGCCAACGAAGGTTTTTTGCCTCGGATTGCTGCTGGCCATTCGTTTGTTCCGTACCACCTTCGGAAAGGTTTTGGGATGCCTACCTACGAGGACCGCGATGCGATGTATGCCTACTATTTCTACCGGTTGATTCAACGAACCGAAAATACAGTGATCGTTTACAATTCAATTACCGAAGGCATTTCGTCGTCAGAAAAAAGCAGGTTTTTGTACCAGCTCATTTACGATTCTGAATTTCAGATCGAAGAACTGAACCTGAGTTTCAACTTCAAAGGCACAAACAATGAAGCTATTCGGGTGGAGGCTAATGAAGCACATATTCAGAAATTGACCGACATGTATTCGGAGCGGAATCTGAGTCCGAGTGCTATCAATACCTGGCTCGAATGTCGGCTGAAGTTTTACTTTAAATATATCGCCGGAATCAAGGAAAAGGACGAGCTGAAGGAAGAGATCGATGCTGTTTTGTTTGGCAATTTATTTCATTACGCCATTGAGTTGTTGTACCGTCCGTTCGAAAATAAAACGGTGGATGCTGGCGCTTTACAAATGCTATATGCCGACAAGCGAAAAATTGAAGAGGTTGTTTTGCAGTCGGTTGCTGTGCAGTATTTCCAGATGAAACCGGAAGATTCGTCGCGCATTAAATTAAGCGGACAGAGCATTTTAATCGCTTCGCACATCCGCGACTACATTCTTCAGTTGTTGGCCAATGACATTCAGTTTGCTCCTTTCGACATTGTTAGCCTCGAAAAGGAATACTCAACAGAATATGAGGTTATTTCAGGAGCCAATACGATTCAGATTCGTGTGGGTGGGGTAGTAGACCGGATTGACCGAACCGCTGATGGTTTGAGGATTATCGATTACAAAACCGGACGAAATTTAAAGCTCGATTTTAAAGAGTGGTCGCAATTGGTCGACCGCAATTATTATGACCGCCGGAAAGAAATATTTCAGACCCTGATTTATTCGGATATTTTAGAACGTTCAGGAATTGAAGAACCAATCTATCCGATTATTTATAAATTAGATGATCTTTTTCAGGAAGAATTTGTTCCTAATGTCATTTTTCAGGGAGAGAAGCTGATTTTTCAGCGTGTTGGTGCTGAGTTCCGTACTGTTTTTGCTGAAGTACTTTCAGAAATGTTCACTGTTGGAGTTAGTTACGAACAAACCAAAGATTCGCAGAAATGCAGCTATTGCCCGTATAATAAGATTTGTAGAAGGTAGCAGTTTTCTGATGCTACTGCCTAATAAGTATTGGAATTGAAATGCTGTGGTATTCATTTTTCATTTACCCCTAAATCCCCTTAAGGGGACTTTTGCTGTCTGCGAGCATTTCCAATACTTGGAGCCTTAGCCCCTTCAGGGGTTTGGGGTGAGAAAGTTAGGACATTAAATTGATCACAGAACTTAATAAGATTAACTTATGGAAAACCCTGAAGACTACCGGGAATCAACATTCAGAGACCGACCAACCACTTTCAGTAAAGAAGGTAAGCGACTTTGGCTGTTTCCCAAAATGCCTAAAGGCAAACTGTACAATATCCGCAGGGTAATTGCCTGGGCATTGCTGGCATTCTTTTACCTGGCGCCTTTTCTGAAATTCAGGGGCGAACCGCTGGTTTTCCTGAACTTTCTGGAACGAAAATTTGTATTGTTTGGTAGTACATTTTACCCACAGGATTTTTATTTACTGGTACTTGCCGTCATAGCGCTTGTTGTTTTTATCGTGCTGTTTACTGTTATCTACGGAAGGATTTTTTGCGGATGGGTTTGTCCACAAACTGTTTTTCTGGAGTTTTTGTATCGCCCTATTGAATACCTGATCGATGGTGATTCAAGTGAGCAACAAAAACTTGCGAATCAGGAAATGGACGCCACAAAAATGCTTAAACGAATACTTAAGCATGGAATTTACCTGATCATTTCGTTTTTTACAATTCTGACTTTTATGGCCTATGTAATTGGCACTGGTGAGGTGGGTCAAATGCTGAAAGGCTGGCCATTGGAAGGATTTGGAATATTGATGGGTGTTTGGGCTTTTACCGGGGCGCATTATTTCGTTTTTGCCTGGTTTCGCGAGCAGGTTTGCACCATGGTTTGTCCGTATGGCCGTTTGCAGGGTGTAATGCTTGATGTCAATACCATTTTGGTTGCTTACGATTATAAGCGCGGCGAACCTCGTGGCAGAGGTGAGAAAGGTGATTGTATCAATTGCCGCAAATGTGTAGCAGTATGCCCAACCGGTATTGACATTCGCAACGGAACCCAATTGGAATGTATTAACTGCACCGCTTGTATCGATGCCTGTAATTCGGTGATGAGTGTAATCAATAAACCCACCGGATTGATCCGTTTTGCTTCCGAAAAATCAATTTCAGAAGGGAAAAAGGTTAAGTTTAATGCACGGGTTATCGCTTATTCTGCGGTATTGTTTTCATTACTTGTTCTGATTACCTACCTGTTTACGGTGCGTGGAAGTTTTGAAACACACATCATCCGTGCCCAGGGAACCATGTTTCAGGAATATGGGCCAGATAGTTACAGCAACCTTTATAATTTAGAATTAGTCAACAAAACGAATTCTGATGTTAAGGTCGCCTTAAAACTATTATTTCCTGAAGGTGAAATCCTGGTGATGGGCGATTCGCTCAAGGCTGGAAAGGGTGAAGTGGCGCAACGAAATTTGCTTATCGTTCTGAAAAAATCGGATGTTAAATCGTCGAACAATCATTTGGAGATAGGTGTTTACGAAGCCGGGAAGCTGATCAACACGATTTCCTCAACATTTGTAGGGCCTAATTCGCTGGATAAATAAAAACCGAGGCCTCCCCTAAATCCCCTCCCAAAGAGGGGACTTGAAGAGTGCATCAAGCAAAAATAGTGAGATGAAGATTTATATAAAACAAAATCGTTGGTTTTTTACCCCCTCTTTGGGAGGGGGAAGGGGGAGGCTTAGTTTATGAAAATCAATTGGGGAACAGGAATCGTAATTGCACTGGTTGTGATGATCGGAGGAATGATCTATCTGGTTTCGATTGCTGTACGTCAGGATTACGACTTGGTGGACAATGATTATTATCAGAAATCGGTCAATTACCAGCAGCACATCGAAGAGGTGAAAAATACAGCGGCGCTGCCTGAAAAGATTCGGCTCGAACAAACTGATGACTCGCTTAAACTGACTTTCCCAAAGCTTTCCGGGTTGTCTGATTATTCAGGGAATATTCATTTTTACAGTCCGGTTGAAGAAAAAAGAGATGAGACCATCAAGTTGAAGCTGACTGACAATTATAGCCAGTCGATTGGTTTAAAAAGCCTGAAGAGTGGGAGATACACCGTTAAAATTGACTGGTCGGCAAACAAAGTTTCGTATTATCAGGAAGAGGATATTTTAGTGAGCAGTGATCAGTCTCAGTAAACAGTAAAAATGTTTCGGGTTGTGAGATACGAGTTTTACGGAACAACCTGCACCCCGAAGCCCGGAACTTTAAACTTTAAACCTTAAACTTTTATATGGACTTCATTACACCTTTAACCATTGGCTTAATTGGCAGTTTTCACTGCATCGGAATGTGTGGCCCAATCGTAGTTGCGCTTCCGCTGAAAAAACACAATTTGCTTTCAAAAATTACCGGAGCAATTTTATATAACTCGGGTAGGGTGCTTACTTACAGTTTTATTGGCATTTTGTTCGGATTGCTGGGGCGTGGAATTAGTCTGGCCGGATTTCAGCAATGGACTTCAATTCTGCTTGGTATTGCCATGATAATAAGCGTTTTATTTCCCTTCTTCTTTCGTGAAAAAATTACCATCGGAAATTTATTTAGCGGTTTCGCGTCAAGGTTGATTCTCAGGCTAAAGAAACTTTTCACGGATCGTTCATATTCTTCACTTCTAATGATTGGAATCCTTAATGGCTTGCTGCCCTGCGGACTGGTTTATGTTGCCATTGCGGGAGCAATCAGTTCAGGAACAGTAATAACTGGCGCTCTGTTTATGATGCTTTTTGGAATCGGAACCATTCCATTACTGCTGATTGCGACTTTGGCAAGTGATGCTATTGGTCAACGAATTCGTTCGAAGATGCAACGGGTAGTACCTTATTTTGTGTTCATGCTCGGAGTTCTTTTTATTTTGAGAGGAATGTCATTGGGAATTCCTTATGTAAGTCCTACCGGAGAGAAACTGGCACCCAAAGCGATGGTTGAAAAAGGTAGTTGCTGTAAATAAGGTGATGTTTCGAAAAACAGTTCAGGAATTAGATAGTTAAATCAAAATATGTGGTAAATTGAAACAATTTAATTCTGGGAACTATAGTGCAAATTCACGACGATTTGACTAAACTCCACTTTTAGATAGTAATTTGCTGACATAAAGTAAATTGTAAGTATTGTGACTGTTCGTGGTGAAATATACCATCCATGAATTAGAAAAAAAAGTTTGAAAAAAGGCACGATTATTTCGTTTTTATTAAACATTCACAACTGTTTGGGGTTTCTTAGGACAAAACAGATTTAGACCGGTTAAACTATTTGTCGAAAACCAAGAATCAAAATGTACCAAAAGCAACGATTTCCTATGGGTCAGAAAGTCAAAATACGTGTTTTATTTTCTCTGCTGGTTGATTTTACTTTTCGCGTGGGTTCAGGCAAACTGTTCTTTTCCCTAACTTTTATTTTACTTCTTTCCGGAATAAATTTATTTGGTCAAAAGGTTTTTGACGATAAAACACAAGATCCTGAAATTGGAATTGTTGAACATCTTGATACTTTCCTCCCAACCGATATTTATCTGATCGATGAAAATAACCAACGTGTTTGTCTGACCGATTTAATCGACAAACCAACCATTATTAATTGGGTTTATTTCAGGTGTCCCGGCATTTGCAGTCCGCTAATGGAAGGTTTGGCTAAAGTCATGGACGAATCGGACATGGTTCCCGGAGTTGATTATCAGGTTCTGACCATCAGTTTTGATCCGCGGGAAACCATTGATCTGGGCATAAAGAAAAAAGCGAATTACCTGAATCTGGTCAATAAAAAGGAAGCAATAGCTAAAGGATGGCATTTCTTTGTTTCGGACAGCTTAAGTATTGCCAAAGGAACTAATGCGACTGGATTTAAATACAAAAGGGCAGGAATGGATTTTACACATGCAGCATCTATTTGCGTGGTCAGCCCCAAAGGTAAAATAACCCGTTATTTAAATGGAATCTATTTTCTTCCATTCGATTTAAAAATGGCTATTGTCGAATCGTCGAAAGGCATGTCGGCGCCAACCATCAATAAAATTATGCAGTACTGTTTCTCGTACGATCCGGTTGGAAAAGCATATGTGCTCAATGTTACCAAAATATCAGGGACGTTGATTTTGTTTTTTGCCTTGGTTTTCTTCCTGATCCTGATTTTTAAACCTAAAAGAAAAAAATAAACAAACATATTTGATTTATGCAAACAGCAGCTCAAATCCCGCATGACGTAAATTACCTCGATTACAAAGGTAAATACAAGGGAATCTTCGCATGGATATTTTCGACCGATCACAAGCGAATTGCATTACTGTACATGTTTTCGATGATGACATTGTTCCTGGTGGGCGTTGCCCTGGGACTAGCCATGAAACTTGAATTAATTGCTCCGGGACGAACCATCATGGGGCCGCAAAGTTACAATGCTGTATTTACAGTTCATGGTGTCATCATGATTTTTATGATTGTGATACCCGGACTGCCTGCGGTTTTTGGAAACTTCATGCTTCCCATCATGATTGGAGCCAAGGACGTCGCATTTCCGAAACTGAACCTGCTTTCATGGTGGATTTATGTTCTGGGAGCTTTCCTTGTAATTGCATCAGTATTATTTGGCAATGGAATTCCGGATACAGGGTGGACGTTTTACGCGCCATACAGTTTTAAAACGGGAACCAACCTGCTCCCGGCCATATTCGGAGCTTTTGTGCTCGGATTTTCTTCCATTTTAACAGGATTGAACTTCATCGTGACCATTCACCGGATGCGTGCCCCGGGTATGACCTGGTTTAAAATGCCATTGTTTCCATGGTCGTTATACGGAACTGCCTGGATTCAGCTTTTGGCTACTCCGGTTGTAGGTATCACCTTGGTTTTAGTTGCTCTTGAACGTATTTTTGGCATCGGCGTATTTGATCCTGCATTGGGTGGAGATCCGGTTTTATATCAGCATCTGTTCTGGATTTATTCACATCCGGCGGTTTATGTGATGATTCTTCCGGCTATGGGTGCCATTTCTGAAATTATACCGACATTCTCGCAAAAACATATTTTTGGTTACAAAGCAATTATCGCATCAACTTTGGCTATCGCATTTGTGGGCTACTTCGTCTGGGGTCACCACATGTTTACTTCAGGAATGAGCGGAACTGCACAATACACTTTTTCAATCCTGACATTTATTGTTGCGATTCCGAGTGCCATTAAAGTATTTAACTGGATATCGACCATGCACAAGGGATCTATCAATCCCGAGATTCCGTTCCTGTGGGCGGTGACTTTCATATTTGTCTTCATGATTGGTGGTTTCTCCGGATTGGTTTTGGGCGCATTGGCAACCAATGTTTATGTGCACGATACGGCATTTGTGGTCGCACACTTTCACTTCATTGTTTTTGGTGGTGTAGGTTTTGCTTTCTTTGGTGCCATTCATTATTGGTATCCTAAAATGTTCGGACGGATGTACGATAAAGCCTGGGCAAAAATGGGCTGGGCTTTCTTTACAGTTGGATTCCTTACCTTGTATTCGCCTATGTTTTACCTCGGAATGATGGGAATGCCCCGCCGTTACTATGATTATCTGCCCGAATTTCATGCTGCAAATATTTTATCGTCGCTGGGGTCTTGGGTGATGGCTTTTGGCCTGGTAATCGTTATTATAAATCTGTTCCGTTCTGCGAAAAACGGCCCGATTGCTGAAATAAATCCGTGGCATGGAAAAACACTGGAATGGACAGTACCATCGCCACCTCCGGTTGAGAATTTTGACGAAATACCTGTTTACGGAGAAAAAGACGGACCTTACAATTACTAATCACTGGATACCTTTTCTATGGAAAATGCAACACAACATTCAGACCCACATTACGATCAGGAAGCATCTAAATTGGGAATGTGGCTTTTTATATTCACCGAACTTCTCCTTTTTGGAGGCCTGTTCTTAGTTTATTCGATTTACCGGTTTCTGAATCCGGAAGCTTTTCGTTTGGCAGGGGAAGAATTAAATCTGACAATCGGTGCCATCAATACAGTTATTCTTTTGGTGAGTAGTATGACAATTGCGATGTCGACTTCGTCACTTCAGAAAAAGAATAAAGGGCTCACCATATTTTTACTTGAGGTGACCATTATGCTTGCACTGATATTCCTGATCAATAAATATTTTGAGTGGGGAGTTAAGTTTGAACATGGCATTTGGCCCGGATCGCAGCATTTGGTTAATGAGATGAGTAAAGGCGAAATCCTGTTCTTCGGACTTTATTTCGTGATGACCGGATTGCATGCGCTGCACATCATTGTTGGTATGATCATCATTATTGTGGCATTGAATAAGGTTCAGAAAGGAATAGTAAATGAAAATCGGCCATCGCTACTCGAAAATGCGGGATTATATTGGCATTTGGTCGATTTGATCTGGATATTCCTGTTCCCTTTGTTCTATTTAATTCACTAAGAAAAAGCTTTCAAGTATGGAAAAAGAAAAACATCATATCGTACCCTACAAAGTTTATTTTTACATTCTGATCACATTGATCATTTTGACTTTCATGTCGATCGGGATTACCAAAATTAACTTAGGCGGCTACTCCGTGTTGGGTGCCCTCATATTTTCAACGATTAAATCAGTGTTGGTTTTGACCTGGTTCATGCACCTTAAATTTGATCAGCCCTTTTTGCGATTTATGGTTGGCTTTGTGGCACTGGTATTCTTTGCAATCATATTCATCACATTTTTAGATTATTATTACAGATAAAAGCTATGTATATCCTATCATCTACCACTAATGCATCCAATTTTGTAACAGGTGTCGATAAGGCCTTTATGATAATTATGGGCATTTCTTTCGTATTCCTGATCGGATTGACATTTACAATGTTGTATTTCATTTACAAATACAACAGGAAAAAGAATCCTGTGGCTACTCAAATTGAGGGAAGTACAAAGCTTGAGATTATCTGGACCGTAATTCCGACCTTACTCGTGTTGGTCATGTTTTATTACGGCTGGGCTGGCTGGGTGCCTATGCGGAATGCTCCGAAAGACAGTTTTAATATCCAGGTTACTGGCCGGATGTGGAACTACACCTTTCAATATGAAAATGGGAAAACAACTGATACCCTTTTTGTTCCGATGAATAAAGCAGTGAAGCTGAAACTGATTTCGATGGATGTAATACATGGTTTTTATATTCCTGCTTTCAGGATTAAAGAGGATGTTGTTCCGGGAAGAGAAAAATCGGCATGGTTTATCGCCCAACAGGAAGGCCTTTTCGAATTGTTTTGCTCGGAATACTGCGGATTGGATCACTCATACATGTACACTTATGTGAAGGCGATGCCCGAACAGAAATTCAATGCTTGGTATGTTGATACAACCAAACATGTTGATGCAGCAGTTGTTGATTCGCCTACAGCCAACGGGAAACGGATCATGAAAAACATTGGTTGCTTTGCCTGTCATACGGTTGATGGAAACAAATTGGTCGGTCCTTCATTTAAAGGAATATATGGTCATAAAGTTACGGTAACTACTGGCGGAAACGACCGTGAAGTGACAGTAGATGACGAATACATCAAAAAATCGATTTACGATCCGAATGCCGATATCGTGAAAGGCTATAATAAAGGTTTGATGCAACCCTACGTTGGGCAGCTTTCGGAGGACGATATCAAGCAGATCACCGAATACCTGAAAACGCTTAAATAATGATCAATGGTTAATTCTAAATGATTAATTATTGACCATTTACAATTTTTCATTAACAATTAACCATTTAGTCATCATGTCTTTCTGGATAAAAATAATACTTGAGCTGGGCAAAGTACGAATTTCTTTGCCCATTGCTTTATCTGCACTGGTTGGATATACCTTGAAAACCGGCACGTTGAATAGTGATGTTTGGTCATTGTTGTTCGGAGTGTTTCTGATGTCGTGCAGTTCGGGAGCCATCAATCACATTCAGGAATACAAAACGGATGCTTTGATGCCTCGCACCAAAAATCGCCCGATACCTTCAGGTAAAATCAGTCTGAAAGCTGCAATAGGAGTAGCTTTTGCGTTTTTTGCCTATGGGGCTTTTATATTGCTTTTCAGTTTTCCCCCCATTGTTTTTCTAACCAGTTTTCTGACGTTAATATCATACAATCTTATTTACACCCCACTTAAAAAAGTAACGGCATTTGCTGTTGTTCCGGGCTCTCTGGTTGGGGCATTGCCTCCGTTTATTGGTTGGTTTGCAGGTGGTGGACAGTTATTTGATGAACACATTCTTTGGGTTTCCTTGTTCTTCTTTATTGGGCAAATTCCTCATTTTTGGTTGTTGCTGCTCATGTTTGGAAAGGAATATACGCTGGCAGGTTACCCTAGTTTGAATACAGTGTTTAACGACAACCAGATTAAACGACTTAGTTTTACATGGATTTTGGCAACAGTTGCAACTTCATTTATTGTGGCAATGACTGTCCTTCAAGGATCGATAACCATGTTTTTTCTGCTCATTTACACCTTTTATCTTTTATTCTCGTTGTCAGTCGGCATTCTGGTAAAAAAAGACATTCCAATCCGTGCTTCTTTCCTGAAGCTCAACTTCCTTTATTTGTTGATGATGATTCTGCTAATTGTGGATAGTCTTTATTAGTTAAGAAGTATACTTCGGGGATAACTTTAGGCAACCCTGCTAATATCAAATCCACAAGCTCGATTGTTTCATTCCTTTCAATTTCATGTTGTTACATTCTTTTTGTAGTGTGGTTAATCGGATTGCTGATTAATCCTGAATCTTTTTTTCGATTCAACTCCCATTCATTTATCCCCATAAATGGGGATTGTGGCCCCAAACCCTGATGTCTATTTTTACAAGACCAAAAATTGACATTTTATGGGTTTACATTTTTTGAAGAAAGGGTTAATTATGCTGCCATTTCTAATTACTATAAATGGATTTTCAGAAACTGCTGATAGTCTCAAATCATGTGCCTGGCAGGTAAATGCAACTTACAAAGGTGATTTTGTATCCAATTTCAGGGGTGGAATTGCAACTGGAACTACCTACCTCGGGTTGGCCGACTTATTTTTACAATTCGATGCAGAGAAAGCCGGCCTCTGGAAGGGAGGCAAATTTTTAGTTCATGGAACCAATTCACATGGCGGAGAACCTTCAGCCAACTTGATTGGCGATTTTCAGGTTGCTTCGAACATTGAGGCCGGAAACCATACATTCTTGTATGAGTTGTGGTTCAAGCAATGTTTTCGAAATGTTACAGCAACAATTGGACTTCAGGATTTGAATGCTGAATTTGCAAGCAGCGAAGTGGGTTCACTTTTCCTGAACAGTTCGTTTGGCGTTCATTCCGTAATTTCAGACAATATTCTTGCGCCAATTTTCCCGTTAACCTCGCCGGGAATCACGCTCTGTTACGATGTGTCTAAACGTGTAAGTATGAAAACTGCTGTTTACAAAGGTTGTCCAATTGATTTTGATGACAATCCTTACAACACAAAATGGAGTCTGGATCATCTTCAGGGATTGCTTTGGGTAACAGAAGGCCAATATACCTGGGAGGCCAATCAAAAAATGAATAATGTGCTGAAAGCAGGTTTCTTTTTTCACCAGCATTGTCCGGAGAGCGAAGTGATAAACTCGGAAACCGGTAATACATTGACTCACGATTACGGGTTTTACCTGGTGGGCGATCATCAGGTTTATGCAAACGGGCGGCATGGATTATGCGTTTTCTACCAATTGGGCATCAGTCCGCGTAACGATAATTTCGGTTATCTGGGTGCTGGATGCACGTATTCCGGTTTGCTTTCGAAGAAAAGTACTGATGTTCTGGGCCTGGCAATTGCCGATGGCATGTTGACCAAAGAGCGTGGGCAGGACGAGACTACCTTCGAATTGACCTACAAAGTTCAGATTTCAGATCAGATTTATTTGCAACCAGAAATGCAATACGTGGTGCATCCGGGTGGAACTGACGTTCAATTGAAAAATGCCACGGTTGGATTGGTTCGGTTGGGATTGGAATTTTAAAAACTGAAAACATGTTTATTCGCGATACAGAAACAGAAATAAAAAGCACCCGATTGGCCGATTTGCCGACTGGAAGCAGGGGCGTGATTGTTCATGTACTGGGGCAGGGCGCTTTCCGGAAACGCATTTCGGAAATGGGATTTGTTAAAGGGCAAATGGTTAAAGTGATCAAGAATGCCCCAATGAAAGACCCTGTTGAATACGAAATTATGGGTTACAAGGTGTCGTTGCGCCGCAGCGAAGCCGACCTGATTGAAGTCGTATCGCCATCGATGGCCAAAGAACTGGTCTCACATTATGAGGGAACCATCGACGAGCACCGCCAAAAATTATCCGGGGTAAAAAAAGGAAAAACAATTACAGTTGCCCTGGTTGGAAACCCAAATTGTGGCAAGACAACGCTGTTTAATTACGCCTCTGGATCGAAGGAACGGGTTGGCAACTATGCAGGAGTGACTATTGATGCCAAGGAAGCCAGGTTTAAACAGGACGATTATACGTTTGTGATCTCCGATCTTCCGGGAACCTATTCCATTACCGAATATTCTCCGGAAGAATTGTTCGTACGTAACCAGATTGCTGAAAAGCGACCCGATGTGGTGGTAAATGTGGTGGATGCTTCAAACCTGGAACGCAACTTGTTTCTGACGACGCAATTGATCGACATGAATATCAAGGTGGTGATTGCCCTGAATATGTACGATGAACTGGAGCAAAAATCGGCGAAACTGGATTATACACACCTCGGTGAAATGATGGGAATACCAATTGTCCCAACAGTTGCATCAAAAGGCAAAGGCCTGAAAGCACTGTTCGACCGGATCATTGAAGTGTATGAAGAACGCGATCCGATTGTGCGTCACATCCACATTAACTATGGTGAAGAAATTGAAAAATCGATCCAAAATATTCAGCAGGAACTGAAAAAGGATGACCAGAAGCGGAAGAAATATTCAACACGGTTTCTGGCTATTAAGTTACTGGAAGAAGATCAACATACCTTGAATTTACTGACCGATAGTCCGGTTTTTGAGGTTGTGAAGCAAATCGCCAACGAAGAAACGGCAAGGTTGGAGAAGAAATTTGAGGATCAGTCGGAAACACTGATTGCCGATGCCAAATACGGGTTTATTGCCGGAGCATTGAAAGAAACTTACCGCAATGGGCCGCAGGTGCGCCGCGACCAAAGCCGCGAAATCGATAAGGTTTTGACGCACCGGCTTTGGGGATTTCCGGTCTTTATCTTTTTCATCTGGCTCACTTTTCAGGCTACTTTTACACTGGGGGCATATCCGATGTCGTGGATGGATGCCGCAATTGGCTGGCTGGGCGATTCACTGGGTTCGCTGATGAGTGACGGCGCATTGAAAGATTTACTGATTGACGGAATCATTGGTGGGGTAGGCGGAGTCATCGTTTTTCTCCCCAACATCCTCATTCTGTTCTTCTTCATTTCGCTGATGGAAGACTCGGGCTACATGGCACGCGCTGCTTTCATCATGGACAAGCTGATGCATAAAATGGGACTTCACGGTAAATCGTTTATCCCGCTCATCATGGGTTTTGGCTGCAATGTTCCGGCAGTAATGGCCACCCGCACGCTCGACAATCGTAACGACCGGTTACTCACCATGCTCATTATTCCGTTTATGTCGTGCAGCGCACGTTTGCCGGTTTATGTGCTGCTGATTTCAGCCTTTTTTGTGAGTTACCAGGGCGCTATTTTATTCCTGATTTATTGTATCGGAATTGTGTTGGCCGTTTTGATGGGTTTGTTTTTCAAGAAAACGTTATTCGCCAAGAAGGACGTTCCGTTTGTGATGGAACTTCCGCCATACCGAATGCCAACGTTGAGGAATACAACCATTCACATGTGGCACAAAGGTTCGCAATACCTTACCAAGATGGGAACGGTTATTTTGTTGGCGTCGATCCTGATTTGGGCCATGGGTTATTATCCGCGCGATGTGAAATTCTCGAAAGATTACGATACGATGCTGGCCCAAACTGAAGCTGACAATACGTTGACGCCGGATGAAAAAACTGAAAAGTCAGAACAAATTCAGTTGTCGAAAGAAGAAGAACGTCAGGAAAAATCGTACATCGGCATGACTGGCCATTTCATCGAACCGGCTATTCGTCCGCTTGGGTTCGATTGGAAAATCGGGATGAGCATCATTACCGGAATGGCAGCTAAAGAAATTGTCGTGAGTTCGATGGGTGTACTTTATCATGCCAGTATGAATGCCGACGAAAATTCGCAATCACTGAAAGGAAAACTTCAGGAGCAGACCTTTACCCGTGGCCCCAAAGTCGGTCAGAAAGTCTTTTCGCCGCTGGTGGCCTTTGGCCTGATGGTTTTTGTTCTGATCTATTTCCCGTGCGTGGCGGTGGTTGCAGCCATCAAGAAGGAAGCTAACTGGCGATGGGCGCTTTTCACTACGGTGTATACCACCGCGATTGCGTGGGTTGCAGCTTTTGCTATTTTTCAGATCGGAAGTTTGTTTGTGTAAGTTTAAAAACAAAGGACACGAAGTATTTGGCACAAAGAGCGCATCGTCAATTTTTAGTAATGTATTGAAAAATTAAGATCATGATTCAAAATATAATTGCCCTGATTATTGTTGCCGCCGCTGGTGTAATAACCGTGTATTCGCTGTACAAATCGCTGATTACTAAAGAAAAAAGCTTATGTGGTGGCTGCGCCAGTTGCGATCTGAAGAACGAACTGAAAAAGAAAGGGAAATTGGTTCCGTATTCTGAAAATTTATCGCGCAGGAAAGATAAGCTTACTGCTGATAGCCTGAAATATTCGCTAAAAGATTGACACATCACTTGAGAACAAAATATCATTTTCAGAATTCGAACCTTTATTTTTGAATAAGGAAGGTTCATCTTTCAAAAAAAGATTTTATTTCTCGACAATGAACAATCATTTCTTAACATGAAACTGTCATCGCGTCATAACGAACCTTCATTTCTTGAAAAAAGATCTCATCGCTTGATTCTTAAGCTTTATTTCTTAAAACGAAACTGTCATTGCGGCAGATTAAACCATCATTTCTTTAAAAGGGATACTTGTATCTCGGATAGAATCTTTAAACACCTGTTAAATGTTGATCTGCTTTTATTCGTTTTTTAGCAGATCGGGTCTTAGCTTTTTGGTGCGTTCATAAGCCAGTTTCTCCTGCCATTCATTAATCAGTTTGTCGTTTCCGGAGAGAAGAATTTCGGGTACTTTCCAGCCATTGTAGTCGGCTGGCCGCGTGTAAACAGGCGGACTCAGCAAATTATCCTGAAACGAGTCGGTGAGGGCAGAGGTTTCGTCGGACAATACGCCCGGAATTAACCGAACCACACTGTCAACAATCACCGCAGCGGCCAATTCGCCACCTGTCAGCACATAATCGCCAATAGAAATTTCCATGGTTACCAGATGTTCGCGGATACGCTGATCGATGCCTTTATAATGGCCGCAAATAATAATGATGTTATTTAGTAGCGAGAGTTTATTCGATTCTTTTTGATTCAGTTGAATGCCATCGGGGCTGGTATAAATGACTGCGTCGTATTCGCGCTGTGCCTTCAGAAAGTTAATGGCACTTTCAATTGGTTGAATGGTCATGACCATGCCAGCTCCGCCACTAAATGCGTAGTCGTCCACTTTCCGGTGCTTGTCTTCCGAGAAATCGCGGATGTTGTGTACAACAATTTCAACCAAACCCTTATCCCGACCTCTTTTAATAATGGAATGCTGGAACGGACTTTCGAGCAATTCGGGAACAACTGTAAGAATATCGATGCGCATCGTAAATTTATTTTGTGCAAATATATCAGGAAAAAGGCATTCGTCGTGAGAAAAAAACTTTCGAATGCCCAATGACTTTTTTTCAGTTCCAATTTAGGTCAGTTATTTGTCTTTATATTTTTGCTTCCTAAGGGTAAAACAACCTTATTTTTTATTAATCCGGCAGTTTTACACTTTTATTTCTTAAAATCTTTGAGTATTAGCTTGTAATATCTATTTTCGTAAGCTGAAAGAATACTTTATTCTCTGTTAATTACAAAGTAATTTTTATTTGTTATGGAACCTAAAGATCTAAAAAACTCTGAAGTAGAGTTAAGTGGTGCACAAGTTGAGCCAGAAACTGTTAATGATCAGAACATTGCTGAAGAATCTGTTGAGCAGGTTGAAGTAATTGAAGTTGAAGTTGAGAATGCTGTTGAAGAAGTTGCAGAAGAAATTGTAGCCGAACCAGTTGAACCAACTGTTCAGGAAGCGGAAGAAGTAGCTGTTCCTGAAATAACCGAAACTGACGCAGTTGTTGAAGAAGTTGTGGCAGAAACTGCTGTTGAGACAGTTGAAGAAGAGGTTGCTCCTGAAGTAGCCAAAGTAGAAACAACCGAACCGGTTGCCGAAGTTATTCCAACCATCGAAGAACTGATCGACGTTTCGGAAGATGATCTTTTGATCGATGAAGAAGAACATGAGGAAGAAAGTAGCAAAAAAGCAAAATTGGCCGATTATGCGAACTTATCGGAAGTAGAACTTATCAACGCTTTGCGTACCCTGCTTGCAAACGAAGATTTTGAGAGTGTCAGGGAAGATATTGACGCCATCAAAATTTATTTCTTCCGCCTGTACAGAGCGAACATTGAAGCACAGAAAGCAGCTTTTGCTGAAGCTGGTGGCAACATGGAAGAATTCAAGGCAGAACCCGATCCATACGAATTAGATCTTCGGAACCTGTTGAAACAATATCAGGACAGAAGAAACGAACATAACAAGAGATCTGACGAATTAAAAGAAGAAAACCTTCATAAAAAATACGAGATTATTGAAGAGATTAAAGCGCTCATCAATAACAAGGAATCAATCAACAAGACATTTCACGATTTCCGCGAATTGCAAAACCAGTGGAGAGAAATTGGTTCGGTACCTCAGGCTAAATTGAAAGACCTTTGGGATACCTACCATCACCATGTTGAGAATTTTTACGACTTTATCAAGATCAACAAAGAGCTGCGCGACCTGGATTTAAAGAAGAATCTGGAAACTAAAATGGAAATCTGCGAAAAATCAGAAGAACTTTTGGTTGAACCTTCCATTATTAAAGCATTCAACGTATTACAGAAATACCACGAGCAATGGCGCGAAGTTGGTCCGGTACCACGCGATAAAAAAGATGAACTGTGGGAGCGTTTCAAAGCAGCTACATCCATTATCAATAAAAAACATCAGGATTATTTTGAAGGCCGGAAATCGGAACAGAAGAAAAATCTGGATGCCAAAATCGCTTTATGCGAAAAAGTAGAAGAAATTGCCAATACCGATATTGATGTTCACCGCGACTGGGACGAACGGTCGAAGGAATTGATTGAGCTTCAGAAAATCTGGAGAACCATTGGATTCGCTCCGAAAAGAGACAACAACAAAATTTACGAACGTTTCCGTATCGCTTCCGATAAATTCTTCGACCGGAAACGTGAATTCTACAATCAGAATAAGGAAGAACAAAATACGAATCTTCAACTTAAGACTGATTTGTGCGTGCAGGCTGAAGCCTTAAAAGACAGCACCGAATGGAAAAAAACGGCTGATGAATTTATTGCCATTCAAAGAGCCTGGAAAGAAATTGGACCTGTTCCACGTAAATTTTCAGATGTCATTTGGAAGCGTTTCCGTGCTGCCTGCGATTTCTTCTTCGAAAACAAATCGAAACATTTTTCATCGATTGATGGCGAACAACTCGATAACCTGAGAATGAAAAAAGAACTTCTGGAAGAAGTGAAACAATTCTCGTTGAGTGGTGATGATGGCGCTGATTTGGATAAATTGAAAGATTTCCAACGGAGGTTTACCGATATTGGTCATGTCCCATTTAAGGATAAAGACGCCATTCAGAACGATTTCCGCGATGTAATTAACAAGCATTTTGATGCTTTGCGCATCGATGAGAAACGCCGCAACCTGATGAAATTTAAGAATAAGGTTGTGAACAATACAACTACAGGAAGAGGTCAGAATAAAATGCGTTTCGAACGCGAAAAGTATATGGTCAAGTTAAAACAGATGGAAACTGATCTGGCATTGCTTGATAACAACATCGGATTCTTCGCCAATACCAAGAATGCTTCGGCTTTGATTGATGATGTCAATCAGAAAATTGCCAGCACGAAGGAAAAAATCGAGTTCCTGAAAGAAAAAATCAGGATCATGGATTCGATGGAAGATGATGAATAGCCTCATAAAAAGCCCGCTACTTCAGCGGGTTTTTTGTTGTTAACCCTTTATTAAATTTTATAACATTTTTTAGAGGTAAGTTTTATTGATTAACTTTGCTCGCTTTAAAAACAATTAAATTCTAAAGTTTTGTCAGCAACCAGGTACATATTCGTAACAGGAGGTGTAACATCTTCGCTCGGGAAAGGTATTTTAGCTTCTTCTCTGGCTAAGTTACTTCAGTCCAGAGGATATTCAGTAACCATTCAGAAATTGGATCCATACATTAATGTTGATCCGGGAACCTTAAACCCATACGAACATGGAGAATGTTTTGTAACCGACGACGGTGCCGAAACGGATCTCGATTTGGGTCATTATGAACGGTTCCTGAATGTTCCTACTTCTCAGGCCAATAATGTAACTACAGGAAGGATCTACCAATCGGTTATTAACAAGGAACGCCGTGGCGATTACCTTGGGAAAACAGTTCAGATTATTCCTCACATTACCGATGAAATTAAACGACGGATCAAAGTTTTGGGTTCGAAAGGTAAATACGACATAGTGGTTACCGAAATCGGTGGAACAGTGGGCGATATTGAGTCGTTGCCGTACATTGAAGCCGTTCGCCAGATGAAATGGGAACTGGGTTTAAACGCTTTAGTCATTCACCTGACATTGGTTCCTTACCTGGCAGCTTCAGGCGAACTGAAAACCAAACCAACACAACATTCAGTAAAAGCATTGCTCGAAAACGGAGTTCAACCCGATGTTTTGGTGTTGCGCACCGAGCACGAATTAAATATGGGACTGCGGAAAAAGGTGGCGCTTTTTTGTAATGTCGAAAGTGATGCCGTGATCCAATCGATTGATGTAGCAACCATTTATGAAGTTCCGAACAAGATGCGCGAAGAACGCCTGGATGAAATCGTTTTGCGCAAAATGGGGCTTCCATTGAAGGATGAACCTAAGATGGACGACTGGAATGACTTCCTGAACAAGCTAAAAAAGCCTACAAGCCAAATTGAAATCGGTTTAGTTGGTAAGTATGTTGAGTTGCAGGATGCTTACAAATCGATTGTGGAAGCGATTATTCATGCAGGTGCAATGAATTTATGCAAAGTAAAAGTTCGTTGGATCCATTCCGAAAAAATTACAGCCGAAAACGTTGAAAAGAAACTGGAAGGGCTGAAAGGTATTATTGTAGCTCCTGGTTTTGGTCATCGTGGAATTGAAGGTAAAATTATTGCAACACAATATGTGAGGGAACACAACATTCCATTCTTTGGAATTTGCCTTGGGATGCAGATTGCTGTTATTGAATTTGCCCGTAATGTTTTGGGAGTCGCAGGAGCCGATTCGACAGAAATGAATGAAAAGACCGAAAACCCTGTTATTGACCTGATGGAAGAACAGAAGGGAATCACTGAAAAGGGCGGAACCATGCGGCTTGGAGCCTATAAATGTCAGATCAGTGATAAAGTCTCTAATATCTACAAAGCCTATAATAAAACAGAGATCAAAGAAAGGCACCGACATCGTTATGAATTTAACGATCAATATCTGGAGCGATTTGAAGCTGCTGGAATGAAAGCTACGGGCTTAAATCCGGATACCAATCTGGTTGAAGTCATTGAAATTCCTTCGCACAAATGGTTTGTCGGAGTTCAGTTTCATCCCGAATATAGCAGTACAGTTTTAAAACCACATCCGTTGTTTGTTGCTTTTGTAAAAGCGGCGCTCGGTAAATAATTATTATTTTATATGGATAGAAATACGATATTAGGTGCAGTCCTGATTTTCTCAATTCTTATTGGGTTCAGTTATTTTAATAAGCCATCCGAAAAGCAGCTTGCCGCCGCCAAACATCAGCGCGATTCAATTGCATTAGTTCGTGCTGATCAGGAAAAGAAAGTTCTGTCGGAAAAGAAATTGGAGGAAACACAGACTGTTCTTTCTGCAAGCACAAATGCCGATAGTTTGGTTTCAGGAGCAAACCAGGTACTAAAAGAAAAATTCGGTGTTTTTGCTGAAGCTTCAGTCGGAAAAGAAAAGTTTTATTCGATTGAAAACAACTTGGTTAAAGTGACTTTATCGAATAAAGGAGGACGGATTTATTCCGTAGAGCTCAAAAACTTCAAAACTTTTGAGGGCAAACCGCTGATCCTTTTTGAAGGAACTACCAGCAAATTCGGAATGAATTTCTTTGCGCAGAACCGTAGTATCGAAACCGAATCGTTTTATTTCGTTCCATCCGATTCAACTCCAAGTCAGGTTATAACTGGCCCTGAAGTTAAAATTGGCAGAGAGGGTATGGAAAAGTTTAACACTGGTGGCGCCAATAGTTCGAAAACTGTTTCGATGCGGTTAATGGCTGGCGACGGCAAATATCTGGAATATAAATATAGTTTGAGCTATAATTCTTATTTGGTTGGTTTTGAGGTGAATACCAAGAATTTAAGTAATGTTATAACAACCAACTCCAACTACCTGAATTTTAACTGGAAAATTGATGTTCCCCGTCAGGAGAGAAAATCGAAGATGGGAGAAGATAATTACTCCACCATTTACTACAAATTTCAGGACGATGATGTCGAAAAACTTTCAACCGGTAAATCGGGTACCGAAAGTTTGCGCACGAAAACCAAATGGGTAAGTTTCAAACAGTTGTTTTTTGCTTCCACGCTGATAGCCGATGATGCATTCCCAACTGTTGACATTAAAACAGAGTTAACCAAAGAAGATCCGCGTTATGTAGGTAAATTTAATGCTGATGTGGCCATACCATACGAAGGTAAAGATTCGGAAACCATTAAAATGAAGTTCTATTTTGGGCCAAGTCATTACACCACACTGAAACAGTATGATCTTTCGATGGAAAAACAGATCAACCTGGGTTATGTTGTTGTTCGTCAGGTTAATCAGTGGATCATTATTCCGACTTTCAATTTCCTAAGAAGGTTTATTAGTAATTTCGGTATTATTATTTTACTGCTTACAGTATTCATAAAACTATTGATCTTTCCGTTTACCTATAAATCGTACCATTCTCAGGCCAAAATGAAGGCTTTAAAGCCTGAAATTGACGAAATAAATGCCAAGTTTGGCAAGGATAAACCGATGGAAAAACAACAGGCTACAATGGCTTTGTATAAAAAAGCCGGAGTGAATCCAATGGGTGGTTGTTTGCCAATGTTGTTTCAATTCCCGGTTCTGATTGCCATGTTCTTCTTTTTTCCGACTTCAATTGAATTGCGTCAGCAAAGTTTCTTATGGGCAACCGACTTATCGACATTTGATTCAATTTGGAATATGCCATTTACGATTCCTTTCTACGGAAGCCATGTCAGCCTTTTCTGTTTGCTGATGACGATTACAACGATCATCTCAACCTACATGAATTCGCAAACTCAGAATACAGAGGCTATGCCGGGAATGAAAACCATGATGTACATTATGCCAGTCATGTTCCTCTTTATCCTGAATAGTTATGCCTCAGGATTGAGCTATTATTATTTTCTGGCCAATGTGTTCACTATCGGACAAATTTACGTTTTCCGCATGCTGATTGATGAAGATAAAATCAGGGCTCAAATCATGATAAATAAGAAGAAGCCTGTTGTTAAGTCTAAGTTTCAGCAGAAACTGGAGGAAATGTCGAAACAGCAGGGCGTAAAACCTCGAAAATAAAACCTCGAAAATAATTTCAATAAAATGCTGCTTCCGGGCAGCATTTTTTGTAACTTGTTGTTTGTAAACTAACAACATAAAATCATGTATCAATACAATGCTGTCATTCGGAAAGTAGTCGATGGCGATACCATTGAAATCGACATTGATTTAGGTCTTTCGGCCTGGGTTCACAACGAAAAAATAAGACTTTATGGTATCGACACTCCTGAAGTGTATGGAGTAAAGAAAGGATCTCCGGAATGGGAGCTTGGAAATCAGTCTTCTGAATTTGTGAAACAAAATCTGAAAGAAAATAGTCAGGTCATTATTGAGACGATTAAAGACAAAAAGGAAAAATACGGACGTTATCTGGCATTGATTTTTATTCAGATTGATCAGAACATTTTAACCGGATTGGAGGATATAAGAAGTATAGACGATTATTATTGTTTGAATGATATTCTTATTGCAAAAGGTTTAGCAAAGAAATATATGATCTAGTTAGGCTATTTTAAGTCACTCTGATACAAATTCCCGATAACAATTAAGCCGTACATCTAATTCGCATTATTGAATCAGATGTACGGCTTAATGGTATTGTGACCGTGAATGGGAGATGGATTATGCCTTTGGAAGTATTTTTAAAACCTGACCAACCCTCAAACTATTCGCTTGTGTAATGTTGTTGAGTTTCATGATGTCATCGTTTGAAACTCCTGGAAACTTCTTGGCAATCGACCAGAAGTTATCTCCTTTACGTACTTTATAATAAACAAATTCACCCTTTTCTACGGTTTGCTCATTGTTTTTTTCAACAGATGAACTTTTCACCGTTGATTGGGTAGTGGTTTTTTCAGCAGATTTGGTTTCTGTAGATTGTTTTTTAGCAGCACTGGCTAAATTTTGAGTTGAACTGACCGTTGGTTTTTCATTCAGCGATTTTTGTTTTTCAGAAAAGCTCTTTTTATTGAGCTTGCTGTAGTGTTCTCCATGTCCTTCAGGAACATAGACCGCTAGTTTTTGACCGGCCTTAATGAAGTTTTTATGAATGTTATTCCAATATTTCAGGTCAGAGCTTCGAACTCTAAACCATGCGGCAATCAAGCCGAGATTATCACCTGATTTTACTGTATAAATGACTTTATCTCGGCCTTTTATATCTCCAGGGCCATGACTTGCAAAATTATTTTGCGGATTAATTATTTGATTGTTCGGGAAGAATTCGGTGCGGCGGTGATCATGAATGATTGCTTCGTTTTCAAGATAAGCTGAAATTTGATCCTGAGGTAAAACCAGACTATATGACTTGTCTTTGCTGGCCGGGATAATATCTCGTCGATATTGCGGATTCAAACAGCGAATTTGCTCAACTGGTATTCCAATTATTTCTGAAATCTGGTTGAAATGCAAATAGTCATTGACCATTAACGTATCGGTAATGATTGGGAAATCAGGCGATTTTGGCAAAATGTTGTGACTCTGATAAAAATTCATTACATAGTTGGCAGCAATGAATGCTGGTACATATCCACGAGTCTCCTTAGGTAACCGGTAATAAATCTTCCAGTAATCTTTGGCATCTCCACTGCGTTTTATGGCCTTGTTTACGTTGCCAGGGCCACAATTGTATGCTGCAATAACCAGATGCCAGTCCTGATAAATGTTGTATAAGTCTCTCAAATATCTGGCAGCGGCATCAGTTGCTTTTAAAGGATCCCGACGTTCGTCAACAAATGTGCTGATTTCGAGTTTATACATTTTTCCGGTTGAGTACATGAACTGCCACAACCCAACGGCACTTGCAACCGAATTTGCCCCCGGATTTAATGCTGATTCAATAATAGGAAGGTATTTTAATTCCATTGGCAGATCATACTTAGCCAAAGCTTCTTCGAACATGGGAAAATAGTAATTGGCAAGTCCAAGCATTACAGCCACCTGTTTCGGTTTCCGAACTGTATACATGGTAATAAAGCTCTTAACCGTATTGTTAAACGATAAGCTTACAGCCGATTGCATCGATTGTAAACGTTGGATATAAATAGAGTCGGGTAGTGTTTGTTTGAGGGTATCGGCTTCTGCCAGTTCTGTACTATCAAGAAGGAATGCATTCTGTACATACCAGCTGCTCAGCATGCTGTCAAGTTTGTCTGAAAATATCTTTTTCATCGTTTCGTCAGGAATCGAATAATATTTTTCATACCCACTCAAAGTGTCAAGCGCGCTTATATTTATTGTACATGCTTTTTTAGGGTTATCTTTCCTTAGTCCGGAGGCAAAAGAATTGAGTCCGGCAATTGTTAGTAAGACTACTGTCAGTTTTAATATCCTCATAAGCTTTTAGTTAAAATGTGATTTTACAATGAAATCCGATCCCTTTCTGATCCATGCAAATAACAGGACCCGGAACCCAATTGATAGTTAAGTCGTCACCCATGTCGAAATTAAAGAAGTTGGCATCAACACTTGCATCAATGATATTTAATGCGTAAAAAGCAGCGGTGAAAATGACTACCAAATCTCTGTTACGCCTTGATCCGTCTTTTGCTATCCTTAATCTTTCAGTGAACTGTGTTATTTTATCAGATTCATATAAGCTTGGATTCACACCCAGATCTTTAAACGAATTTGTATTCGGATCAGTATCCAGGATGTCAGAATATGCTTGTTTGTATTTGACGTATAGTTCGTTGTTAAAGTTAATAAAGTATCCTAAAGTTACAAAACCTCCGTAAACAATAGGTAACTTCCAGTATTTTCGGTTGTAAATCTGGCCTAGTCCGGGCAATACAGCCGAATAAATAGTGGCCTTTCGGGGTGAATGGACAACTACTTCCTTTTTTATTTTGATCGAATCGACCTCTGTTTTCTGGCTAAAGGCAGAAAATCCTGTTCCAAAAAACAGGATTAAAAGTAACCAGATCGCAGACCGGCTTAATGTCAAAATATTTTTTTTTCTAAGCATCTAATTGATCAAGGATTCCTAATATGCGCTCCAAATCTTTGGTCGAACCAAAAGGAATAATAATCTTGCCTTTCCCGGTTTGATCCATCCTGAAGTCAATCTTCGATTGAAAATGTTTGCTAAGGTGATTGTGTAGATCTTGATATTCTGTTGGAAATTTCGGACTTTTTTTCTTTTCCGCAGGTTGGAAACTATTGTTGTCTTCGTTGTAGTTTCTTACAATTTCTTCGACACGACGAACCGAAAATTCGTTTTTAATAATCTCGTCGTAGATCATCAATTGCATTTCCGAATCTTTGATATTTACCAAAGCTCTGGCGTGACCCATGGAAACTGTTTTTTCAACGATTCCTTTTTGAATGCGGGCAGGTAGTTTTAGCAACCGAAGATAATTTGTAACGGTTGATCTTTTTTTGCCAACCCTGTCGCTCAGATTTTCCTGGGTCAGTTTGCATTCATCAATCAAACGCTGATAACTTATCGCAATTTCAATGGCATCAAGATCTTCGCGTTGGATGTTCTCAACAAGAGCCATTTCAAGCATCGCTTCGTCATCGGCAGTTCTGACATATGCAGGAATGGTTGTCAATCCGGCAATTTTCGAGGCTCTGAACCTCCGCTCGCCAGCAATAATCTGATATTGGTCGTCATCAATCTTCCGAAGAGTGATCGGTTGAATGATCCCGATTTCTTTAATCGAGGTGGCTAATTCATTTAATGCTTCTTCGTCAAACTTAGTCCGGGGTTGAAACGGGTTTGCAATAATTTTAGAAATCTCGATTTCATTGATTGAAGAACCTGCTTCTTTTACAGGATCATCGTTTGCACCTTCAATCAACGAACCCAAACCTCTTCCTAATGCGCTCTTTTTTGCCATAGTCAAAAAGTCTTATTCAATAATTTTTTCTGAATTCTTAAGTTTTGTCATCCCATTGTTTTGCAAAAGCTCGCGGGCAAGGTTCATATAACTGGCAGCTCCTTTTGATGTTGCATCATACAGAATTGCTGGTTGTCCGTAGCTTGGAGCTTCACTCAATTTAATATTTCGAGAAATGACAGATTCAAATACCATCTCCTGAAAGTGCTTTTTCACTTCTTCCATTACCTGATTCGATAAGTTCAACCGTGAATCGAACATCGTAAGAAGAAATCCCTCGATCTCCAGATCAGGATGTAGTTTGGTCTGAATAATTTTGATTGTATTTAATAACTTACCAAGACCCTCCAATGCAAAATACTCGCATTGTACCGGAATGATAACCGAATCGGCTGCAGTTAGGGAATTTACTGTAATAAGACCTAATGAAGGAGAACAATCAATAAGGATAAAATCGTACTCATCTCTTATTTTTTCGATAACATGTCTCAATACCTTTTCTCGGTTAGGCAGATTCAGCATTTCAATTTCAGCACCAACCAAGTCAATGTGTGAAGGAATGAGGTCTAATCCTGGAATTTCTGTATTTAAAATTATTTTTCGTGGATCGAGTTCATCAACAATACATTCATAGATGCTGGTTTTTACATTTTTCACATCGAAACCAACGCCCGAGGTGGCGTTCGCCTGTGGATCAGCATCAATGATTAAAACCTTATATTCTAAAACGGCCAGACTTGCTGCCAGATTTATCGCGGTTGTGGTTTTTCCGACTCCTCCCTTTTGGTTAGCAAGTGCAATTACTTTTCCCATATAAAAAATTACTTATTTGGTAAGTTCCAAAGTTAATATTTAAAAGTATAAACAGGTTGAGTGAATTTATTAATTAAACTTAATTGTGTTGTGTGTGTTTGGAATACAGATCATTAGCTCTTTGTGATTTGTAATAAAAACATTTTCCTATATATTTCTGATTCATATCAGTGGTCGTAAATCAAGCCTGTTTAACCTGATTTTCAGCAGATGGTACTTTTCTGAAATTTCGCCAAACACAACAACTATGTATCAGGTTAACTGTATTTTTTTTGCCTCTTTTTTCAACTGTTTTAAATCAATAGGCACAACTCCCAGTTTTTCGCAAACTAATCCGCCTGCCAGATTAGAGAGTTGAGCCATGAATGGAATTGATAATCCGGCCGCTAAACAAAGGCTTGCGGCAGCAACAACTGTATCTCCAGCTCCCGAAACATCAGCGATGTCGCGGATTTCGGCCGGATAGTAATTCTGCTTTACTCCATTGGTCAGAAAAACTCCAAGCTCTGATAGTGTTATAAAGAGTAATCCAATTTGTTTTTCTTTTTTGAAGTTTTCGGATACCGTTTTCAATTCATTCATATCGGTCTTCTCGATTTCAAGCTTCAACCCTTCTTTAAATTCTTTAAAGTTTGGTTTAAAAAGATCAACACCTTCATAGTTATTAAAATTCCTCCTCTTCGGATCGGCTACGGTAAGTATCTTTTTGGACTTTGCCAGATCGATAACATTTTTAATTAATCCGGGAGTAATGAGTCCTTTGTCGTAATCAACAAAAATGATAATGTGAATCTGTTTTTGATCAATTATCTCTTTAATTTTTTCAAAAACTTCCTTTTCAAATTCAGTATTAATAAAAGTTGAAATTTCCTGATCAACCCTCGAAATCTGTTGTCCTCCGCTGATAATTCTGGTCTTAACAGTTGTCATTCGCGATTCATCAACGAAAATTCCTTCACTGGATAAATGGTTTTCGTCCATTAGTTCAGAAAATGTCCGACCTTTTTCGTCGTTACCAATAATTGATACGAGAATTGGAGTTGCACCAAGAGCCTGAATGTTAAGAGATACATTTCCGGCGCCTCCCAATCTATTTTCCTGTTTGGTAACAGTTACAATCGGAATGGGAGCCTCAGGAGAAATGCGGTCGACTTTTCCCCATAAATAACTGTCAACCATCGCATCACCAAGCACCAATACATTTAATTCAGCAAACTTCCCGAAAACCTGTTCTATATTGTCTTTTTCCACTATCTGAATTTTATCGATGCGACAAAAGTAGTAAAATTAAATGCGAAAAAAATGATATAAACCGCCAAATGCACGCCCGACTTAAAACACGAATGGGAACATTCCGTTGAGGAAAGTTCCCATTCACTTTCAGATTACCCGAAGGTTTTCCTTAGTGCCAGACTACGGTTATTAGAGCTGGCTGTTTCATCCGGTTTCTCCAACCATTTTTCACAACCTGTAGCTTTCTTGTAAAACTTGTTACAGTTCTACATTCTAGCGGTTCGTTCGACGCTTTCGTGAAATTGTCTTCCCGAACGAAGTCCCATTTAAGCCACCTTTTTGTTCATCGTTTTTTTCAATCCGATGATTGGTGAAAAACTACTACAGATACGGAGATCTTTTCGTTTTCAGTTCGACAATGAATAAACCGAGGTTCTTCATTATCTCCTGCTTTTCCTGAATCAACATTTTAGTGAACGTTTTGCGAACATATGTCTGCTGATGAACCTGACATGGAATGTTTCGGTTCAAACTTCAGCTTTTACGGAACGCGAATCCGAAGATCCGAAAGATCAGGTTCGTGATTCATTTAAGTATCCTTACCTTTTCCATTCTTTCAAAGCAGCTTTTTATCGCTCGTCTGATGTATTAAAGTTAATACAATTAGCACCCTAAAGTCAAGTAAATCTTCGATTTTGAATGAATAGTTTGTGATCAGTAGTTATAAACAATTGTTTATAACTACTTTGTTGTTGTAAGTATTTGTTATATTGATATATACGTATTAATGGATGTCCTTTTCGCAGAGTTATGAACATTTTTCCTGACTTGTGACATTTAGTGCGGTAGCAGATTCCATTTGGTAATAAGGTTTGCAAGTTGGCTATTCATGATTTCCTTTGTGGGGGATCGGAAGACAAATGTTTGTTTGGTCAATCGGTCTTGAATATGGGTTTCTGTTATGTTCCAGACAAGGAACCGGATTTCCCTCAATGATAATTTGGTGATTATTTCCAGGTATTTTTCTGCTATCAGAGCGACAAAACAAATCAGTACGTGAGCCTTGATCGCTTCTTGTTTTTGATGGTATATTGGGCGGGTTTGCAAATCAAACTTACTCATGCGGAACGATTGTTCAATGTGCCAGAGCTGGTGGTAACGGTCTATGACCATTTGGTTGGACAGTTGTTGTTCGGGCAAGTTGGTGCAATACCCCTTAATTCCAAGCAACAGCCTCCTTTTTTCTATCAATGTCGTGTTGAGTTCTATTTTTTCTTTAGTAACCTTCCTGACAAATTGAGCCTTCACTTTCAGTGACTGCTTTGCCACCAGCTCTTCGGCTTTTTGAACAAGCTTGTTTAGCTCGTTCAATTCCTTTTTATACCGTTTGAGTGAAAAATCGCACACCAAATAACCGTATCGCGATGGAAAGCGGGCTATGGCACCGTGTTTCCCGTTCAATGTTGCATGGATTTGTTTTACCAATCCAAGTTCCGCATTGGCCAGCCGTGCACCAACAATGTACGATAGTTTCTTTTCCCTGAGTTCGGCAAGCCTTTCTTCATCCAGCATTGCGGCATCGGCTACAATAATTGGCCGTGTCTGCGGGTGGGCTGAGGTAAACGTTTCCACAACCGGGAGCATTGTCTTTCCTTCGAATGTGTTGCCTGCAAAAACCTGATACGACAGTGGAAACCCTGTTTGTGTTACCAGCAGCCCGATGACAATTTGGGGTTGCTGTGACTTGTTGTCCTTTGAGAACCCTTGTATTTTAAACTCATCGGCCTTAAACGACTCGAAATACAATGTGGTAACATCGTACAGCACAAAATAGAAAGGTTCATTGAACTTCTGTTGTGCCACCCTGTAAGCACATTGCTCAATATCTGCCTTGTATGCTGACAACTTTGGAATATTGCGGTAAATCCGTTGAGAATATTTAATGCCGAAGTAATATCCCAGCAGTTCAACAGAGCGGAGTTTTGAAGCAGGCTCGATAAGGCGCATAATGGCCAGATCAAGCAACAGGCGGGGAAGATGGGATAAACCGCATTCATCGAAACAGCCCATGAAGAACCGAAAAGCAAAGTGGTGCGTCACCCCAATGCATTCGCCCCTGTCTACAACTAAAAGTTTTTGTTTTTGGGCAGGGAACAACGATAACTGGGCGGTTTGTTCATCGATCCATTCCAATGCCCTTTGCCTCAAAACAGCCTCTTCTATCTGGTCTTTGGCGCTACCAATATGTTTGCCTACAATCGATCTGTGACCAACATACCTGACAACCTGAACCGCAACAGATCCCGACTTAGTTTTGACTTTTCGTACTGAATACATACCGCAAAATTAGGCGTTAGTGCGGTGAAATCAATAAATATTAATTGCTAAATTGTTAATAATGTGGAATTTAAAAATTGATCTCTGTGGAAAAATCAAAAGTGTCACAAGTCAGGATCAGTAGTTATAAACAATTGTTTATAACTACTTTGTTGTTGTAAGTATTTGTTATATTGATATATCTGTATTAATGGATGTCCTTTTCGCAGAGTTATGAACATTTTTGATAGTTGATCTTTTAATCAATCCTATAAAATTCACTAATTAGTAATTTGTTGTATATCAGAAGTTTGGTTGTTTGTTTTTTAATGTGATCCGTAGCCCTTCCTCAAGCCTGAATTCAGCAGTTTCAATACCAGACTCTTTTAATGCTGCCCTAAATCCTTCGTTCATCATTTGACCTGCACGTAATGGAAGATCAATCAATGCTGGGAAATTGGTTTCATTTTCAGGGTGATGATAAAATTCGAGACAAGTTTGCAGTTTTGTTGAGAGATAAATGCGACATGCCATTGGCCTGGCTGCATATGCTGAACATGCTCCTTCGTGCAGTAATGGGCAGGGAGCTTTGTATTTCAAAATATCATCATCGGATAAGTTTGATGTTATCCGATATTTAGCGTCTGTTTTTGCAATTACATCCGTAAGATCTTCTGGATTAAAATCTTTCTTTATTTTTTCTGATAAGAAATGAAGTTCGTAGGAGTTTGCGAAAACAGCCTGTTGACAGCACCAGTGGCATCCCTTAAAGCATGCTACTTTAATGTTTTGTCGTTCAGCAAGTGCAATGATTGAATCGTTTAGACCATCAATGGCATCGTATAACGATTCAATTGCCGTAAACAAAGTATCATTCGAGAGCCCTTCCTCAATTGCTGATTGTGCCAGACGATAACCATCAGAATAGAAAATCCGTTCGTTTTCGCTGAAATGCTTATTCTCCATTGTCATCTAACTCTTTTTTTCGACAAAAGTAATTTAGTTTTCAGGAAAGGATTAATTTGCACCAGTTTTTTTCAAACTTGATAAATTAAACCCAGTGAAATTTATATTTTCATTTTTATTGCTGATTTCCAACGTTTTGTTGTTTGCCGGATCTGTCGATTATCTTCCTGTTCCTTCAAATGACTTGGTTAAACATACCTATTATACGCTCTCGTACAACGAAAAATACGAACAAGCTAATTGGGTTTATTATACATTGACCGATAAGATGGTTAATGAAGGCGGGGAGGAGAGAAGTAACAAATTTAAAATGGATCCGATGGTTCCTTCCGGATCTGCAAAATCTTCGGATTATACGAAAAGTGGTTACGATAGGGGACATCTTTGTCCGGCGGCAGATATGGGATTCAGTCCTGTCTCAATGCAAGAGAGTTTTTATATGTCGAATATTTCTCCTCAAGCTCCTGATTTTAATCGTGGCATTTGGAAAGAGCTTGAAACAGATGTCCGTAGGTGGGCCAAAAAGGAACACAAGATATGTGTTGTAGCAGGACCTGTTTTTAAAGACAACAAAGGTACTATTAGGGTAGATCAGGTGTTAGTTCCCGGATATTTCTTCAAGATAATTTATGAAGAGACTGATGATCCCAAAATGATTGCGTTTGTATTTCCGAACAGAAAAAGCGATCGACCCGTTACTGATTTTGCAGTGACTGTTGATGAAGCCGAAAAGTTAACCGGATTTGACTTTTTTTCACAACTTCCGGATGAGCTGGAGAATAAGCTTGAAAGTCGTGTTGATTTTTCTGAATGGTTTGACGGGCAGGTAAGCCCACAGCCAATTGCAACAAAGCAATTACCTGTAACAGAAAAAACTCAGGAATCGGTTAAGTCTGATTTTCAATTCTATTTTGTTTTGATTTTAGTGATTCTAGTAGTAGTTATTTTCGTATTCATTAAAGGTCGAAGTCGAAGGTAATTGTTGAATGACCTGTTTATCAAAGATCTTCAGTCTTAATTGGGATTGTGAAAATGAAATTAGAAAATTTATCTGGTTCAGATTCAACCCAAATGGTTCCCCCTAACAGTTCAACCAGATTTTTAGAAATTGCCAAGCCTAAACCATTTCCGCCATATTTTCGGGTTTTAGCCAAATCGACCTGTCGAAAGCGTTCGAAGATGGACTGATGATATGCCGAATCAATTCCAATGCCTGTGTCTTTGGTATGAAATGTAACAATATTGTTTTCAACTTGATAGCCTATTTCGATATAGCCTTTTAGTGTAAATTTTAATGCATTCCCTATCAGATTGTTGAAAATTTGCCTGATGCGGTATAAGTCACTTTCAATTTGTACGTCGGGAGTGTTTTGCGATAGAGCAATGCGAAATTCAATTCCTTTTTGAATTGCTTTTTTGCTGAAATCATTCTGTAATTCGGTCAGTAATTTTCTAACTGAGATTAACTCTTTACGGATTTTCATTTGTCCAGCCTCAAGCATTGAAAAATCCATGATATCACTTATAATGAACAATAAATTATTCCCATTGTCTACAATTGTTTGTCTAAATTCATCTTTCTGCTGTTCATCAAAGGATGGATCTCCCAATAATTCTGAAAATCCAATAATGCTATTCAGAGGTGTTCGTATCTCATGCGACATATTAGCCAAAAATGCTGATTTCAGGCGGTCGCTTTCTTCTGCCTTTTCTTTAGCCTGGATAAGTTCTGCCTGCATTTTTTTACGTTCAGTAATATCTTCTTTTATAGCTATGTAGTTCGTTATTATTCCTTTATCATTTTTTATAGATGTTATAGTTGCCCACTCCCAATAAAGCGATCCATCCTTTTTTCTATTCTGCAACTCTCCTCGCCAAACATTTCCTGAACTAATCGTTTCCCAAAGGTCTATATAGACAGCAGATTCCATATTCCCAGATTTAAGTATCTGGTGATTAAGGCTTATCGCTTCTTCTTCAGACCACCCAGATGTTGCAGTAAATGCAGGATTAACATATTCAATGCTCCCATTTATATCGGTAATTACAATGGTTGCTGAACTTTGCTCAATTCCCATCGAAAGTTTTAGAATTTTTTCCTGAGCCAGTTTCTGTTCCGTGATATCGCGGCCAATTCCCACTAACCCGATTATTTCTCCATTTTCTTCGGTAAGCGGAATCTTGGAAGTAATTAACCAGCGCTGTATGCCATTCTCATCCCAAAAGTCTTCTTCACGGTTCAAAACGGCTTCTCCGCTGTCAATTACTTTTTTATCGTCAGTAAATCCTCTCATTCCAACTTCAGGACCATAGGTTTCAAGATCTGTTTTGCCTAATACTTCTACTTCAGTCTTTAGTCCAACTATTTTCAAATCAGCCCTGTTAGCAATCACTTTTCTGCATTCGCGATCTTTTACATAAATAGTTACCGGCAGATTATCTATTAAGGTTCGGAGTAATTTACGCTCTCTTTTCAGTTTTTCTTCGGCTTCTTTTCGATCAGTAATATCTCTGCCAGTGGCAATAACCACTTCTTGTCCAAAATAGTTTCCTTTGTTGCAAATTACTTCATTCGGAAAAATATCTCCATTTTTTCGCTTACCCCAAAATTCGAATTGTTGTTGAATACCAGTAGCTAATACATCCTTGAGCTGCTGCGATATCGTTTTTAAGTCATTTAATCCGTTGGCAGCTAAAAATTCAGATGTTTTGCCAATCACTTCTTCTGATGAATAGCCATACATTTTTTCAGTTCCGGCATTTATTGCAATAAATTCGCCTCTGGCGTTTATTATATAAATTGCCTCAGAAACAGAATTGAATAATCCATAATAGCTTTTCTCGCTTTCAATAAGTCGCTTTTCTGATTCAAATTTTTCTATGCCTAAATCTCTTTGCTTTAGTGCATTAATTATTGCTGATCCAAGTCGTTTTAGTGAATCTTTCAATACGTAGTCCGAAGCTCCAGCTTTCATACATTCAACAGCCGTATCCTCATTAATTGAGCCTGTTACCATGATGAATGGAGTATGTGGGCACATTTCCTGAGCAATTTTCAGTGCCGATAATCCATCGAATGATGGCATGTTGAAATCAGAGAGGATAATATCCGGACGGTAGGATAACAGGAGATCCATGTATCTGTTTCTGTTATCTGTGATTTCGAATTTACTGTTTGGTAATACCTTTTTTATCTCCCGAATGTTGAGTTCGGCATCTTGTGCCTCATCTTCAACAAGCAATATCTGATAGAATTTATCCATGTTGTTGATTATATTTATTTTGGCACTTCGTTAACCAAAAGCCAATATAAACCGATTTGTGACATGGCTCTAAAAAAATCATCGAAATTAACTGGTTTAACGACATAGCTGTTAACACCTAATTCATAAGCTTTTTTTATATCAGGGTCTTCGCGTGAAGAAGTGACTACAACCACAGGAAGTTTTTTTGTCAGTGGATTCGATTTTAACTCTTGAAGAACTTCGAGTCCGCTAACTTTAGGAAGCTTGAGATCAAGAAAGATCACCTTGGGCGATTGTGAAAAATCCCGATCGAAGTATTTCCCTTTACAAAACAGATAGTCGAGGGCTTCCGCTCCATCTTCGGTAACGTGTATTTGGTTCGCAAGTTTTTGCTTGTGAAGGGCACGAATCATTAATTCAGCATCCTGAGGGTTATCTTCTACAAGAAGAATTTCTACTGCATTAAGGTTTTCCATATAGGCTAGTTATCATTTTCTTGTCAACGATTAAAGATAGCGATTTTTTCAATCTAACTAAGCTGTCGCAGTTTATCAGATTTGATATTGGTTGTTATTTTTTAGATGTGCTTTTAGGTAATGAGAAATAGAATGTTGCTCCTTTGCCAATTTCGCCTTCAGCCCATACACGACCTCCATGCCTGGTAACAATTCGTTGCACAATTGCTAAGCCAACTCCTGTTCCTTCAAATTCGTTGACGCTATGTAAGCGCTGAAATACGCCAAAAAGTTTATGAATATAGTTCATGCTAAAACCAACTCCGTTGTCTTTAATAAAGTAAATTGTTTCATTTTCAGCTGTATTTGCTCCAATAGTTATTTGTGGATTTGTTGTTTTCGAAGAATATTTTATCGCATTCGATATTAAATTCGTCCAAACTTGCTTGATTAAATTGGAGTCGCCAGTCGATTGAGGAAGTTCCTGCAACGAAATGACATTTGGATTCAATTCTTTTGACGACTGAAATTCTGCGATTAATGTACCAACCAGACTTTGCATATCGATAGTGGAATTGTGTAATTCACTCCTGATCAATCTTGAGAATGAAAGGAGGTCGTCAATGAGCTGACCCATTTTGACTGCATTCGAATGAATAATCAAACAAATTCGTTTTCCTTCATCATCAAGTACTTGATGGTAATCTTCGAGTAAAATACTTACAAAACCATTAATGGCGCGCAAAGGAGCTCTTAAATCGTGGGATACCGAATAGCTGAAAGCTTCGAGTTCCTTGTTTGTTGCCTCAAGTTGTTTGGCGCTTATTTGAAGTTCTTCTGATTTAATGTTAAGATCTTCTACCAGATTTAACAGAGCTACCTCATTTTCAATTAGCTCTTTGCTTCGTTTTTTTAGTTCATCAGTTCTTTCAGCTACTTTTAGTTCAAGTTCTTCATTTAACTTTTTTATTTCTTCATCGGCGAGTTTGCGATCGCTTATATCCCTGAAATTAATAACAATGGCTTCAACACTTGGATCGGCAAGTAAATTGCTAAATGTGCTTTCAACCCACTGGCATTGACTGTTTCTGCCTTTCAACCGGAATTGAATTGTTGGCACTATCGATGAGTTTAATTGAATATTTTCAAGATGGGATAAAACGAAAGTTAAGTCATCAGGATGGATAAAACGGTCAAAACTTCCTGTGATGTCATCTATATTTGAATACCCAAACATTTTACAGGCAGAAGGGCTCATAAATTTGCACTCTCTGGCAACATCTATCAATACAATTCCATCAGGAGCCTTCTCAATTAAAGCTTTATAATGATGCCCCATTCGTATAATTTTCTCTTCGTTTTTTTTACGCTCCGAAATGTTGCGTACAAATCCAATTATATTTAGTGAACCATTCAATTCAATTAGACTAGTGCTAACTTCTACCGGAAATGTATTTCCGTTTTTACCCCGGTGTACTGATTCGAAAACTAGTTTTTCGTTTAGTTTGATGTTGTCAAAAAAAAGCTTAACTTCTTGATGGGTTGAGAATTGGTCATCCAGCGCTGTAATTTTTAATTTTAACAGCTCATCGCGGGTATACCCCATACATTTATAGGCCTGTTGGTTGCAGTCGATTATATTTCCATCCAGGTCAGATAAATACATTGAATCAGTGGCTTGCTCAATAATGGTCCTAAAACGTGTTTCGCTGTCTTTTATGGCCTTTTTGTTTTCTGAATTTTCTGCCTGATGTAACATCAGAACTCCCAGGATTAGAGACGCGAGCGGATAAAGAAAAATAACTGGCAGCGCGATGTTTGTTAGCGTATTCCATATTAAATCAGATGGTAACAGTAATGTAAATGAAAGCATAACCAAATGCACTAAAATGCCTAAAGAGATTAGTTCGGCATATTTATTTTTTTTCCAGTTTGGTCTGAAATGGGCCCAAAGAAGACCTAATGTTCCAGAGCTTAAAATAACAGCAGTTCCCATGATTACCCCATTCCCTCCAATAAACAATCGGTATGATGCGGTGATTATCATTGCCGTAATAGTCGGAATTGGGCCAAAGAAAAGTCCCGCAGTTGAAAGCATTACAGAGCGAGTATCGAAAATTATTCCAGATAAAAAATGCCAAGGGCTTAAAATCAGAACAATACCAATAATTCCCAGAATAATCCCTGAGGAAAATTTAAAATAAATATTCTTCAATCTTTCTTTTCTGGACCAGAAGTAATCATATAACATGCTGAAAGCAAGTAGTATTGAAATGTTTTGAACCAATTCAATAATTGTCGATTCTTTCATTCGTCGAAGTTTTAGTTAATGTGTCAGAACCTGTTATGAATTGTTTGTTTGGTGTTTTTCTTCCAGCTCTTTAATTTGGCGCTTTAGCTCTACCATTCGAAGTTCACGGCCTACAAAAAGTCTGTTCATTCGGGCAAGCTCTGTATTTGAGGTCTCAAGTTCTTTTGTTCTATCCAATACCCTTTGCTCAAGCTCTGCATTAAGTAACCGTAGATCGTCTTCTGCTTTTTTAAGTTCGGAGATGTCTTGAAACGTACCTTGGAGTCTTACAACTTTGCCCTCTTCAACGACTGGGATTCCTATTGTTCGTACCCATTTTTTAACACTATTGGCATCGGTCATCTTTAACGTCAGATCATATGATTCCTTATTGGAAATCGCTCTATCAATAGCATTTTCAATTAATATGCGTGACTCCGAATCATAGAAGCTTAATCCGAAAGCTACATTCGATTCACCTTCAGGATCGAGAGCGTGAATTTTTGCCACTTCATTAGTCCATGTTCCTTTCATGGTTTTTGTTTCAAATTCCCATCCGCCCACTTTAGCCATTTCGCCAGTCAAGTGTAATAATCTGTCTTTACTTAAAATAGTTTTTTGAGCGAGTTTTTGATCGGTAATATCTTCGCCAATGCTTGATGCACCTAAAATATGACTATTGGAATCGTGTTGTACGGCGTTACTCCAGACAATATCACGTATTTGTCCATCTTTGGTGACAATTGGATTCTCTATACGTGACAGAATCTTACCTTCTTTCAGGCTGTTCAAAAACATTTTCTTAACATCTGGATGGTCATTCGGAATCATAAGGTCGAACCAATCGGCTCCAATCATCTCTGCCGATGAATAGCCTGTAAGATTTAGCAGATAATCATTACAAAAGATTACTTTTCCATTGATGTCGAGTATAACAGCGATCAGATTAATTTTTTCCAAAAAGTCTCTTAAGCGCTTTTCCGAATTCATAACCAACTCCTCAGCAAGTTTTCTTTCATTAATGTCGATTCTAACCCCCAGCATTCGGATAAGCTTATTTTCTTTGTTTCTTTCGATTGCGTTACCAATAACTGCTTGCCAACGGTAGCTTCCGTCTGCATGCAACATCCTGGCCTCGTAACTGTATTCATCATTTTCGTGATCAAGTACTGAAGTAATTTTTTTTTCAACCACTTTACGGTCATCTGGATGAATTCGGTTTATCCAGATGATTCGATCCGGATAACCTGTTTCAGGCTCATATCCTAGCATCGTGTAGTATTTTGAGGTCGCATACCATTGATCCGTTTCCAGATTCCAATCCCATATGGCAATTGGCGCGTTTTCCAATATAAGTTTTAGTCGTTCGTTATAATCCTTTAGGTGTTTTTCAAGAGTAAGTCGTTCGGTTATATCGCGGTAATTACTTACAATGGCATTAATATTTTCGTTATTTATTAAATTGATTAAGGTTCCTTCGGCCCAAATCCAATGCCCATCTTTATGTAATAATCGATTGATTCGAGTTGTTTGAACTCCGGGATTATTTTTCAGAAACTCGAAGGTTTTTTTTGCGTCTTCCAATTCGTCTGGATGAATTAAGCAAAACCCATCCATTTGCTGCAATTCTTCTAACGAAAAACCAGTTATTCGCTCAACAGCTGGGCTGGTATAAGTGGGTTTCCCCTTAAAATCAAGAATGGTAACCATTTCGTGAATGTTTTCAACCAGGGAACGAAATTGCAATTCAGATTTAATTAGATTTTCTTCAGCATTCTTTCGATCAGTTATATTTTTTACAGCTCCGTATATTCCAACCAGTCTATTCTTTTCATTGCTCCAGAGTGGATGGGCAAATACCTGGACCCATACAATTTTTCCATCCCGATTAATTGTTCTGATTTGACTTTCTGTACTCTGATTATTCCGAAGTCGGGCTAAGTCTTTATCATCGATAGGATAGTCATCAGGATGAATTGAGGCACGCCATCCACCACGGGCTTTAAATTCTTCGAGCGAATAACCAGAGATGGATTCGAAGGCCCCAGCAACCCAATTCAGGTTAAGTGATCCATCAGGCATTACTTTAGTTGAAAAAGTATAATCGGTTGAAACACTTGAAATTAACCGATAGCGTTCTTCACTTTCTTTTAAAGAAGCTATTTTCTCTTGCAGCGCCTCAATTTCAAGTCTTAGTTGATGGTTTTGTGCTTCTATATCCATATTGTGCTGTGTGATAAATTTTTAAGTTAAATTGAAGTGGGTATGCTGAAATTAAAGCTACTACCTTTCCCTTCTTCGCTTTCTATCCAAATTTCACCCCCATGTTTTTCAACAAACTCTTTACATAGCAACAAACCAAGGCCTGTTCCTTTTTCATTTTCAGTTCCGCGTTTCGAAAAGCTCGATCCAATTTTGAAGATTTTATCAATATCTTCCGGTTTGATCCCTATCCCAGTATCCGCAACCGAAATCACTACTTTATTTTCGCTGTAAAACGCTTTTATTTCAACTTTCCCATTTTTAGAAGTAAACTTCAACGCATTTGATATTAGGTTTCGAAGAATGGTCCTGATCATATTTTTATCGGCCATAACAATTAAATTATCTGGAATATAATTGATTATAGCAATCATTTTACTATTTGCATTTTCGATCAAGAACTCTAAAACTTCGTTTGTAAGAGTTTTTAAGACAAGTGAAACCGGATGAAATGGCATTTGCGATTGTTGGATTCGCGCCCAATCGAGCAGATTCTCAAGTAACTTAAAGGTATTGTTTGATGTTGAATGAATGATTCCTGCATATTGCTCAATAGTTGCAATGTCGAGGTGCTTGGCATCATTTTTTATGATCTCACTTAAACCCATTATGGAGTTAAACGGACTTTTTAAATCGTGAGCAATAATTGAGAAGAATTTGTCTTTCGTAGCAACCAATTCCTTTAGTTGCTCAGCGTATTGCTGAAGTTGTACCTCTGAATTTTTTCGTTGTGTAACATCCCTTGAAATACCTTCATGAAAAATAGTTTTACCGTCATCGTCAGTAACAAACCAGCCATGATCTTCTATATAAACCGTTGATCCATCTTTTCTTCGAAGTGGAAATATGTCTAATTCGTTTATGCGCAATTTTTTCGACAATCTTTCCCTTTCCTCAGCATCAAAATAAAGTTGGGTTTTGATATCGATTGACATTAAATCTTCCTTGCTATCGTATCCCAAAATTCTCACCATAGCGTCGTTTACTTCAACAAATTTACCTTCAGGGGTGCTCCTGTATACGCCATCAGGCATAGTCTCAATCAGGTTCCGGTATTTGGTTTCGCTCTGCCTGAGCATTTCTTCGGAATGCTTCCGATACGTAATGTCCCGGCCTACGCCAAGTACGCCAATGATTTCTTTCTTTTGGTTATACATTGGCATTTTAATGGTTTCGAGCAGTGCCTTGTGTCCGTCTGATGCAAAAGTGATCCACTCTTCGTTAATTGATGTTTTACCTGCTTTCATCGCATTTCTATCATTATTGCGAAAAAGATCAGCTAGATCCTTATCCACAAAATCATAATCGGTTTTTCCAATAATTTCGGACTCAGAAGCACCAAAAAATTGTTCGAACATTTTATTACAAGTCAAGTAAACGCCATTGATGTCTTTTAGCCAAATTAGGTCGGGAATCGTTTGAAGCAGAGTCCGTAACTGTGCTTCTTTATCCGCAAGTGTCTTTTCTGCATGTTTCCGCTCAGTAATGTCAACAGCAACACCAACCATTCCGATTATTTCTCCATTATTATTTTGAACAACAGATGTCGATAATGATATCGGAAATTCAGTTCCGTCAAGCCTTTTATTCAGTATTTCACCATGCCAACCTGTTTCGGCTGTAATGGTCAAAATTTGTTTGACAAGTTCTGGATCATTATTCTCCGACCGGACAATTGAAATGTCTTGTCCAACCAAATTCTCATTTTCCGCGTAGCCGTAGGTTTTCAGAAATGCGGCATTCACAAATAAAATTTGGTCGTTAATATCGGTTATGCTAATCGATTCGTTGATACTTCTTAAGGCATGAGCCATCAACTGCATTTGTTTTTCTGCAGTTTTATTTACGGTTACATCTTTGAAATTCCAAACTCGTCCTATCGGTTTACCATCGAGAAGTTGCGGGCATGAAAAGCGCTCCAAAATTCGCCCGTCCACTAATTCAATGGTGTCAAGGCTATCTAATTCAGGATGATTATAGAGGTGTTGCATCTTGGAAACAAACAGATCAGGATCTTTTAACTGACTCAGAACGTATTCAATCGCTTGGGAAACACCACCTGCTTCAAGCACTTCTTCTGAAAGATTAAAAATTTGCTTGAACTGCTTATTGTAGCTGGTAATTTTCCCTTCGCGGCTTACCACCAGAATTCCATCGGCTGTTGAGTCAAGTGTTGCTTCAAGTAACGAAAGCGAAAGTCTTAGTTTATCTTCCGTTTGTTTCCGTTCTGTAATGTCTCTTATTGTTCCTTCTACTCCGGAAACCTTTCCTGTTTCATCGTAAATAAAATGCGCATTAACCGAGGACCAAACCAATTGATTATTTAATCCTTTTAACTGTAATATGAAATCCAGCGCTTCGCCTTTTTCAGAGATCTCTTTTATCAATTGTTTTCGGTCTTCCGGATTGGCATAAAAGCTTTCGATGGGTTGCCCAATAATGTCATGATGTACATACTGGGAGTATCGTTTGATCGATGGACTTATTTCTGTTAAAATTCCATTTAAATCAGTCTGGTAAAATACATCCTGAACGTTTTTGAATATATTTTTATACTTGAGCTCTGTCTGAATTAATTCTTCTCTGTTTTTTTTGTATTCAGTAACATCATCGATTATTCCAATTATTCCGATCTTGCTATTTCCCAGATTTTTAATGATATTTTTTCTGAAAACGACATCACGATTTAACGCTTCCGAAGATTTTACTTTTGATTCATAGATTTGAGATTTTTCTGTATCAAATAGCTCAATATCCGATTTTTGGTATATTGCGGCTTTTTCAGGTTCACTAATTTGAAAAACGGTTGAACCAATGATTTCTTCTTTGGATTTTCCAATATATTCAGCAAATGCCTGGTTACAATGGGTATACACAAACTGATCATTTTTGATGAATAACGGTTGAGGTACAGTATCAATAGCGTTTTGAAGTAGATTTTCAGCCTCATTTAATTCATTCTCCGTGTCCCGTTTCTGAAATAGTTCGCGAATTGTGATCTTCTGGTAGTTCTGATTCTCGTATTTAAATGAATGGATCGATACTTCACTTTCAAATGCAATCCCATTGTATTTAAGATACTTCCAGTTGAATTTTAGAGACGCTTTGCGGTTGGTTTCGTCAATTAATCTTTTTGCTTTTACTGAAGATTGTTTTCCGTCAGACTGCAGCTCGGGGCTGAAATCGAATAAAAAACGACCAATCATGTCCGATTTTGTTCCGAATTCAAATAATGTGAGCGCTTCAATGTTGCAATCAATTATTTGAGTGTTCGAAGCGAAAATGATTACCTCACCTGCATTTTCAAATAAAATGTGGTATAGTTCACCATTATTAAATATGCTTTTCGTGACGTCACTATTTTCATCTTTCTTGCCCATAATCTACCTTTTCCGTGATTTCGTATTTCAGAAAAATACTAATTAAAAAAGACAAGACAAATATGTTTATGAAGCAACTATTTCGAGGCTAATCACTCAACTGAATTCCTGGTGTTGTGTTAGCTTGGCTTTATCAAGCACCAATCACCCAGAACTTCCTGCCCGCTCGCTTGTCAGGCGGGGTTTCAGGGTTTCATGTTAATTCGAGATGCCGAAACAAGCCTTCGACGTGAGCTCAGTCGAACGTTCGGTATGACATTGCGTCAATTGTTGGTTGACACGACACTAATTACCTTTATTTAAAATGAGTATCAGAATTATTTTCATTATTCACTTTTCGTATTTACCATCCAGAACGAAAATACATTCAGGTAATTCCAGAATGATTGGACGATTTCATCGGGCAATTCAAGCTTAGACAGTACTTGTTGGTAGCATTGCAGCCAAACGATACGGGCTTCAGCAGTGATTGCGAAAGTTGCATGTCGTCGGGCCAGCATCGGTTTACCGCGATTTTCGTTAAAATAAGGGTGCCCACCGCAAATCTGAATGAAAAAGTCAGACGACCGTTGTTTGGCTTTGTCGAGTGCTTCTTCAATTCTTGGGAAAAGGTGTTTAATTTCACTTTGGCTCAATAAGTCGTAATGATCGCTTACCATTTTACGAATTCCTTGTTCAGTAAGCTTTTCCAGAAATTCAGGAGTTGGAATGGTAACTGAAGGCCTTTGCCCGAATTCATATTGATTGATTGAAAAATCCATGATGCAAATAAATTGACTGTTTATTAAAATCTTCATCTTGTATAACAAAATAGACGCGTTGAGGTTGTGTGCTGACAAAAAAGATTGCAGTGGTGGTTTCTAAGCTTTTAAAAATGAGATAATTCAATTTTTTTGTCCTAAAACCTGAAAAAAGAATAAAATCAGTATATTGAAAACAAAAAATCAAGGTTATGAACGAACAAATTCAACTGATCGCTGCACGAATTAAAGAACTGCGCGAGATTGCAGGTATTTCGGCCGAAAGCTTTGCAAATGAATTGAATATCGAAAAAGATCTTTTATTGAATTACGAAAACGGAAATACTGATATCTCTGTTGGTTTTTTATTAAAGGTTGCCCACCGGTTCAATCTTGAACTTTCGGCTCTTCTAAAGGGTGATCAGCCAAAATTGCATGTTTATTCGGTTGCCCGAAAAGGGAAAGGATTAATTGTCGATCGGCGAAAACAATACAAATACGAGAGTTTAGCCTCTAATTTTATTCAGAAAAAAGCCGAGCCGTTTATTGTGACAGTCGAGCCTGATGCCTCGAATGCTCCATTGGAGTCAAATTCGCACGCCGGACAGGAGTTTAATTATGTACTTGAAGGTACTTTGATGATTGTGGTCGATGGCCATGAAATTACCCTGAACGAAGGCGATTCGATTTATTTTGATTCGGGTTACAAACATGCCATGAAAGCATTAAATAATCAGAAGGCTAGGTTTTTAGCTGTTATCGTTTGATCTTAAACTTTAATTAAAGATTTCATCAAGAATTACAAAAATATGGTACTCGATAAATATCTTTCACAAACAGAATTCGCTTCCTACGAAGATTTTGTAGCAAATTATAAACTTCAGATTCCTGAAAATTTCAACTTTGCTTACGACGTGGTTGACGAAATTGCGACTAAAACACCCGATAAAATTGCAATGGTTTGGTGCAATGATTTGGGTGAGGAGCAAATTTTCACCTTCGGGCAGATGAAGACCTACAGCGACAAAGCAGCCAATTTCTTCCTATCGGCTGGTATTGGAAAGGGTGATCCGGTGATGCTTATCCTGAAACGGCGCTATGAATTCTGGTTTTGCATACTTGCTCTCCATAAAATTGGAGCTATCACCATTCCTGCAACTCATTTACTGAGTCCGAAGGACATTGTTTACCGAAGCAATGCGGCTGATATTAAGATGATTGTTTGCGTTCCGGAGACCGAAGTAATCCGTCATGTCGAAGAGGCTGAGGCAAAATCGCCTACACTAAAAGTCAAAGCATTAATTGGCGAAGATCGCGAAGGCTGGTTGAATTTTAATTCCGGAATGGAAAGTAGTTCCGAAGAATTTATTCGCCCGCTGGGAGATAAAATGCCTGCAAATGAAGATATAATGCTTCTGTATTTTACTTCAGGAACGACAGGTATGCCCAAAATGGTAAACCACAACTACATTTATCCGCTTGGACATATTCTTACGGCAAAATACTGGCAGAATGTTCAGGATAACGGATTGCATTTTACGGTTGCCGACACCGGTTGGGCCAAATCGGCATGGGGAAAATTATATGGACAATGGTTGTCGGGCAGTGCAGTGATGACTTACGATTTCGATAAGTTTGTTCCAAAGAACTTAATGGAAGTTATTGAAAAATATAAAGTTACAACATTTTGTGCTCCGCCTACCATTTATCGCTTTCTGATCAAGGAAGACCTGACTAAATTTGATTTGAGCGCCCTGAAATACTGCGTGGTAGCTGGTGAACCGTTGAATCCTGAAGTGTATAAGCAGTTTCTGGATGCTACCGGAATCAAATTGATGGAAGGCTATGGACAAACCGAACTGACTGTTGCTTTGGCAACTTATTCGTGGATGGAACCCAAGCCGGGATCGATGGGTAAACCTTCGCCCGGTTACGGAATTGATTTGATTGATGATGAAGGCAATTCGTGCGAAATTGGAGAGGAAGGGCAAATTATTCTATATACGGATCAACAACCTCCGACAGGAATGTTTAATGGCTATTATCGCGATGAAAAATTGACACAAAAGGTTTGGCACGATGACGTTTATTATACCGGCGATATGGCCTGGCGCGACGAAGATGGCTATTATTGGTTTGTTGGCCGTGCTGATGATGTGATTAAGAGCTCAGGCTACCGGATCGGGCCTTTCGAGGTTGAAAGTGCACTGATGGAACATCCGGCGGTATTGGAATGTGCGATTACTGCGGTTCCCGATCCCGATCGTGGTCAGGTGGTAAAAGCAACCATTATTCTGTCGAAAAGTTACACTGCCAGCGACGAATTGGCCAAAGAACTTCAGGAACACGTAAAAAAAGTGACTGCTCCCTATAAATATCCTCGTATTGTTGAGTTTGTAACCGAATTGCCCAAAACAATCAGCGGCAAAATTCGGCGGGTGCAGATTCGTGAAGAGGATGGGAATGAATAAGTTTTCAGTGGTCAGTTTTCAGTCTCAGTGTTTAGAATTGCAAGCCCTGAGACTGAAAACTGTGACTGTTAACTTTTTCGGATTACCTTTGCAGCGAATTAAAATTTTCGTACAGTGACTTTTCAGGAATTAAATTTAAATACTCCGCTTCTGAATGCCTTGAGTGATCTGGGTTTTACAACTCCGACACCCATTCAGGAAAAAGTATATCCGGTAGTGATGTCGGGACGCGATGCTGTTGGCATTGCACAAACGGGTACAGGTAAGACTTTTTCGTATTTGCTGCCTATTCTTCGCCAACTTAAATATTCCGATCAGAAATATCCGAGAATATTGGTGGTTGTGCCAACCCGCGAGTTGGTTTTGCAGGTGGTTGGTGAAGCTGAGAAATTGGCAAAATATATGAATGTCAGGGTCGTTGGTGTGTATGGCGGTACAAACATCAATACACAAAAACAGGTTGTTTATAATGGAATGGACATTTTAGTGGCCACTCCAGGTCGTCTGGTCGATTTGGTGATGACTGGCGTTTTACGCCTGAAAGCCATTCAGAAACTGGTGATTGATGAAGTTGATGAAATGCTAAACCTCGGATTTCGTCCGCAATTGATGAGTTTTATGGATAGTTTGCCGCAGCGCAGGCAAAACCTAATGTTCTCGGCCACTTTGACTGAAGAAGTCGCCGCTTTGATTGATAGTTATTTTTACGAGCCAATTACTGTTGAGATTGAAAATCAACGTACTCCGCTCGAACAGATTACCCAATATTTTTATTCTGTACCGAATTTTTTTACCAAAGTAAATTTACTTGAAAACCTGCTTGCCAGTCAGGAAGAGTTTTCCCGTGTATTGATTTTTGTATCCAGTAAGCAATTTGCCGACCGGGTTTTCGAGCTTCTTAATCCAATTTATCCGGAGCAAATTGGCGTTTTGCACTCCAATAAATCGCAAAATCTCCGGATTAACTCGTTGGAAAAATTCAGAAACGGAACTTTCAGGATGTTGATTGCAACGGATGTTGCCGCCAGGGGATTAGATATTTTGGATGTTTCGCACGTGATTAATTTTGATGTGCCAGACATTCCGGAAGATTACATGCACCGCATCGGGCGCACCGGAAGGGCTGAAAAGGCTGGAATTGCAATCACTTTTGTGAATGAACCTGAAATAAAACATTTTGCTGAAATTGAAGAGTTCATGAACCGGGTCATGGAGGAAAAACCTTTGCCTTCGGATTTGAAAATTTCGAATGTTTTTACTGACGAGGAACGACCTGTGCTTTTTGATAAGGAATATTTAGGCAAATCAAATGTGATCACGGATTCGCAGGGCGCTTTTCACGAGAAAAAGGAGAAAAATAAAAAGGTTAATCTGGGTGGTCCCGGAGAGCGGAACCCACGAAAAACAAAATCGCGAAATCGTGGAGTTGAACGTAAACGAGCTGCAAAAAGATAATAGGCCATTTTTAATTCTTTAGCAACTTAACTATATTCAGTGCATTGTGGCGGTTTGAAAAAGCGTCTTCGAGTATTAATTTTCGCTTTTCAGTTTCTTCGGAAGTAAAATCCAATTCAAACAATTCATTTACACAGGCAATCATATCTTCAGGCGTATCTGCCTGATGACAAAGGTGTTCCAATCCTGTTTTGTGGATCATTGGCGCATTGGCTATACAAAAGCGTCCGGAGAATAGTGAAGCCAGTAGTTTGAGCTTCAATCCGGTATCCTGAAAGGTGGGTATCAAGCAAATGTGCGAATTTTGAATCAGATTCTCCATTTGATCATTTTCAGGATTTGAAACCAGTTGAATGTTAGCGAGTTTATGTATCTTATGAGCCAATCTTTCCGAAGGATTTTTTCCGGCAATAATAACCGGTTGGCTGATTTTCGAAAAAACATGCTGAATCAGGTATTCAACTGCCTGAATATTTTCTGATACTGAAAGATTCCCATGAAACAGGATGTATTCGCCACGACCTTCTTTCGATTTGATTTCGTTGAACGGATGAAAGGCCGGAATAAAATGTGAGTTGCCGAATTTTTGGTCGAAATATAAATTGTCGTTTGGCGAAATACAGAGCAGGTGAGAGGCGCTTTTAAGTACATTTTCATACCGTTTTAATTTGCAAGCCTCTATTCTGAAAAACATTTTTCGGAAGATATTTGGTTCTGCTTTGCACAAATTCAGGTAATATTCGTGTTCCACATTGTGAGTCCGAACCAATTTTGTATTGTTTTTTAGAGCTTCATTCTCGAGATTTAAGCAAGTATGAAGTCCTTCGAATAGTATTGGGTAATTTTTTGATGATAAGTTGTTTAATAATTGATTGTTATGGCGAGTAATTACAATGTATGGTTTAGTTGATAATTGGTAGCGAATGCCGTATTTTCTTGGATAATAAAAAACCTTCGTGCAGTACTTTTCAAGCTCTACTGCCTGTGGACGATTGTATTCGAAACAATGGAGGTAAACCGAAACGCCATTTTCAGCAAGTGCTTTAATTTTGTAGAAAATATCGATTACGCCACCATAATCAGGAGGGTAAGGAATATTAAAAGCTACCAATTGAAGTGCTGTTTCCAATGCTGAAATTTTATTCTAAATATAAAAGAAAAACCACGAAAAGACAAAGAGTTTAGTGATCAGTCTCAGTGGTCAAAAAAAACGATACGGGTTATGAGATTCGGGATAGATCCCGAAACTCGTAACCCGTAACAATTTGAAAACGCATGCGACTGCAAACTGCGACTGAATATTTTTTTACTCTTCGTTGAGTTTTACTTCACCATAACGGCTTTCGATCAAAACTGTTCCACCACCGCTCCCAACAGTTCCTTCAAGCGAAAATTTTGTGTTTTCGCGAATCTTGTTTCCCTTGTAGCGATTGGCAGGATATTTTACATCGCAATAACTGCAATCGGCCTTAAGCCTGTAGTTTAATTCGTTTAATCCAATTTTGATGCCTCCATAACTGTTTGTGATTTGAATTTTGTCGAATTTCGACCCAACTTTTTCAATCCTTACAGATCCGTAGCCCGTATCGAGGTCCAAACTTTCGGTTAATGTACCGATTTTATAATTGGTGTATTTGGATATCGATTTCAATTTGCCAATTTCGTCGATGTTAATTCCATCGTACTTCGAATCCAGTGTCAGGCTTGATGTTTTTCCCAGATTTACAGAAGAATACTTCGAATCCATAACGACATGATTAATTTCATCAGCATACAGTTTTGAATACTTGATTTCCATATCGGCGTCGTTTATTGTTTCCAATGTTGCTTTCCCGTAACCTAAGGTAATCTTTATTGGGTTTCCGGCAGGTGACTTCATCTTTCCAGCGGTCATCGATCCGTAGCTAACATCAAATGTGCCTTTTGCATCCAATTCGTTAATCACTACATTGCCGTACTTGTTCGTGATGGTCAAATCCCTATCTTTTGGAATATTGATGAGGTAATCAATTGAGAATGAATTATTCCCTTTAAAGTTTTCCTCAATTTCAGTTTCACCTATCACCTGGCTACCATTTTTCTGGAGGTTGATGTGTATCTTTTCCATCAGCGCTTTGGCCCGGCTTTCAGAAGCATTGTCGATGGTAATCAATACTTTAATTGTAATTGAGTCGCCTCCCATATCGTTGACTTTTACTTCGCCAAATTTGTTGATAATTTGTAATCCTGTAATTCCACTTTTTTGCCAGCCTTTCCGGTATTGTTTGCTGAATTCGGCTCCTGTGGCATTGACCAAAAGTGTTGAAAATAACAATAATGCAAGGGTGAGGTTAAATATCGATTTCATTGTGTAAACGTTTATGTTGTTTTACTTCTTTTAATTTGTTGATAACCAATGATAATACATTTATTCTCGACTGGTAGTATTCAAGCATGGCGTTTATAACCCGCTCGTCATCAGGATTTGCTTTCAGGTCTTCGATCAACTTTTGATACATCTGGTCAAACTCTTTTTGTTCCTTCAACATCATTTGTTGTTCTGATTCTGTAATCAATCCTTCCTTTTCAAATACATCCAATTGTTTGATGTCTGCTTGTATTGCATTGGTGTAGTAAAATTCAACTTCGCGGTATTCGGGCGAAATTGAACCCAGTGAGAGGGTTTCTTTCTTTTCAGGAGTTAACCAAATGCGTGCCTGATTGACTACCAGTAGCGCGAAAACTACGATGGCAGCAACTTTCAGTACCATTTGGAAATCGAATTTCCGGGTCGGTTTCGATGCTTTCTGAAGCCGGGCTTCAAATCGCTCGAAGTGACCTTCCAGCGGTTCTTCGTTCTGAAAAGAATGTTGGTTATTTAAGATTAATCTTTCTAGTTCGTCTTTCATGACATGTAAGTTTCAAGTTTCAAATTTCAAGTTCCGGATTGCGTGGTACGGGCTTTATCTCTATGCCCCATGCTCCATGCTTTTCCCAAATCTTCAAATTATCTCATTTTCAAATCATTTTTAATTGTATTCAAACAATTCTTCTTTGTGCAACATCTCCCGAAGTTTCAGCTTGGCCCGTAAATATTGCGAACGCGATGAAACATTCGTAATTCCGAGAATTTGCGAAATCTCTTCATGGTCATATCCTTCAAGTAAATAAAGGTTCAAAACCACCCTGTAGCCATCGGGCAACCGTTGAATGGCCTTTTTTAACTGCTCCATCTGAATTTCTGAAATCTCAAGCCCAACGGGTTCTTCGTCAGGAATTTTTTCATTCAGTTCTTCAAATTTCACTTTTCGCTTTTTCAGTTGATCCAATGAGCGGTTAATCACAATTTTCTTTAACCAGGCGCCAAAACTCACTTTCCCTTCGTAACTGTCAATCTTTGTAAACGCTTTTAAAAAGGCTTCCTGCATCACATCTTCAGCTTCAACCGCATTGCCAACCATGCGCAGACAAACGTTGTACATGGGCTTGTAATAAAGCTTATAGAGCTCAAATTGTGCCTGAGTATCGCCTTTTCGACACCTTTCAATCGCATCATGATGAATATTTGGGTACTGCGTTTCCAAGTATTTGAATTTGTTTTCTGATTGAATGACGAGGGTCAAATTAGGAATGTTGCATGAAAGTGAAAAAAAACTGGCAAATATGAATTGTGCTAATTTGGAGTGTCGGCCATATATTCCATCAGATGAATCAATTGTGATTCGTCTTTTGTATCGATTTTGTTCGATTTTATGTAGTCAATTACCTGTTGTGATATGGGTTGTAGTGTTTTAATCAGTTTTTTTTGCGAATAAACCAAATGTGCCATGCCATTGCCATAAAGCAAATAAAACTGGGGTGGTAGTTTCTCAAATCGCAGGGAATCGTTCGGGTTTGTTTTATCCGAAGGCGATTTAAGGATGACCTGATCTTTTTTTAGTAATTGATAATCCCCTTCATACAATACCTGAAAGAAACCGTAGTCGATGTTTTTGGGTTTCATATATTTGGCGTAGACAAATATCTTACTACCCATTTTTATTCGTTGTATTTCCGATGGAAATCCAATGGCGAGAATCGTTCCATCTTTCTTAAATTCCATGTTGTTGCTGTAGAGGTTGAATCTTAATGGTACATCCTTTATTTCGACACCATTGGTCTTTAAAATGTATGAATTCTGAAATTGCCTGTCGAGAAATGGGCTTCCTGCAATGTCCCTTTCTTCCAAAAGTTTCTTTTCGTGGTTCTGGTTTATCAAATTTAACTTCGCGACTTCGTATCCTACATCTTTCGCTTCTGAATAATCTTTAACCTGTCCATATGCTTGTCCTGTCCATATTAATGCCGAAAGAATGATCAAAACCGTTCTCATATTGTTTATTTTTATCGAATGTTATTTTTGGTAAAGGAAATTTTGATTTTTATTGTTTGTTAAATATAGAAAAGATGTCACACAATCATGAACATACAGGGCGAAATCTGGCAATTACCGTTATCTTGAACGGAATTATTACTGTTGGTCAGTTTGCCGGCGGTATTATCTCCGGAAGCCTGGCGCTAATTTCAGACGCACTTCACAACCTAAGTGATGTCATTTCGGTAGTTTTGGCTTATCTGGCTCATCGAATCGGACTTCGCCCTCAAACTCAGAAATCAACATTTGGGTACAAACGAGCAGAAATCCTGGCTGCATTCATCAATGCGATCACATTGATCGCCATTTCAGTTTATTTGATGGTTGAAGCTGTAAAAAGGTTTCTCAATCCGAAGGAAGTTGATTATTTGTGGATGCTTGGACTTGGAATTTTGGGAATTGTTGCCAATGGATTGTCGGTTTTAATACTTCATCACAATAAAGATGAGAATCTGAACATCAGAGCAGCCTATTTGCATTTGATTGGTGATGCGTTAACTTCTGTGGCAGTTGTTGTTGGCGCTGTTTGTATCTGGCTTTTCCAGATTTACTGGATCGATCCGCTGGTTACAGTTTTGATCAGTATTTATATTTTTGTACACACCTATACAATTCTGAAAGAGAGCGTTGGAATTTTAATGCAGTTTTCACCACCAGAAATTGATCAGGAGGATGTTATTTCAGCGATGGAAGAAATTGTTGAAATCCGAAACGTTCATCATGTGCATTTATGGCAATTGGCCGATCATCAGATTTACTTCGAAGCGCACCTGGAGTTGATTAAAAATTTTCCGGTTTCGGATACATTAAATATCAATAAAAAGGCAAAACAGCTACTAAACAGCCGATTTGGGATCACTCATACCACTTTTCAGTACGAATATAATTCAGGAGAGGGTTGCAAGTGTTAGATGTCGATTAGAGAATAAATAGTGATGTAATCCAGATACACGCAAAAACGGTTGTACCCATAACAATAGTTGCGCTCGAATAAACCTTTAAAGTTGTATTGGTATCCAATTCAGAAAATTTTGTAACCACCCAGAAATACGAATCGTTTGCGTGTGAGATCATCATTGACCCGGCGCCCATAGCCAAAGTAGCAAACAACCTTCCAGATTCGGTATCCAGACCTAACAACGAGAGCATTGGTGCAACAAACGATGCAGTGGTAATAATCGCAACAGTTGAAGAGCCTTGAGCTGTTTTCATCAAAAAGGCAATCAGAAATGGTACAGCAATGCCTAAGCCAGTTTGACTGAGAAATTTACCCGCTTCCAATCCAATACCAGTTTCTTTAATAACCATTCCAAACATACCACCAGCAGCAGTGACAATCAGAATAGGTCCGGCTTTTTCAATGGCTGTTTCAAAAATGCCATTTAGTTTCGCTCGGTTTAAATTTTTCAGAAGTAAGAATGAAAAAAGCATTCCAACGAAAAGGGCGATAATGGGTTGTCCGATGAAAAGTATTATTTTGAAGAAATAGATTTGATCTTTCCAGCCAAATACAGCGAAAATTGAAGCCAATGTAATTAGCATTAATGGAACAATTACAGGTAAAATTGATAGAAGGGGAGAAGGGAGTTTTTCATCAGTTAACTCCTTGTTTGACTGTTCATATTGCGCCGGTCTGTACCCTTTGTTTTTTGTTATTCTTTTAGTCCAGAAGAATGCTGCCAAAGCGCCTGGTATTGCAAATGCTATCCCCCAAAGGATGAAATTCCCGATATTCACATTCATGATGCCTGCAGCCGCCAAAGCGCCAGGATGAGTAGGTACGAGGCAATGGACAGAATACAACGAACAGGCAAGAACAACAGCAATAAACGGCATGGCAATTTTTGTTTTGGCGCTGAACGATTTAGCCAAACCACTAAGAATAATATATCCTGAATCGCAGAAAATAGGCAAGCCTGCCAAAAAACCAGTAATTCCTAATGCTGCCGGCGCTTGCTTATCTCCTGTTTTTGAAAGCAGATAGCTGGCAATACTCAAAGCACCTCCACTTTTTTCCAACACTATAGCTATAACAGCACCAAATATGATTAGAAAACCGATTGATCCCATCGTATTTCCAAAACCATCTTTCAAAATTTTCAGGATGTCGGCATTTGGTAGAGCTACCAGAGCCAATAAAAGGGATACCAGAAAAAGCGAAATGAAAGCATTTATCTTTAATCTGGAGGTCAGAATAATGATACTTACTATACTTGAAATTACAAGAATCGAGATAGTTAAAGTGCTCATTACAAGATGGTATTTAGATATTAGTTTTGCTAATGTTTAAGATTAGCCGATACAGTTTTATCAACTATATGACAAACATAACACAAATTTATCTTGTTTTAGCAAGCACATCTATTTTGGATTTATGAGCCAGATGTGATGAGATTTGAATACCTCAATGTATATCAAAATGCAAGCGTCATTAGTTTATTAGCTTTAGTTCATTTTCAATTAATGAAAAGGTGGCTGCTGAAACCGGAACGTTTGGCAATCGTACCTGATTTTTTACGGTTCCCATTATTTCCATCAAGGCTTTAACTCCGGCAGGACTTCCTTCTTTGAAAATCAGTTTCAGCATTTCAGCCATTTCTAAATGTAACTGAGTGGCAAGAGGCATGTTTCCTTCGAGCGATGCACGTGTTAATTGGCTTAATTTTTTAGGTAATGCATTGGCAATAACCGAAATTACACCAATTGAGCCGATGACAATAGAGGGTAGGGTCAAACCATCGTCGCCTGAAATAACCTTAAAATAGCTTGGCGCTTCATTGATAATCTTAGTAAATTGAGCTAAAACGCCGCATGCCTCCTTAATTCCAACCACTTTTTCAGAAAGTCGCGCAATACGAAGTGTGGTTTCGGCTTCCATATTTACGCCTGTACGGCCAGGTACATTGTACAAAATGACTGGAACCGGACTCGCTTCAACAACAGCTTTAAAATGTTGGAAAAGACCTTCCTGAGTAGGTTTGTTGTAATATGGTGTTACCGAAAGAATGGCATCAATACCTTCAAAATTGTAGTTCTGAATGGAATGAACCAAGGCAAGCGTATTGTTGCTGCCAATTCCAACTACAATTTTCAACCGTCCGGCATTTTTTTCGATTACAAAACGTACGATTTCCTTCTTTTCTTCATCCGAAAGGGCAGGGGTTTCACCTGTGGTTCCAAGCACCACCAAATAATCAATTCCTCCTGAAATCTGATCTTCAACTAATCTTTCCAATGCGCTGTAATCAACGCTCATATCTTCATTAAAAGGAGTTATCAATGCTACTCCGGCTCCCGTAAATGGATGTGTCATTCTATCGTTGTTTTATTAATCCGTTTTAAATAATACAAAATTTGTTCAGCCAATTGGCTCGCTTCTGGTCTATCTGGAAATTCAATATTCAGGTCGAAATAATTCGTTGAACCACCGGCATAACCAACTTTAAATGTCGCTTCTGATAAGGCAGTTGCGTAAACCATAGGAAAGCTTTTTTGCCCGGTTATATCAATCAGAATGTCAAATTTCTGGCGAATAAAATCCTCGACCACCTGCGTTTTTGGAATTTCGAGCCACCAGCTTGTTTGTTTTCTCGAAAAGCCATTGATTTCTTCAGGAATCAAAGCCTTCTTTAATGGGAAGTAACAAAGTCCATCAGCCTTAATTCCAGCTAAGTAAAGTTCATTTTTAATCTTGATAAAAGCTTCCTGCTGATCGATCTCCCAAAGGATTCCAACAGTTTGAGCAGAATCAAGATTGACCACTTTTTTCTCCCTGACTACTAAATTCAATTTCGAATTCAGTATCCGATTGGCAAACTTTGATTTTATTCCCATGATTTTGTGCAAAAATAACAATTCGTTTGTTTTACGATGTTTAAATTCGCTAAAAGTTTTAGATTGATACAAAAAACCTTAATAAAACGATAATCTATTACTTTTAGTCGATCATCTTCAGGAAGTCATCTTCTGAGATAATCGGGATGTTTAGCTTTTCGGCCTTCTCCAATTTGCTGGGGCCAATGTTGTTTCCTGCAAGTAAATAATTGGTGTTTTTTGAGATGGAACTTACATTTTTACCTCCATTCTGTTCAATCATTTTCTTCAGATCGTCACGCGAGTTCTTTTCAAATGTCCCGGAAATAATGATTGACGAGCCATTTAGTTTTTCCGAACGATTGGCCAGGCTTTCTTCATTCAGGTGCATTTGGAGGCCTTTCTCCTTTAGCCGTTCAACTAATTTTACATTCTCAGGATTCGAAAAGTAGAGTTGAACGCTTTCAGCGATTCGTCCGCCGATCTCGTCAATAGCAGTCAATTCTTCCAGACTGGCTTTTTCAATGTTCTCAATAGTAATCAACCGATTGGCTAAAATTTTGGCGACAGTTTCGCCTACAAAACGGATTCCAAGCGCAAAAAGTACTTTCTCAAATGGAATGTTTCGCGATTCGTCCAGGCTTTTGAGTATCCGCTCGGCAGATTTGTCGCCTAAACGATCAAGTTTGCTAATCTGCTCCTTTTGTAAATCGTACAAATCGGCAATATTGCGAATGAGATTTTCATTGTACAGTAGATCAATCGTTTCGGCGCCAAGTCCATCAATGTTCATAGCTTTACGGCCAATGAAATGTTCCATTTTTCCTTTGATTTGCGGCGGACAACCATCTTCATTAGGACAATAATGTGCAGCTTCGCCGTCTTTCCGGATTAAGGCAGTGCCACATTCCGGACAAACTTTTATAAAATCGACAGGTGCTGCCATAGGATGTCTCGAACTTGCATCAACACCGGTAATTTTGGGAATGATTTCGCCGCCTTTTTCCACAAAAACAGTGTCGCCCAAATGCAAGTCCAGATTTTTGATGATGTCGGCGTTGTGCAATGAAGCCCTTTTTACTGTGGTTCCGGCCAAAAGAACCGGATCGAGATTGGCAACCGGAGTGACAGCACCAGTTCGTCCAACCTGATACGAAACCGATTGAAGAATAGTATTGGCCTGCTCTGCTTTGTATTTGTATGCGATTGCCCAGCGTGGCGATTTTGCTGTTGTTCCAAGGTAAGATTGCAAACTCAGCGAATTTACCTTAATTACAATGCCGTCAGTAGCTACTGGCAAGTCAGATCGTTTGGTATTCCATTTTCGGATGAAGGCAATAACTTCATCGATATTCTGACATTTTATCGTATTGGGAGAAATCTTGAAACCCCATTCACGGGCAGCTTGCATGTTTTCCAGGTGACCATCGGTTGGTAGGTTTTCGCCAAGTAAATAATAAAAATAGGCATCCAATTTTCGTTCAGCAACAACCGACGATTTTTGCGATTTTAATGTTCCAGATGCAGCATTGCGAACATTGGCAAACAGTTGTTCGCCTTCTTCTTCGCGTTCCTGGTTGATCCGGTCGAACTCAGAAAACGGGAGAAGAATTTCACCCCGAATTTCGAATTCCGCAGGATAACCTGATCCTTTCAGTTTCAGGGGAATACTTTTGATTGTCCGCACATTGGCGGTTACATCGTCGCCAAAAGCGCCGTCGCCACGGGTAATTGCCTTGTCAAGCTCTCCGTTTTTGTAACGCAAGCTGATCGAAGTTCCATCGTATTTCAGCTCACAAACGTATTCGAAAGACTGGTCGGTGAGTTTCCGTATTTTTTGGTCGAAATCACGCAATTCTTCTTCGGAATAGGAATTGGAAAGCGAAAGCATCGAATACTGATGTTTAACCTGCTGAAACTCTTTATTCAGGTCGCTTCCAACGCGTTGAGTAGGCGAATTTGAATCGAAAAATTCAGGGTTTTCCGCTTCCAGTTTCTCCAGTTCTTTCATCAATATGTCAAACTCCTGATCACTTATAACAGGCTGTGATAAAATGTAGTAACGATAGTTATATTCTTCAAGAGTTGAACGCAGTTCAGCGATTCTTTTTTCGATATCTTCTTTGGCCATTTTTCAAAAATTTGCACTAAAATACAAAAAAGAAAGAGCCTGTATCATTCGAAAAACACTTTCAGGATCAAGTTGTTTTTTTGAAAACTAATTTTTCAAAATAAAAAACTGTCATTCAGGCTCTTTATCTAAGACCCAAATGACAGTTCCTGAAGAAAACGGAATCTGTTTACTTGTTTTTGAACTTTCCCTGAAGTAAAAATGAAACTACCAGTCCAATTCCGCCAAAAAGGAAAATCATTGAAAAATAGGCAGCCGTTTCGTCCATTCCTGATTCGGTCAGGAAATAACCAGCGATGATGCCCAAAGCAATTCCGATCAGGAAAAGACCCGACTTAAATGTTGTGTAGCCAGAACTTTCGGTAGGTTTTGCTTTAAAAAGATCGGGACTTGCACCTTTCTCGATTAATGCCAAGCGTTCTTTGTTCCTTGTGGTTAGATGGACATACAATGATGCAAATACCAGAGCAAAGAAAGCAAACGGGATTAGAACTCCTAAAATTTCGACTTGCATAATATTAAATTTAAAGTGTTTAATTGTTTTCGAACTTGCCAGTATGACGCAGGTATTTTGCAGCGGTTACAAAATTTTTCAAAAAAGTGGGAAGTGCCTAAAGTGAGCTAAAGTTAGGAGTTGAAAATAGTTGCGGGTTACAAGTTTCATGAACAGCTTCAGGCCCTGTCTATTAATAAGCCTGTGGACGAAAATTTTCATTCTTAGCCATTTATCAATTTAGCTATGTAACCCTATTTTTCTACATTTTAAAATCTTCAAATTTCCAAATCCTCAAATATCTTTAGTTGTTTTTTCTTTGAATACTGTAACCGTCTCGAAAAAAGTTCGTCTATTGTTTTAGAATGAATAAAACCGATGACATATACTACATTGAGGCTGTCAGGAAAGGCAATGTGCAGGCATTCTCATTTCTGGTTGAGAAGTATCAGAAACTGGTATATACATTGGCTTTGAAATTATTGAAGAAGCCTGAAGAGGCTGAAGAAATGGCTCAGGATACTTTCATAAAGGCATTTCAAAAGCTTGATAGTTATGAAGGTAAATCGAAATTTTCGACCTGGCTGTACAGTATTACCTATAATGCATGCATTTCTGAATTAAGAAAGCGGAGAATTGAATTTAAATCACTGGATGATCGGCAAATATCTGATCAGGATGAACAGAAAATGCATGATTATTACAGGGAGACCAGAAAAGAAGATCAGGAAAAATATTTGAATTTGGCTCTGGCAAAATTGCCGGAAGATGATCAGGTATTAGTTACTCTTTATTATTACGAGAGTCAATCGATGGATGAAATAAGCCAGATTACAGGATTGACTGTAAGCAATATAAAAGTGAAGATTCATCGGGCAAGGAAGCGAATGTATATTCTGCTTCACGAAATGCTGAAAGAAGAAGTTTATTCTTTGATGTAGGTTGGACGAGGATGAATTAAAATTGTAATTGTATTTGAAAATATTGATATTTGAAACCATGAATAAGCTCGACAAACAATTCGAACAAATGATGAAGGGTGTAAAAGTTGAATCTCCTTCAGAAGATTTCAGGATTAAGGTGATGAACAGGATTTTGGCGGAAGCCGCTGTGATGAGGAGACCTTTGTTGCAGGACTACAAGCCCGTAATCAGTAACCGAACCTGGATCGTTTTAAGTGGAATCTTTGTTGCCTTAGTGTCATTTGTTATTTTTCAGGCCATAAATGCAGCTCCATCGCAGGTCGATCAGGGTGTTTTGTCAACCTTTACAGATTCGATGTCGAAGGTAAATACATCTTTGGTGAAGAAAGGATTTGGTTTGTTTTCCTCCATACCAACAGTAGCCTATTTAATTGTACTGGCCTCATTGTCACTATGGACACTCGATTCATTTCTATCAAAACTAAAACATCATCCATCCAACATCGAATAACCGATTAGGGGGCAAGTCGGAAAATATCCCATGCTCCGTTTGATTTTTGAAACGCAATCCGGTCGTGCAGGCGATTTGAACGTCCCTGCCAGAATTCAAAATATTCAGGACGAATAAGGAAACCACCCCAATGAGGTGGTTTTATAATTTCGTGATCCTGAAAATAGTGCTGATAAAGAGAGAAGTTTTCTTCAAGAAACTTTCTGTTTTCAATAATCCTACTTTGAGGCGAAGCCCAGGCTCCCAGTTGACTGTCGATTGGACGAGACTTGAAATAATCCACAGAATATTCTTCTGGAATTTGTTCCGCCACTCCTTTAATCCGAACCTGCCTTTCCATTTTAGACCAGAAGAAGTTTACGGCAACATTTGGGCTTGCTGTAATTTGACGCCCTTTTTTACTGTTGTAATTGGTGAAAAACACCAATCCATCTGAGTTGATTTCTTTCAAAAGAACTACTCTTGAATCCGGAAATCCCCTGGCATCAACTGTTGAGAGCACCATGGCGGTTGGCTCCTGATTTTTCTCATCGATGGCCGATTTCAACCATTCTTCTAATTGCCTGAAGGGATCTGAGTTGATCGATTCTTCAGTAAGCTCAGATTTCTGATAATTGGTGCGTAAATCACGTAGCATATTCAATGTTCAATAATTCGTCGTAATAAAATGATAACCTTTGGGTAGCTATCAGAAAGGTCATTTTCATCTTTAAAAACGTATAAACAAATTTAAACCAAGCCGAACGATTCTACTCCGTTGTGCAGCGATTCAATAGCCCGCGTTAATTTTCTTTTTACTTCCTCAGCAATGGGGGCAAGTTTGGGGTTATCAATGGCCATCATCGAAGCAACCGGGTCAACGGCGGTCACTTCAATCACATTTTTTCCTAAATCCTGAACCACAACATTACAGGGAAGCATGGTGCCGATTTTGTCTTCACTCTGTACAGCTTTGTAGGCATAGGCCGGATTGCATGCACCCAGTATGGTGTATTTTCTGAAATCGACATTTAGTTTTTCCTTGAATTTATCATGAAGGTTGATTTCTGACAAAACTCCGAATCCTTCGATTCCCAAAGATTCTTTTACGCGATCAATTGCCTGTTCAAACGTGGCGTCGATTTTTTTCGTGATGTAATATTTCATTTTCTCAAGTTTAAATGGTTTGTAGTTCTTTAAACAATTAAAAATGGAAAAGTTTGCAATCAGGTGAATTTATATTACTGAGGGGTTACTCAAATTTTCCCTCAGTAAAAATGGAGAAGCTATTTACGGTACAAACAGCATTCCGGAAGCGCTTTGTAAACATCGTCTGGAGCTTTAAATTTTTCCGTGTCGTGACCAACCTTGGCGATGGCTTTCTGAATGTCATCTGAATTTGTTTTTTTTGAATCAAATGCAACATGAAGCATTTTTGTTTCTGTACTCCAATCGGCCAAAGTCACTCCTGAAACTGATTTTGCTGCAGTTTCAATGCGATCTTTGCACATCTCGCAGTTGCCCGAAACCTTAATCATTTGATGTTGCATCTGCATTTTGTCACTCAGCGGGTGACTTGGAGTCACCTGCTGAGTAGTTGCTTCACTTCCCATATCCATTCCGGGCATACTTCCCGATGAAATCTGGTTTCCTTCCTGATTCATCATGCTGGGTTTGCCTTCCAATTGGGCAGCCGCGTCAACACTAAATGCGCCTTCAGTAACAATTTCTTCGCCATCTGCTAATCCATTGGTCACCACATAGCTATTACCGAGCTGAGGTCCAAGTTCAATTTCGCGGATTTTAAATATTGGCTCGTCTCCGGGTTGTTTGACGTAAACAATCGATCGTTTGCCTGTCCAAAGCACTGCAGAGCGCGGAATAACGAGTTTATTTTTGAACTCATCCAGGTTCGATTTAACGATACCGGTGACAAACATTTCTGGTTTCAGTTTAGCGCCGGGATTGCTCATTTCCAACCTGACTTTGGCCACACGGTTCACCGGATCAATCACCGGATCGATAAACATGATGTTACCAGAATATGCAGAGCCAGGCAATGCCTGAATCGAAAAATCAATTTTGTCACCTTTCTTCAGGAACGGCAGATCGCTTTCGTAAGCATCAAACAGCACCCAAATACTCGATAAATCAGAAACTTCATACAATACCGATCCCTGACTCACATAGTCGCCATTGTTGACTCGCCGGGCGGTAACAATCCCGCTTGCCGTCGATTCCACTTCCATATTGGCCTGCACTTTTCCTGAATTTTCGATTTCCGCGATTTGCTTGTCAGTTAACTTCCATTGATGAAGTTTTTCTTTGGCAGCTTCGTAAATTTCGGGCTGCGACTGTTTTGTTTTTGCTGCCTCAAGCAATTCCTGCTGAGCAGTGACCAATTCCGGCGAATAAATGAGAGCCAGTGGCTGTCCTTTTCTCACCATTTCACCGGTAAAGTTGACCATCAGTTTTTCGATTCGCCCGGGAATATAGGCCACCTGATTTTTTAGCAGACGTTCGTCTGCTTGTACTTTTCCATATAAACGCAGCTCTTTAACCGGATTCTGGCTGCTAACAATGGTTGTCAACACATTGGCAAGAGCGGCCGATTCTTTGGTGAAATGCACCGCTGCCGGATCCATTCCGGAAGTTTCGCTTTGAACGAGCGGAATCAGATCCATCGCGCAAATCGGGCATTTGCCAGGTTTATCCATCCGGATTTGCGGATGCATCGAGCATGTCCATATTTCTGCTTTCGTCTCGTCAGCCGAATGATTGTGCGTTTCTTCTTTTTGCTCCGAAGAATGAAAAATTGCCCATCCAATAAACAGCCCGATTACGACAAACAAACTGTTTCGGAAATATTGATTTAAAAATATCTTTTTCATGTAATGTATTTTATTGAATTTGTGAACATGCCATCAGGCGTTTGAGCCATGCAATGGCCGTGTTGTTATCCGAAATCGCTTCAATCTTTTTCAACTCATAATCGAGTGCTTGCTGCCTGATTCGTAAAACATCAGTCAGTCCTGTACCCGAAACTGCGAAACTTTTCTGAAGAATATTAAGCGATCGTTCAGCCAAATCGTATTGATTTTCATAGAGCTTCATCCGTCGTTTAGCATCCTGAAAAAGCTGGAGTGCTTCGTAATATTCGGTTTGCAATGCATTGGCCGTTGCCTGATAACCTTGCTTGTTCGCCGTTTTCATTAGCTCAACTTCTTCGCGCATCGCTTTGTATTTCTTCCGGTAAATGGGTAAAGTAACCGTCACCATGGGCATAATCATATCCTTGCCGTTCATGTCCGGAGCCATGGCTAACGGATCTTTTCCAATCAGCGAATAATTCATTCCCAAACCAACCATCGGGTAACCCATTTTTGTGACCATCGTCTTCCGCGCTTCGAGCGATTGCTGCTCATAGTCAAGCATTCCGAGCATCGGACTTTGACTTAGCATGCTGTCGGAAACCGCTGAAAGCGAATAGGTAAGTGAGTCCGCTTTAAGTTTCCCCGGAAGTGTTACCAGCGTTTTCGACGGACGATTCAGATATTTATTAAATCGGACAGCAATGGTTTGTTCCTGATTTTTCAGCAAGGCAATATTGTTCTCCAGTTCCCCGGTTTCCATTTGTATGCGGTAAATATCGGCCAATCCTGAACCTCCGGAAGCCGCCATGGGACTTGCTGGCATTGCTGCCGAAGTCGTTGGTGCCGAATTTCCGGAATTACCACCCATTGTATTCATTCCTGATGAACTTTGCGCTGATGCTGAATTCCCTGGCGAGCCAGAACTTCCAGAAGGCGATCCACCACCTGATGAACCGGCTTTGAATTTTACCAGCGAAAGCCGTTCGAGTGAGTGCAAAATTTCCAGATTTTTCTCATTGATCAGGATTGATTGCTGTACTTTTTGCAACTCATTCCAAGTGCGCTGCACATCGTAAAATACCTGCAATTTGGTTTCGCGAAACGATTCGAATTTGGCTTTGGCCATCAGGCTCATTTCGTCTTTGGCATTTTTTAGCACGCCAAACCACGGAAACATTTGCATTAGTCGAATGTCAGCGACCTGTTTTCCGGCGACCAGTTCCATCGGACTCAGAAACACGCCCACATTCAGTTCCGGATCGGGCAAACTGCCTACCTGCGGAACCTTTTGCAGAGCCGCCTGATATTCAGCAAATTTTTGCTGAACGGACGGATTATTCTTGGCCGCCAGTTCCAGATAAACCATCAACGAATCCTGCGAATAGCAGGACAAGCTGAGAGTAATTATGCTGGCTAATATTATAAGTTTCTTCATTTGTCAAATTTTTTGAACCACAATAGGCACATAGAACACATAGTTTTAGTTTTAAAATTTCTATGTGAACTATGTGTCTATGTGGTTAATTTCCTTTCTCACTGCCGATTCCCGCCACATCGACTGAAACATCGGCACAACAAAAACAGTCATGACCTGAATAACCATTCCGCCAAACATTGGGATAGCCATGGGAATCATGATGTCGGAGCCTTTTCCGGTGGACGACAAAACCGGCAACAAAGCAATGACAGCAACCGCAGTGGTCATCATCGCTGGCCGGACACGTTTCATTCCGGCGGCGACCACTGCTTCGCGAACATCGTGAACGGTTGCTGGGTGACGGTCTTCAAAGACCTGATGGATGTAGGTTCCCATAATGACGCCGTCGTTGGTCGCAATGCCAAAGAGCGCAATAAATCCGACCCAAACAGCCACACTCAGGTTAATGGTGTGCATTTGGAACATATCCCGAAGGTTGATTCCCACGACTGTGAAATTCAGGAACCAATCCTGACCATACAGCCAAAGCATGATGAAACCTCCGGCAAAAGCCACAAATACGCCTGAAAAGTGAATAAATGAGGCCGTAACTGTTCTAAACTGAAAATAAAGCAACAACAAAATCAGGAGCAAACTGATCGGAATTACAATTGCCAATCGCTTGGTAGCCCGCATCTGATGTTCGTAATTTCCGGCAAATTTATACGACACCCCGGCAGGCAGCACCAGCGAACCTGAACTTATTTTCCCCTGAAGGAATTTGCTGGCTTCTTCAACCACATCAACCTCGGCTTTGCCTTCATTTTTGTCGAAAATCACATAGCCATTCAGGAACGTATTTTCGCTTCGGATCATTTGTGCGCCTTTGGTGTAGTCGACTTCGGCAATTTCGCTCAATGGAATCTGAACGCCGTTCATGGCCGGAATCAGGATGCGTTTGATATCGTCAGGATTGTCGCGTAATTCGCGGGCATAACGAACCCGAATCGGGAACCGTTCACGCCCTTCAACCGACGAAGAGAGCGCCATTCCACCAACGGCCACCGAAAGCACTTCCTGTACGTCGCTCACACTCATACCGTAGCGGGCCATGGCTTCACGGTTAAGCTTTATTTCAAGATAGGGAGCGCCCACTGCCCGGTCGTAAAATACCGAAGAACCTTTGATGGACGGCACTTCTTTCAGTGCCTGTTCGAGCAGCATTCCGCCTTTTTCGATGGCATCCAGATCGGGACCAAAAACTTTCAATCCCATCGGTGCGCGCATTCCGGTTGAAAGCATCACCAAACGCGTTTCAATCGGTTGTAATTTCGGCGCTGAAGTCAAACCCGGAATGTTGGTCACTTTCACTATTTCATTCCAAATGTCGTCGGGTCGTTTAATTTCGGGTCTCCATTGGCGGAAAAATTCGCCATTCTGATCTGGAATTAAACTATCGGCCGGAATGACCTTGAAACCTTCTTTCTCCGGATTGTATTTCGAACCGTTTTTCAGGACATAACTGCCATCGCGGTCGACTTTAAATTGCATGCGCTGACCATTTTCATCGAGAATATACTCCGGACGGTAATTGATCGTATTCTCGAACATCTGCACCGGAGCCGGATCGAGCGCCGAATTAACACGACCCCATTTTCCGACAGCTATTTCTACTTCAGGAATGGCTGACAAGCGTTTGTCAAGTAATTCAACGTATTCCAGATTTTTCTGAATTCCTGAATGTGGCATACTGGTGGGCATCAACAGAAATGAACCTTCGTTGAGCGAGGGCATAAATTCCTTACCGGTTCCCGGAAATAGCTTTTCAGGCTTTTGCCACATGGCCGTTTGTCTGACGTTTTTCCAGCCCACTTTTTCAGCACCGGAAGCTACAATACCGAAAGTCTTGTCGAAACCTTGCCATGCCAATAAACCGAAGATTAGGGTAGTGGCCGGAATCATCAGAAATTTCCATTTGTTTTCAAGTGCCCATCGCATGATTTCTTCATAAAAATGAACCATCGACATCAGGACGGCAAGAATTACAGCAATGATGCCACCAACAAACAAGTAGTTGACCAACGTGCTGTTGTGCGCGCCTAACGGAAGCCACTCGATGGTGAGAAACCAGGCCGCAACCAGCACTGTTATGGCAATGTTGATGTAGTTTGGGAATTCTTTGCGATTTTCGGGCCAGCGGTCATCGAGCAAATTATTGATCCCAATAGCGATCAAAGCCAGCGCTGGCCAGGTTTGCCAAAGAATGATAAAAGCGACCCCTGCTAAAATAAGGCTTCCGTTCCATATTTTGCGGATCTTTTTGGTATCGAACCGAATATTGAAGAACAGATAGGTCAATGTAGGCAGAACCACAATCCCGAGAACAAATGCAGCGATCAGCGCAAATGTTTTAGTGAAAGCCAGTGGATGAAACAGCTTCCCTTCGGCTGCCTGCATGGCAAAAACCGGAAGGAAACTGACGATTGTCGTTGCAATGGACGTTACCACGGCAGCACGCACTTCGGTTGTTGCCTGGTAAATTACCGACATCAGTTTCTTTCCACGGATGCCTTTGTTCTCTGGCATTTCGAGATGTCGAAGGATGTTTTCCACATCCACAATCCCTATATCGACCATGACACCAATGGCGATTGCAATACCCGAAAGAGCGACCACATTGGCTTCGATACCGAATAAGCGCATCAGGATGAAGGTCATTAAAACGCCGATGGGCAGCAGTCCGGCGACAATAAGTGATGCCCGCATATTCATAACCAGTACAATGATCACAATAATACTGATCAGGATTTCGTGCGAAAGAGCCGATTCGAGTGTCCCGATAGTTTCTTTGATCAGGCCGGTCCGGTCGTAAAACGGAACAATGGTTACTTTCGAAACCGTTCCGTCGGGTAAGGTTTTTTGCGGCATTCCGGCTTCCAATTCCTTTATTTTGCCTTTCACATTGTTGATTACATCCATGGGGTTTGACCCGTAGCGTGCAACTACAACGGCTCCGACCGCTTCTGATCCGGCTTTGTCCAGTCCACCACGGCGGGTTGCCGGACCAAACGAAACATGCGCCACATCTTTAATTCGCACCGGAACATTATTACGAACAGCGACCACCGAAATTTCAAGATCATTCAGGTTTTTGACATATCCCAGGCCGCGAATGATGTATTCCACATTATTCAGTTCAATGGTTTCGGCGCCAATGTCGAGGTTACTTTTGCGCACGGCGTTCATCACATCCATGGTCGAAACATTGAAGGCTTTCAAGGCTTCAGGATTTAAATCGATCTGGTATTCTTTAATAAAACCACCAGCGGATGCCACTTCTGAAACGCCTTCAGCAGTTGTCAGTCCGTATTTCACGTAGAAATCCTGAATGGTGCGTAATTCCTGAGGATCCCAACCTCCGGTTGGCTTTCCGGTTTTTGGATCGCGACCTTCCAGCGTGTACCAGTAAATCTGTCCAAGCGCTGTGGCATCGGGCCCTAAAGTGGGTTGCACTCCCTGCGGCAAAGTGCCTGATGGAAGCGAATTAAGCTTTTCGAGGATGCGCGAGCGGCTCCAGTAGAATTCTACATTGTCTTTAAAAATGATGTAGATGAAAGACATTCCGAACATGGAAGTACTGCGAATGGTCTGCACACCCGGAATTCCAAGCAAGGCAGTGGTCAGCGGATAAGTTACCTGATCCTGAATGTCTTTTGGCGAACGTCCCATCCATTCGGTAGCCACAATCTGTTGGTTTTCCCCAATATCGGGAATAGCGTCCACGGCAATCGGATCGCGCGGAAAAAAATCTGTTTTCCAGTTGAACGGCATGAAAACCATCCCCAAAACCACAAACGCGATCAGGAAAATAAAGGTAATCAGCCGGTTCTCAAGAAAATATTTGACAAGTCGGTTAAACATGGTGAAAAAGTATTAGCCCCATCCCCAGCCCTTCCCCGAGAGGGAAGGGAGCTTGGGCAATGAGAATTCTTAAAATCAGATTTTTGAAAATGGTTATTCTGAATTTGCATAAAACCCTAGGTCCCCCATTGGGGATTTAGGTGGCTATATCTTTACCGGTATTTACAACAGCTTGGAAGCTTATCGTAGGCTTGAGCTTCAGCTTTTACTTTTTCGGTATCGTGACCCGCAGCAGCTACTTTCTTACCAATTACATCCATGCTTGTTTTTACAGGATCGAATGTTACGGCCAACATTTTGTCTTTTTTGTTCCATTCGGCTTTGCTAACGCCGTCAATTTTTGCAGCCTTCTCAATGCGAGCTTTACACATGTCGCAATTGCCCGAAACTTTGATGGTTTCGGTTTTAGACTTGGTTGCAGGAGTTTGAGCGTTTGTATTTGAAGTATATACGATTGCCAGTAGGGCTATGATGGTGATTTTAACTAATGTTTTCATTCTATTTTGTATTTGATGTTTTTGAAAATATGATTAACCCAAAAGGGCTCAAAGAATGCACGAAGAACACCATGAATTTGTTTAACTAATCTAAGATTTTCACTGATTGAAGCACTAAACCAATATCCAAAGATTAGATTTTAATCTTTGTGTCCTTCGTGAAAAACCTTTGTGTTCTTCGTGTTTAAAAAGAAAACATCAAATACGGAAAACGCATATTTTGGGCAGGCTTACAGCATGGAGCAGTAAGTTTCCTGGTGGACTGACATCTGTTAAAGTCTGGTTTTCAGCAGTCAGCGAATGAAAAGTAATATTTTTAGGTATAACAAATACTTGAAACACCGTTTGTGTGAATACTTTGAATTCTGTAAACGAAGGAGAATAGTTGTGATCGATTTCGTAAACCGAAACCTTGTTACTACAGCAATTCGATTCGACATGGTTGCCCGGTTGAGCGCAATCATCAGTTGCTGTTTCCATACCGCAGGATGCCACATGCCCAGTCAACGAAACTTTCGACTGAGCCAATTCACCTCCGCAGTAATGCTGCGAGATCGTGAGTTGCATGCCCGAAAGCAACATGAGTAAAGCAATTGATATGGAAAGAAGTTTCTTCATCTATTTTTCAAACGCAAATTGATAAAAAAATGTTCTTCAAAAGTAGAATTATTTGTAAATGGAAAGAATAATAGCTTGTTAATAATTGCAAATAGCCATATTGAGTGCAAGCAAAAGTCAGGGTGTGACTTCAAGTCACGCCCTGACTAAGTCAAATTAGCAAGCCATTTCTCCGGCGTTTTTCTTTGCCGATAGCAGATTATAAGCTCCTTTTAATACAACCTTTTCTGCTGCAATGTTAAATCCTTCAGGTAAAGTAACCTCAGTAAAACCTCCGTCTGTCACGCCTTTGTGTACTTCAATAATTCGATATTCGGTAAAAGGCTGTCCGGCTTCTTCCTTATTTTTGTCGAAAACGAAAATATAATCCTTGTCGTCGAAGCTAACTACGGCCTCAGAAGGTAATGCGGCAACCTGATTTCCAGAAGTTTCGATGATGGCATTCACATACATTCCGGGTAGCACATTTTTGCACGTTCCGGTAACGTTAGCATATACTTTGTAGGTTTTATCTGCATCAATTGCACGTCCGGGTTGGGTAATGATTGCTTCGTGAGGTTCAGTTTCGTTGTTGATGAAGAAGCGTATTTTTTGTCCCTGTGCTATTTTGTCTGCATCTTTTTCAAACAGGGTAAGTTCAAGGAAAAGCTTGTCACTATTGACGATTTCGAACATGACGTCGGCGGGGGCAACGAATTTTCCCAGGTTGATGTTCACCGTTTTCAGGAACCCTGAAATTGGTGCGACAATTTTGACGGAACTGCTGATGTCGTCTTCGTGAAGGTTGGCTGGATTGATCCCAATCAGGGTTAGTTTCTGTTCCAGCGCTTTTACCTGCGATTTCAGGCTTTTGTAGTCGGAAGTCACCTGTTGAAGGTTTTGCTGCGAATACACCTCGTTTTTATACAATTCGGTATGGCGTTTATACTCGCTTTCAGCAAATTCGAACTTGTTTTTGGCTTCCAGATAACTTTGCTGAATGTCGACAAACTCCTGATTCTCGATCAAGGCTAACGTTTGTCCTTTGGAGACTGAATTGCCCGGCATCAGCGTAGTGCTTTTAATGAAACCGCCCATCGGAGCGCAAACAGTTGCGAGATTTTGCGGGGCAACGGCAATGGTTCCATTCACTTTCAAAGTCCCGCTCATCGAACGCATTTCGATTGTGCCGGTTTCGATGTTGGCCAGTTTAATCTGGTCGGCACGCATTTCCACAATGTCTTCCGGCAGAACTTCTTCTACCTCTTTGCTTTCCTCTGCTTTTTTCGGAGTTCCATTGCACGCAAAAAGGATTAACAGAAATAGAGAGAAAACGCTCTTCCGGGAAAATATATAATTTGTCATGATGTTCTTTAAGTTTTTTAGCATTAATAATTTATAATTCATCATCAATCATTTTTAAAACGTTTTTCCTGAAATGAATTCGATGTTGATAATCGTCTGGTTGCAACTGTTTATAGCATCCAGATAATTCTGCTTGATTGTCAGTGCCCGGCTCAGGCTCAGCACGTAATCCAGATAATCCAATGCTCCGGCTTTGTAAGCTCGGGTCGATTGATCGATGATTAGATTGGCTTCCGGAACGGCCTGTTTTTCGTAATAGTCAATACTCTTGCTGTATTTTTCGAACTCATCAAGTAACGATTGGTAATTTCCCTGAAGCGACTTGGTGTACTGTTCAGCATTCGTGCTGGCAATCTGTTCTTTTATTTTGGCTGCTTTCACTTTTGATGCAAACGGCGAAACCCAAAGCGGAATAGCGATTCCGGCCTGAATACCGTTAAAACGATCTCCGGAACCAAAAAACCGGGGAACGCCATTCACCTCCTGAGTTCCCTGCATGGTTTGGCTAAAATAACCGATACTGAAATCGGGTAGGGCGCGACTAACTTCCAGTTGCTTTTCGATATGAGAAACCTGAACCTGTTGGTTGGTGTAGCTTATCGAAGGATTATCCGATAGAGCCGAACTGTTTGCAGTTGGTGTAAAATCGATGCGTCGCAAAACGGTATCAGCCGGATACAAAGCCATTCTGACATTCAGGAGCGTTTGCAATTGCCGGTTGAGGATGGCTTTATCGGAAATCAATTGCTGCAACTGGTTTTTGATTTCCATGCTTTGCGAACGGGCGGTAATCATTTCCAACTTGTTGGTTTCGCCTACCTTGGCGCGGAGTTCGGCGGCCCGACTGAAACCTGAAAACAAACTATCCTGATAAGTCAGAAGCTTTTGTTTCGTATGAAGGTAAGCCAGTTGCCAGTACACCTGTTTCACTTGCGTAGCAGTTTCGAGCTGCGACGTTTTCAGTTGCCATTCGCTGCTTTTCACATTGGCCTTGCCCAGCTTATTCTGATTGATGTAAACCGAAGGAAACGCGAACGACTGCGAAAGGGTAAAACTATTGTCTTTGGTGTACGAATTGAATTGCCCGAACTGCATGTCAATGTTGGTCTTGTCCAAATCCCAGGATGCGCCTTTCAAAGCTTTTTGTACTTCTACCGAATAAGCTGAGGAACGTACATTCAGGTTACTGTCCAGAGCCATTTGAATGGCTTCGTGCAAATTGATGGTCTTTGCTTTTTGCGCCTGAATTGGACTTAAAAACGATGAACCGAAAATCAACATCAGCAAAACAATAAGCGTTTTAACAGAATTGTTTTCCATTGGGAACCGGAATTTGCGTGAGAAAAAGATGTAGAATATTGGTAGGATCACTAGGGTTAACAAGGTTGCTGTGATCAATCCGCCAATCACAACTGTTGCAAGCGGTTTCTGCACTTCGGCACCGGCTGAACTCGACAAAGCCATTGGCAAAAAGCCTAGCGAAGCAACGGCAGCGGTCATAATTACCGGGCGAAGCCGGGTGTGCAGACCTTTCTTTACGCGTTCAGTAATGTCGGTGACGCCTTCTTTTTCGAGACGGTTAAACTCGGCAATCAGTACAATTCCGTTGAGTACCGCTACCCCAAACAAGGCGATAAAGCCAACTCCAGCTGAAATCGAAAAATTCATTCCGCGCATCCAAAGTGCAAACACTCCACCAATGGCCGACATCGGTACAGCGGTAAAAATCAGTAGCGATTGTTTTATCGAATTGAATGAAAAATAAAGTAAAACGAAAATTAACAGTAGCGCCACCGGAACGGCAATTGCCAAACGGTTTTTGGCTGCTTCGAGGTTTTCAAACTGACCGCCATACGACACGTAATAGGCTGCAGGAAGTTTTACCTGCCGGTCAATTTTTCCCGAAACATCTTGTATCACGGCTGCAACATCGCGGTTTCGGACATTAAACCCAACGGTAATGCGGCGTTTGGTATCTTCGCGCGAAACTTGTGCAGGACCCGAACGAATCGAAATATCTGCTACCTGTTCAAACGGAATTTGCCCGCCATTCGGAAGGGCCACCGACAGATTTTTTACATCGTCCAGACTTTGGCGGTAATCTTTATCAAGGCGCACTACCAAACCGAAGCGTTTCTCTTCATCGAAAACCACACCTGCCTGACTCCCGGCAAAAGCAGCTCGCAGGACACGGTTTACATCTTCAACCGAAAGGCCGTATTGCGCCAACCGATCACGGTTATAATCCACCTGAACCTGCGATAATCCGGTTACTTTTTCGACATTTATATCTTCCACACCCTCAATATTCATGATGATCCGTTCAACTTCCGAAGCTTTTTCTGCTAACGTATTCAAGTCGTCACCAAATATTTTAATGGCCACATCCTGTTTCGATCCAGTCATCAGTTCATTGAAACGCATCTGGATTGGTTGCTGAAACTCAAATTTTACACCAGCCAGTGGAATCAGCGCTTCTTCCATTTTTGCAACCAGCTCTTCGCGGGTTCTGGCTGAAGTCCATTCATCTTTGTCCTTCAGGGTAATGATGTAATCGCCGGTTTCCATCGGGGTTGGATCTGTTGGAATTTCACCAGCTCCGATTTTACAGACGGTATGTTTGATCTCCGGAAAGTTATCAAGCAATATTTTGTTGGCTTTTTCAACCATTTCTACCGTGTGCGAAAGTGAACCTCCTTGCAATGTCATTACTCCGGCTGCCAGGTCGCCTTCTTCGAGTTGCGGAATAAACTCACCACCCAAACGGGTGAACAGTAGAATGCTGATCAGGAAAAGCACAATGGCAGACGCCGAAACCAGCAATTTAAATTTCAAAGCAAAATTGATTACTGGATTAAAAGCCTTGTGAAGACGATCCATCAACCGGTCGGAAATGGTGCGCTTGTGTTCAGTTTTTTTACTCAGGAACAGGGACGAAACCATTGGAACATAGGTGAGCGAAAGGATGGCTGCTCCAACTAAAGCAAAAACTACGACCTGTGCCATCGGGCGGAACATCTTTCCTTCGATGCCGACCAATGCCATAATTGGCAGATAAACAATCAGGATGATCACCTGTCCGAAAGTGGCAGAACTCATCATTCGCTTTGCCGATTCGAATACGTTTTCGTCCATTTGTTCCTGAGTCAGCTTTTCAACTCCCACATGGTGTTGTTTGCTCATGAATATCCGGTGAACCACGCTTTCTACAATGATTACCGCGCCATCTACAATCAATCCGAAGTCGATGGCTCCCAAACTCATCAGGTTGCCCGACACGCCAAAGAGGTTCATCAACGAAATGGCAAAGAGCATCGAAAGTGGAATGACCGAAGCGACAATCAGCCCGGCGCGAACATTCCCCAACATCAGTACCAGAATGAAAATTACAATCAACGCACCTTCCAGCAGGTTTCGTGATACAGTGCCAATGGCACGGCCCACCAGGTCAGAGCGGTTCAGGAACGGTTCGATTTTTACTCCATCAGGAAGCGATTTTTGGATGGTAGCAATGCGTGTTTCAACATCATCAATCACCTGATGCGCATTGGCTCCCTTCAGCATCATGACCACACCGCCAACGGCTTCGGTGGTATCCACCACAAAAGCGCCATAACGTATCGCGCTTCCATATTGCACTGTGGCGATGTCTCTGACCAGAATTGGAATTCCGGAGTTGTTATTTTTTACTACAATTTTTTCGATGTCGTCGATAGTTTTCACCAGGCCGATACCGCGAATAAAATAGGCATTCGGTTTTTTGTCGATGTAGGCGCTACCGGTATTCTCGTTGTTTTTTTCGAGTGCACTGAAAATGTCTGTTAGCGAGAGATTCATCCCCCGTAACCGTTCCGGATTAACAGCAATTTCGTACTGCTTTACAAAACCGCCATAACTGTTGATGTCTGCGACGCCGGGAGTCCCGAGCATTTCGCGCCGAACCACCCAATCCTGGAGGGTACGCAATTCCATCGGGTTGTACTTCTTTTCCAGGCCTTTGTCAACAGCAAGTCGGTACTGGAAAATTTCGCCCAATCCGGATGAAATAGGGGCGAGCTCAATTTTTGCCAATCCGGCAGGAATATCTTCTTCGGCTTCTTTCAGCCGCTCGTTTAATTGCTGGCGCGCCCAGTAAACATCCACATCGTCTTTAAAAACGACAGTAATTACTGAAAGTCCGAGGCGCGAAATGGAGCGAAGTTCAATGATGTCAGGAATGCTGGCCACAGCCACTTCAATGGGAGCGGTGATGAAGCTTTCAACTTCCTGAACCGCAAGCGAAGGTGCAATGGAAATAACCTGCACCTGATTGTTGGTGATATCGGGAATGGCATCAATTGGCAATCGGACAAGCGAATAGCCTCCCCAGCCAATTAAAGCAACGATAAACAATCCAACAATAAATTTATTTTTGATTGAAAAATGAATGATACGTTCGATCATGAGTAATTTGATAATTTGAAAATGAAACAATTTGAAAATTATCGGTGAGCTTAAAAGATTTAAAAACATGAACGACAGCAGCTTGTCATAAAAGTACAAGCCGGTCTCGTTGCTGAAATCTAATAAGTAATTGGAATTAAGCTATTTGCGGAGGTTGCCAAATGGAGCTGAGATGACAGGAAAATATTGCGGATGTATATTCGACAGAAATACTTTGTTCGATAAAGGAGAACCCATCGAACTGAACGCTGAAATCCTGATAAATAACGGGCGTTGCACAGCAATTACAAGTGCAAAACGGAGAACATTGGTCGCCTTCAGTATGCTGATGACTATTTGCTGCATTACCTCCAATTTCTGATTTTTGCAAATGGCTATCCTCTGGTCGGTCAATGCAAGGAATTGCAGTGAGCGCCACGATGTAAATGGATAATATGCAGGCAAAAAGTTTCATCTGTCGATTTATATCAACAAAGATATAAAAAGATGACATTATTGATGCAATTATCAATTCTGGTTTTTAGAATCAGGCTTCAGAAATGGCAAGGCAATGTGTTTTTATTTCGATTGTTTCTGGAAAAATTGGCGTTGGTATTCCTCCATTTTCTCCATTTTCTCCATTTGCATCTGCATCATCTGCATCATTTCTTCCATAGTTTTAGGATGCAATCCGAGTGAATTTTGTGGTGATTTTGAGGAAATGCTGTCTTTTTTATCGTTGCCATTTTGGTCAAAGAAGTGATTAGGCATATTGAAATTTAGTGCAATTGAATCATTGCGAGAATCGAAATCTTTTAAATTATGAAACCGTTCAAACCTCTTAATCATCATTGAATCCCTGACTCCGTTAAATGGCTGGGCAAAAAGTTGGTCAAAATCATCAAAGAATGGATGTCCTTTAAAGGTACTGTCGGCAAAGAAACCAAAATCGTTTCCAAACATATCAGGAAAATCTTTGGGAGAAAACGATTTCAGCATGGTTGTGTCATTTCCCGACCAACTATAGGTATAAACTGAGTCAAATCTGGTAAGGTTACCCTTTTCATCGTATTCTTTTGTAACCTTTGAATTTTCCTGAGGTTGGGTTTGCTTTTTTATTGGATTTTGCGCCAAAAGGCCAATAATCAATCCTACACTAAAGAGTAAAATAACAGCAAAACGTTTCATAGCCAGATGATTTAAATTCAATTCAAAAATAGCGTCAAAACCTGAATTTTGAATTTAAAAAAATCTTAAAACAGTATAAAAAATTCTAATCAAGCCGATTTTGTCAATTTGCTGGTAATAAACTATAATTTGAGAATTTCGATTATCTTTATTTTTCCAATAAACGATCAGATGGAGAACTTTATTTTTCACAAAACACAAGACGAACAAGGCCGGATTGTCAGTATTAAAATAAGTGGATTACTAATACTTGAAAATTCACAAGAGCTGAAAAAAGAATTTCTCGGACTAATTGATAGTCTGGGTAATCGGTTAAAAATAAATATTTCAAATGTTACAGATATAGATCTTTCATTCGTTCAGCTATTTATGGCCTTTGTGAGACAAATGAATATCGCTCACGTGGCGTGTCAGTTTGAGTGGAAGCTTGATGAAGATCAAAAGACTTTATTTGAAAATGTAGGTTTGAGTAACGAATTAATTATGAATAATTGATATGCCTAAACAAATTTTAATTGCTGATGATTCTGAAAGTATCCGTGAAATATTAGCTTTTAACCTAAAGAATGCCGGATATGAAGTTTTGGTCGCGAAAGACGGTTTGGATGCGATGCAATTTTTAGATGGAAGATCGATCGATTTATTGTTGACAGATTATCACATGCCGAATCTTAGCGGGCTTGATTTAATTGTTAGAGTTAGACAGATAGAAAAATACAAATTCATCCCAATTTTGGTGCTTACTACAGAAAAGCAGGTTGAGATTATCCGTGAGGCCCGGGATTCAGGGGCAACAGGTTGGTTATTGAAACCCTTCAATTCTGAAAAGCTTATCCAAACCTTGCGAAAAATAATTCGATAATGAACTCATTTGTCGAGAAGTTTAAAGTTGAGGTTAGTGAGTATTTCGAACGGCTCGAATCCGGATTACTCCAATTGGAGCAGGATCCGGAGAATCTCCTGATCATTGGAGAGATTTTCAGGATTATGCACACCATGAAAGGTAGTGGAGGAATGTTCGGTTTTGATTTACTGAGCGATGTTACCCATGATTTGGAGTCACTATTCGAGATTTTTAGATCGAAAGAGAAAATTGTTGATTCTGAGGTTATAAGCTTTACTTTAAATGCGATTGATGGATTGAAACAGCTCATGGTTGAGGATCCAACCGATGAAAACAGATTATTGGCTTCGAAATTGAAATCGGATACCCAGTTGCGGATTACACGTTTTTCTCAGACTCAATTAAATAGTGAGATTGGAATACTGCCAGGTAACAGCGCTGAAAATAGTGTTGAAGCTAAGCAAATTACCTATTATATTTCGTTTGTCCCCGATGAAAATATTTTAATTAACGGAACCAATCCACTTTATTTGATCGATGAACTAAATGCTCTAGGCGAATGCAACATTCAGGTTTCATTCGATCGTCTTCCTCCATTGGCAGAAATCGATCCATTGAAATGCTACATTTCGTGGTATTTGTTTATATCAACATCTGAAAGCATTGATACATTGCAAGATGTGTTTATTTTTGTTGCCAATAACGCACTGATTACAATTCAAAAAGTAGCCAACGAAAATGTGATTCATAAAGAAGTCGTTTTAGCTGCTTTCCTGAATGCTCAAATTAATGAAGAACCCTGGACGTTACCCGAGTCTGATCTTCAGGAATCTAAAGCCAGTAATGATGTTGACAGGACTGAAGAAAAAGAAATTGCGGGCGTATTGTTGAAGTCTTCAACTGAAGTCAGTAAAAATACAGGTTTCACCCAAACAACTGTTGATTCGATACGGGTTGATTCAAGCAAGATTGATCTTTACATGAATCTGGTAAGTGAATTTCTCACTGCACAATCGAGACTTGAACAGATTTCGTTGAGCCTGAAAAATCCGGAACTGGAGTTAGTTACCGAAACCTTTGAAAAATTAAACAAACAATTACGCGACAATGCTTTCGATATGAGCTTAATACCAATAGAGAGCCTGACTATCCGTTTGAAACGACTTGTTCATGATTTATCGAAATCACTCGATAAAGAAGTTGTTTTGGTTACAGAAGGCCTGGAGGCAGAGTTGGATAAAAACATCATTGAAAAACTGATTGAACCATTGTTGCATATCATCCGGAATTCAATGGATCACGGCATTGAAAGCAAAAATGAGCGACTGTCGAAACAGAAAGATTTGATCGGAACAATCTCGGTAAAGGCTTCGACAATTGGAAGTTATGTGCAGATTGAAATTGAGGATGACGGAAATGGATTGAGTGTTGATCAGATTCGCGAAAAGGCGATTGCCAGTGGACTTATTTCCAATCAAGAGAACCTGACTGACGAAGAAGTTTGTCAGTTAATTTTTGAACCCGGGTTTTCAACCTCAGAATCGATTAATAGTTTATCCGGTCGGGGCACTGGTATGGATGTGGTTAGAAACAGTGTGCAGGCGATGCGCGGCTTTGTTGAGTTGGTTTCAGAACGAGATCAATTTACCCGGTTTATCATCAAATTACCGCTTTCATTATCGATCATCGATGGGTTATTAATTCGAATAGGTGATAGTTACTATATTATTCCATCATCCTTAGTCAGTAAGTTGCACCTGATAAGGTCAGAACTTCTGAAAAAAGAAACTCGTCGGGTTATTGAACTTGACGGGCTTCAGATTCCGTATTTAAATTTGCATGAAGAGTTTGATGGTGATGGAAAAGTTCCGGAAGAACAGTTTATGGTCGTTGTTTTTTACGGCAATCATTTCTTTGGGTTAGTGGTTGATGAAGTAATTCGTGAATATCAGGCGGCTATTAAACCATTGGGGCGAATGCCTAAAAGTCAGGATATGTTTTCAGGAGCCAGTATTCTGGGATCGGGAGAGTTGGCTCTTGTGATAGATACCAATAAATTGATACAAGAAAATTCGTAAAACAATGGTTGCAAGTATTATAGATGGACTCAATTCATATTTTACTTTCAGAATGGGAGGTAAACTTTTTGCTGTAAATGTTGGTCAGTTAACAAAGATTCTGGAATTAACCAAGATTACAAAGGTGCCTAATTCACCGAAGTATTTTAAAGGAATAATTAATCTTTTTGGCGATGTTATACCCGTATTTGATGGTAGATTAAAATTTGGATTTCAGGAAGCTGAAAATACACGTGAGACATGCATCCTGATTTTTGCTTTTGAATTTGATGGACAGTTCTATAATTCAGGAATTACTGTTGATTCGGTTGAAAAGGTTCTGATTTTTGAACCGGAGCTGATTAGGCCTGCTCTAATCTCTGAGAAAGAGTTTAATCCGGAATTCGTAAGTGGAATAGCAACTTTTAATAATGAATCTGTCATTTTCCTGAATATTGAGAAGGTATTTTCAGAAGAAGAAATTAAATTGATAATTACTGTTGAATAACCAAATAAATTCAAAGCAATGAGATTTGTTGATTATAAAATTCGGACAAAATTAATGGGGGCATTCGGAGTTCTGATTCTTATCGCTTTCATTTTGTCGATCAACACGATAGTAACCCTGTTATTCTTTAAAAAAGATATTAACTCATTTACCACAGAGTTTATTCCTCAATTGGAGTTGTCCAAACGGATTAATTCTGAAACTCAAATGCTTTCGTTTAATATGGAAGGTTATTATTTGACGGGAAAACCCTATTATTTTTCCAAAGCTGAGGTTGAACTCGCATCGCTAAAGAAATCACTTGATGAAGGTGTGGAACTTCTGGAGAACTCGAAAAAGCTAATCAGTCTTGAGGAGAATTTAAGCGAAGCAAAAATATTGATTCCCCAATGTGAACAGAACATGATGATGACTTTTAAGGTTATTCAGGACATCAATATTTTACAGAATAAAGGAAAACAGATTCAGGAGACAAATGCTCCTGCTGAAAATATTGTATCGAAAAAGAAAAAAAAAGGTGCTAATCTAAATTCAAGACCAAAAATTACCTATCCTGACGTTAGTGGCGAGCTGGCCGAAAAGAACACCCAGCTTCTAAAATTGAAAGTAAAAAATTCAGCAATTTTAGATGACCTGAAAACAAGATCAGAAAACCTCCGAAGTTCGGTTGTAGCTTACACTTCTGAAGTTGCCGAGAATTTTGATCATTCAATCCTGTCATCCATTATTATTACGATTGTCATTGTTTTCATTTCGTTGGGTTTTGCGCTTTTTGTTATCATTTTCATTTCACGGATGATTACCCAACCTCTTTTGAAAGGAATTGAGTTTGCGCAAAATATGGCAAAGGGCGATTTAACGGCTACAATTGACATCGACCAAAAGGATGAAATTGGTGATCTGGCTCAGAATCTGCAAATGATGAGCGTTCGTTTACGGGAAGTAATTACCTACGTGTCTACTACTGCGGAAAATCTTTCTGCGGCAAGCCTGGAACTAAGCTCTACTTCGCAAATTGTTTCTCAGGGAGCATCAGAGCAGGCTTCTTCTGCTGAAGAAGTCTCGGCTGCAATTGAAGAAATGGCAGCTAATATTCAACAAAACAAAGAGAATGCAAATCAAACCGAAAAGATAGCGGTTAAAGCAGAAAAAGATATTCATTTCGGCAGCGAGAAAGTCGTTGAAACGGTTGATGCTATGCGTGTAATTGTCAATAAGATTTCAATTATTGGCGACATCGCTTTTCAGACTAATATTCTGGCACTGAATGCTGCTGTTGAAGCTGCGAGAGCTGGCGAGCACGGACGTGGATTTGGTGTTGTGGCTACTGAAGTCGGGAAACTGTCAGAACGAAGTAAATTGGCGGCTTCAGAAATTGATAAGCTTACCAAATCAAGTGTTTTTAATGCAGAAGAGGCCGGAAAACTTATGAGTGAAATCGTTCCCGAAATTCAAAGGACTTCACAACTAATTCATGAAATATCGGCAGCCAATAAAGAGCAAAGTGCCGGAGCTGATCAAATCAATATGGCAATTCAGCAACTCAATATGGTAACGCAGCGAAATGCGGCAACTTCGGAAGAGCTCTCTACCAATGCGGTTGAATTATCGGCTCAGGCAGAGCAGCTTCAGGAGATTATTTCTTTCTTCAAAATAGATAATGAACGTCATGATCCAGTGAGGACCACAACGATATCCCAGACCTCTGTTCCCCATGAAGTTGTATCAGAAGATGTTAAGCGAGGTGTTATTATTGAGTTGGATGAGATCGATGATATTTCAGACGATGAGTTTGAACGATTTTAAAACCATTATACAGATTAAAAATAAAGTCTAAGTAGTGAAGTCAGAATTTATCGAAATATCGGATGAGCTTTTTCTTAAGGTTGGAAAGATGATCACTGAAAAGTATGGGATTAAAATGCCTCTGGAGAAGAAGATCATGTTTCAGTCCCGACTTCAGCGTCGTTTGCGTGACCTTAATATCGGTTCGTTTGATGAATATGCAATGAGATTGTTCTCAGATAATAACAAATCAATGGAATTCAATTTACTTGCCGATTTTATTTCGACCAATAAAACTGAATTTTTTCGTGAGAAAGAGCATTTTCGTTTCCTGACCGAAAAAATTTTGCCTGAATACATCGAAAATAATACCTCCAATCTGTTTCCTGAATGGAACTTATGGAGCGCTGGCTGTTCAAGCGGTCAGGAGGCTTATTCTATCGGAATTCAAATCGAAGAATTTATGCGATTGAGTGGAATTCAATTCAAATACTCAATCCTGGCAACTGATATTTCAGGAAAGATGTTGCGATTTGCAAGGGAGGCCGTTTACCCAATGGAGCAGGTTGACGAAATACCCATTGAACTTAAACATCGCTATTTTTTGAAAAGTAAAAATTCAAAAGACCCGAAAGTTAAAGTAGTAAAAGCGATTAGGGAAAGAGTAAAGGTAGGCTATCTGAATTTAATGGACGGTTTGTATCCGTTTGATACGCAATTTGATGTAATATTTCTCCGGAATACACTGATATACTTCGATCAAATGACTCAGTTAAAAGTCTTGACGAAGGTTTTAGGTAGTTTAAAAACAGGAGGTTATCTTTTTATAGGTCATTCAGAATCATTGATAAACCTACATTTGCCAATTAAGTCAATCGCTCCAAGTGTTTACATTAAAATCAATACAGAAGGGTTATGAATTCCAGAAATGAAATTGAATCAGAGTTAGAAAATTGCAGAATGCAGCTTTTGAAACTCGAAAAGGAAAATGAAGAATTGGTCAGAAGTCTTTCTGAAGTCAACGAAAAATTGCACGATTCAGAACGACTAAAAGGTCATTTTATCAGCAATATAACCAACGAAATTGTAAATCCATTCACCAGTGTTATTGCATTGGCCGAAAATATTAAACGGTTGAAAGAAGGCGAAATCCCGATGGCTCACCATATGGCTGAACTGATTTTTGAAGAAGCGTTTCATCTTGATTTTCAGCTCAAAAATATATTTGCCGCCGCGCTTATTGAGGCAGGCAAAGAACAAGTCAAATGCTCTGTCATTAACCTGAATGATTTAAACCATCAGATCAGTGAGTACTTCCGGCAACTGCTCGACAAAAAACGAATTCAACTTTCAATCCACTTTTCGAATGAATCAACTGAAAATGATCAGATTTTGTTTACTTCTGATCGGGAAAAACTGGATTTAATCCTTAAAAATCTGATCAGTAATTCGATTAAATACAGTCCGGAAGATTCTGTTGTTGAATTGAAATATTTTATGGGTAAAAAAGAACTTCATTTTGAAGTCTACGATCAGGGAAAGGGAATTAATCCAGACGATCGAAAGATAATTTTTGATCGTTTTAAACAACTCGACGAGAAAATAAACTCAATCAATACGGGTCACGGTTTGGGACTGTCAATTGTTCAGGCTTATGCCGAAATGTTAGGTGGAAAAGTCAGGCTGAACGATAACTTTGATAAAGGAGTCAATGTAATGGTTATTATTCCTGAAAGCGCCGAAGCCAGCGATTGGGATGATCTGGAAGATTTTTTACTCGATTCTGAAGCCAGCTACTAATAATTATGGACAGGCAAAATCCATATTTTCTGCATCCGTCAACGATTTATGTCAGTCGTGATTCACAATGGATCGTTACAATTCTTGGATCGTGCGTGTCTGTTTGTTTTTTCGATACAAAAAAACGTATCGGAGGAATCAACCATTATATGACGCCCTATTGGAATGGCGAAGGGTTGGAATCGCCCAAATATGGCAATGTATCAATTATACAATTATTTCAGAAAATGCTTGACTTTGGTGCAAAAAAAGAAGATATTGTATGTAAAATATTTGGAGGTGCCGAAGTATTAAGTGAACAACTTTCAGTATTTAATGTCGGACAAAGAAATATTGAATTAGCCTACAAAATGGTTGCTGAATTAGGCATTTCAGTGGTTAGTTCAAGTACTGGCGGAAAACTGGGCCGAAAAATTTATTTTAATGCTGGAACAGGTGAAGTTTTGCAAAAATATCTGGTAAAGAGTAATTCAAAATGAACCCCAATGAACAGGAAAATAAAAGTATTGATTGTTGATGATTCTGTTTCAGTGCAAAATGTGCTTCAGGGGATATTAACAAATGATCCTGAAATTGAAGTTATTGGGACAGCTTCCAATCCTTACGAAGCGGTAGCCAAAATTGCGGAGATTCTTCCGGATGTAATTACCCTTGACATTGAAATGCCACGGATGGACGGGATTACATTTTTGAGAAAACTGATGAAGCAACATCCGATCCCGGTTGTTGTCATTTCTTCTGTTGTCGGCGAAGGTTCGTACAATGGCATCCAGGCTTTAAAGCTGGGGGCGAGTGAAATCATTACAAAACCCAGATTATCCAGCCCGAAAGAGTTCGAAGAATACAGTATCCGCATTGTTGATGCCATAAAAGCTTCTGCCCAAACTATTCATATCCCTAAAAAATCGCAAAAAAAAGAAGATATTCCAATAAATAATGGGGATTCGTCTTCAGCTGATAATCAAAATAACGATCAGATTTCTGATAAATTAATCCTGATTGGTGCTTCAACAGGTGGTACCGAGGTCATTTCTAAAATACTGAAAGGTCTTCGGAACGATTTGCCCGGAATACTAATTGTTCAGCATATGCCCGGAGAATTTACAAAAGCATTTGCCAACAGGCTGAATATGGAGTGCAATCTGCAAGTAAAAGAAGCAGAGCAAGATGATGTAATTAAGCGCGGATATGCGTATATTGCAAATGGATTTCACCATCTTTCTGTTGTTAGGGAAAATGGTAAATATAAATGTAAATTGGAAATGAGTGAGTTGGTTAACAGGCATCGCCCTTCGGTGGATGTTTTGTTCAAATCAGCCAGTAAATTTCAGGGTAAAGATATAACCGCAATTTTGCTTACCGGTATGGGATCTGATGGTGCTAAAGGATTGCTTGAACTGTACAAAATTGACGCAAGAACATTTGCTCAGGATGAACAATCATCAGTTATATTTGGTATGCCCAATGAAGCGATCAAGTTAAATGCCGCAAAAATGATCGGAAATCCGGATGAATTAATAGTTTGGCTAAATACAATATTTCAGTAAAATGATGGATAAGGATCAAGGATCAAAAATTCTTATTGTAGATGATGTTCAGTTAAATCTTGATCTGATGAAAGAAATATTGTCAGACAAGGGCTACCTGATTGCAACTGCGGTTAATGGCAGATCAGCTATTGCCAAGGCAAAGGCTCATAAATTTGACTTGATATTACTTGATGTCGTTTTGCCTGATATTGATGGGTTTGAGGTCTGTTCTCACTTAAAGGCAAATTCACAGACTCAGGATATTCCAATTATTTTCCTGACAGCAAAAAAGAAAAAGACAACATCACACATGGGTTTAATCTTGGAGCAGTTGATTACATTCCTAAACCTTTCAGTAAGGAAGAACTTTTGGCCCGGGTAAACCTTCATCTGACCTTGCGTAAATATCAGGACGAACTTATTCATTCAAAAGAAATGGCTGAAGCATCAGCGCAGGCTAAAGCCAGCTTTTTGGCCAATATTTCGCATGAAATCAGAACTCCTATGAATGGAATTATTGGAATGATTGACATACTCAAACGAACTTCACTGACGCCAGAACAGCACGAATATATTGATATTATTGGTATCTCAGGCGAAAACCTGCTGATGATAATTAATGATGTGCTCGACTTTTCGAAGATTGAAGCAGGTCAGATAACTTTTGAGCACATCAGGTTTAACTTGTGGGATGAAATTAATGAGGTTGTAAAAATTCTCCGCTACAAAGCGATACAGAAGAATCTTGACCTCAGGTTTGAAATTGCTCCTGATGTCCCTCAACTTCTTATTGGCGACCCTTTGAGGCTGAAACAGGTATTGATTAATCTTTGCAACAATTCGATCAAATTTACAGCTGAAGGATTTGTACATGTATATGTGAAGCTTAAGGAAAAAAATGAAAATGCTATTCGTTTGCAATTTGATGTTAAAGATACGGGAATTGGAATTTCGCCTGAAAATCAATTGAAACTATTTAAATCGTTTGCTCAGGCCGATGTATCAACCACAAGAAAATTTGGAGGGACCGGGCTTGGACTTGCTATTTCAAAAAATTTGGTGCAGTTAATGGGTGGCGAAATAGGTATTATCAGCGAAGAAGGGAAAGGAGCTATTTTCCATTTCGAAGGTAAATTTGAAATAGCCGGGCATGAACTTACGGAAGCCGAGAATCATGAACTGGAAGAATCAGCTCACCACGATCTAAATTTGAAAATATTATTGGCTGAAGACAACGTAATTAACCAAAAAGTTGCTAAATTAAATCTGGAAAAACTTGGACATTCAGTTATTGTTGTTTCCGATGGTATTCAGGCAGTTGAGCAGTTTATAAAGGAATTACCCGATGTGATATTTATGGATGTATTTATGCCAAATATGGATGGGGTAGAGGCAACAGCTAAAATCCGAGAGTGGGAGAGAATAAATAACATAACTAATCGTGTTCCGATAGTTGCGATGACTGCCAATACAAATAAAAATGATAAAGATTTATTCGTGGCTGCTGGTATGGATGATTATGTGAGTAAACCTTTTAATGTTAGTGAGTTAGTTCGGCTTTGCGATAGGATTCATAAGCAACTGGAGCGCAAGAATATATAATTTAATATTTTGGATATGGAATTTTCTGATACAACTTATTCGTGGTTAGGAAAAACAGTATTGATCGTTGAAGACAACGAAACCAGTAATATCTATTTTGAAGCTGCATTGAGAAAAACTAAAGCAGTTTTGATTTGGGCCAGGAATGGGTTGGATGCAGTTGAAATTGTTAAAAACAAGAATCAGGTTGACCTGATTTTAATGGATATTAATATGCCCAAATTAGACGGCATTGAAGCTACACGTATTATTAAAGGCATTAATCCTGAAATTGTAATTGTTGTACAGACGGCTTTTATCCTATCCGGAGAAGAACGAATGTGCCAGGAAGCTGGTTGCGATGAGTTCATTACCAAGCCAATTCGTCTTAAATATCTTCTCGATACCCTTAATCGCTATTTAGCTTCACCCAAAGAAATATAGGCTCCAAACTTATTTTGTTTGCTTGGTTCAATCAAGGTTACAAATCCCGAAAAAAGCTTTCCTTCCCCCCAATGGGGTGGTTTAAGTTGCATTTGGTTTAACGTACAAGTTTCAAAATCTCCAGTTTTCCCATAAAAGAGCTCAAATTTTCCCGTTGCATCCGGATGGATTCGTTTCTCTATAAACATCGTTAAAACTCCCATATTCATGCGGCTGTTTATTTCGATACACGGCTGCATCAATAAGTCTTTCTGATGTTTGAAGATCATCGCGTCAACTCCCAAAAATCCACGGTGACAGTGGGCGTAGTTCGAGCTTTCCAACGCTCTGCTTGTTATTTTGGCCGTTGCGCTAATCATTTCCATTAATTCAGATGCATTTTCATCAGGTGCAATCTTCTTCAAATCCGGATGGATTAAGGTTCCCCGATACTGTCCATTCGAATTGGTTTCGAAGATTGAAAAGCCCAGATATTCAATTTTGGAGTCGGACAATACCCGAAACTGAAACGATAAATCAATCAACTTTTCGAGGTGAGGTTCTGCAATCAGGTAACTTTGTTGTTTTAATACTCCTAAAATCCATTGTTTGTTTGATGTATTCAATTTGGTATTCCGGATAATCTGAATTCCTCTTCCGGAAGAACTCATTGGAGCCTTCAGAACCAATGGTGAATGATCCCTTAAAATTAAGTCAATTTCTTCACAGGTGGTCACTTTGGAACCTGTCATTTCTTTTTTGATAAACCAGTCAGGAGCATTGTTTGCTAGTATTCCTTTTAGAAAATCAAGTGATGTAGAGCGCTCAAAGAGTAATTTATGTTCCTCTTCCCAGTTAAAAACCGGACTTTCTCTGAATTTGACAGAGCATTTTTCTTTCAGATTTTTAAGTTTGAAATGAGCTGCTGGACTCCAACCCCAGGGATAAATGGCATCAATTGAACCATTGGGAAGAGCTTCCAGTTCGGCTATACTGCAAAACTGTGGCAACGCAAATCCTGCCATACGCATTTTTTGTTGAAAATCGGGAGTAGGTTGGTTTTCGGCCAGTACAAAATCATTTTCAGTACAAAAGGCGAAAGGAAGTATTGATAAGTCGCGTTCCATTTCCTGAAGCAAAAGCGGAGGCTGATAACTGAATGATCCATTGGCAACAGCCAGTTCGCACGTTGGATTGAAATAGTAAACATTTGCCTCGGCCATAAAATTTTGCTTAAACCAGAAGGCAAATATAGAACCCAATTTGTAGCATTTTCATTTTTTAATGAAAAATAAACATCAAATTGTTTTGATTTGTAGAATTAGAATCTACATTTGCACTATAAAGTAATTACAGACAATAAAGTCTTTTTCTAATGAAACAATATTCTTCTGAAATAGCAAAAATGAATTCTTCACTGATCATGGCTCATACTATGTGTATGTGCATGTGTATGTGTTTTAATTCGACTTTTCAGAAGGTGGTCAGGATATAAGTGAATCGTTACCAAGATATTTATAAGCCCTTCTGGAAATCAGAGGGGCTTTTTTTTTGACATCAAATAGCACGAACATGAGTGAAAAATCATACCGGAGTATTGTAAAGTCGATTTCATGGCGAACCATTGGAACCATTGATACCATTATTATTTCGTTGATAATTACGGGAAAACCTACGTTAGCTTTATCGATTGGCGGAATTGAAGTGTTTACCAAAATGGCTCTGTATTACTTTCATGAACGAACCTGGAATCGGATCAATTTTGGCCGGATTAAGAAAATAGATTCAGACTATCAAATATAATCAAGTGTATGGAAAAGAACTATTTACCTATAGCAATCGATATTTCGAACAGTAAAATATTGATCATTGGCGGCGGGCAGAGCGCTTTGAAGAAAATCAGGATTTTGCAGCGCTCTGGTGCAAATATCGAAGTGGTGGCCGGGAATATCGTCGACGAAGTTTATGCTTCAGGTGTAATTTGTCACCTGAAAAAGTATGAAAAAAGCGATTTGAACGGCTATCTGATGCTTTATTCCTGCACAAATAACGAAACGCTTGACAAGCAGATTGCGGAGGATGGGAAAGAGGCCGGTGTTTTGGTTAATGTTCATGATAATCCAACTCTTTGTCAGTTTGTTTCCCCGGCAATTTATCGCGATGGAAATCTGTCGGTTGCTGTAAACTCAAATGCTGAAAATGTTTACGAAGCAATTCGAGTCAGGAATCTGATTCAGGAATATTTAGAAAATCTTAAAAACACACAAATATGAGCATTCAATTGAGTCCATTAAATGAACAGCAGTTAAACGCCTTGACCAGCTTGACTGCCGGTTTAAACCGAGAGCAATTGCTCTGGATAAATGGTTATTTCCAGGGATTTTTGGCTTCTTCCGGAACTACTCAGCAGGTTGTTAAAAGTCAGCCCAAAAGCGATAAACAGCTGAAAATACTTTATGGTACACATACCGGACGAAGTAAAATCATTGCCGGAAAACTGGCCGGAAAGCTTGCCAATCGTGGCGTCGAAGTCGTTTCGGTTGCTCTGGACGATTACAAGACCCGACAATTGATCTCGGAAACCAATGTGGTTTTCATTGTAAGTACTCATGGCGAAGGCGAGCCACCTGCAATGGCTGAAGATTTTCATGGTTTTATTACCGGAAAACGTTCGCCAAAACTGCCCAATCTAAACTATTCGGTGGTGGCATTGGGCGATAGGAGTTACAAGTTTTTTTGCAAAACAGGAATCGATATCGATCAGGCTTTAGAAAAATCAGGGGCAAATTCTATTTTGCCAATTCTGACTTTAGATGTTGATTTTGATGAAGAAGTAGATCGCTGGATTGCTGATTTTACTGATGTTTTTGCCGAAATTCCGACTGATAATACTCCATCAAATATTCAAAATAGTACTGAAAACATTGAAAATTACACGCGAAAGAATCCTTTCCTTGCCACTGTTGTTGACAAAGTGAAAATTACTGGTCGCGATTCGGATAAGGAAGTTTATCATGTAGAGCTTTCGCTTGAGGGATCTGGAATTACTTACGAACCTGGTGATTCTGTGGGTATTCTGGCCAACAATCCACCTCAGTTGGTCGATGACATTCTCAATCATTTAGGTTTCGATGGAACTGAGTCAGTAACCATTAAAGACGGTGTCTTTTCGCTATTGGAGGCCTTGTCAAACCACTTGGAAATTACTGTTATTAATCGGGATGTGATTCAGAAATATCAGGCAAAGACCGGAAACAATGAGTTGCATAAAGTAATTGAAAATGAGGAACTTCTTGATCGATATTTATATGGAAACGATGTTCTTGACCTTTTGGAAGACTTCCCATTCTCATTCTCAGCACAGGATTTAGCTGATGTTTTACGGGCATTTCCTGCGCGTTTGTATTCTATTTCTTCAAGTCAGGCAGCTGTTGGCGATGAAGTCCATATTACGGTATCAACAGTTCGCTATTCAAATAAAGGCCGTTTACGCGGTGGAGCCTGTTCAACTTATTTAGCCGACCGCATTGAAATTGATTCGCAGGTTACGGTGTTCATCGAAAAGAATCCGGCATTCAAGCTTCCGGAAAATGAAGAAACACCCGTGATCTTGATTGGAGCAGGTACCGGAGTTGCACCATACCGAGCATTTTTGCAACAACGCGAGGCCAACAATCAGAAAGGAAAAACCTGGTTGTTCTTTGGCGAACGACGTTTTCATTCCGACTTTTTATACCAGGTCGAATGGCAGAAGCTCCTAAAAGAAGGCTATCTCGAGAAAATTGACGTTGCTTTTTCGCGTGATCAGGAGGAAAAAATATACGTGCAAACCCGTTTGATCGAAAAGCAAAAGGAAGTTTTTGAATGGCTGAAAAATGGTGCAAACATTTACCTCTGTGGCGATATGAAACAAATGGCTCACGATGTACAAAACACTTTACTCAGGATATTTGAAACACAAGGCGGATTGACAGAAGAAAAAGCGCTGGAATACCTGAAAACCCTGAAAAAGGAGAAACGTTTTCAAACGGATGTGTATTAAACCGGAATTCAATGTTAAAAGATTTAAACAATAGTAATTAATAACAATAAAAAATGAACAAAGTGAGTTTTGAAATGTATCTTAGTGGTATAAATACTTACTTGTTCGTACGTATAAAAACTGACTGAAGATGAACGATACTATTAATTGGGATGAACTTTCAGAGTTAGAGCGAATCAAATACGAAAGTAATTACCTCAGGGGTACTTTGGTTGAGAGCCTAGCCGATCCGATAACCGGATCAATTGCTTATGCCGATACCCAGCTCTCAAAGTTTCACGGTTTGTACCAACAGTTCGACCGTGATTTGGAAAAAGAACGCAAACGCCAGAAACTGGAACCGGCCTATTCTTTCCTGATTCGGGTGAGGCTTCCCGGTGGAGTTGTAACTCCAAAGCAATGGCTGCAAATGGATGAAATCTCGGAGCAATATGCCAATCATACGCTGAAACTGACTACGCGTCAGGCTTTTCAGTTACATGGTGTGATTAAATCGAATCTGAAGAAAACCATCCAGGGAATCAATACCGCATTGCTGGACACAATTGCAGCTTGTGGCGATGTGAACCGAAATGTGATGAGTCATCCCAATCCGTCAGAGTCGGAGTTGCATGCCGAAGTTTATGAAACTGCGCGTCGCATCAGTGAGCATTTATTGCCATCGACTACTGCATATCATGAAATCTGGCTCGATCAGAAACTGATAGCCGACAGCAAGAAAGATGTCGAACCGATTTACGGAGACCGCTATCTGCCAAGGAAATTTAAGATCGCGATTGCAATTCCGCCATACAACGATTCTGATGTTTTTTCGCAGGATCTGGGTTTTATAGCCATTGTCGGGAATAACCGGATTATTGGCTATAATGTGGCAGTTGGCGGCGGAATGGGCACTACTTTCGGAATGCCTGAAACTTATCCGCGATTGGCCGAAGTGATTGGTTTTTGCACTCCTGAGCAGGTGATTGATGTGGCTGAAAAAGTGGTTTTGGTGCAGCGCGACAACGGAAACCGTCAGAACCGTAAAATTTCAAGGCTGAAATATACGATTGACCGATTAGGAATCGAAGCGTTTAAAGCTGAATTGTACAATTATCTTGGATACGAACTTCAGGAAGCTAAACCGTACGCTTTTACACGAAATGGTGATCGTTTGGGCTGGAAGAAAGGTACCGATTCGAAATGGAGCCTTTCGCTTTTTGTTGAAGGTGGCCGGGTTGCCGACCGGAACGGTTTTAATCTGAAATCGGCGCTCCGTGAAGTGGCTCAACACATCAATGGCCAATTTATTCTGACAGGAAATCAAAATTTGATCATTGCTAATGTAACGGCTGATGAAAAGAATACAGTGGGCGAAATCCTGAAAAATAATGGGGTTTTGCCTGGCGAAATTTCAGGATTACGTCAGAATTCAATCGCTTGTGTAGCGCTCAATACCTGTAGTTTGGCGTTTGCCGAAGCAGAAAGGTACTTGCCATCACTGGTCAGCAAAATTGAATCGATTTTGAATCAGCACGACTTGTTTCAGGAAGAAATCGTGATTCGTATGACCGGTTGCCCGAACGGTTGTGGTCGGCCATATTTGGCTGAAATTGGGTTTGTCGGAAAATCGGAAGGACACTATAATCTTTATTTGGGCGGAAATTTTAATGGGACCCGCCTCAATACGCTCTACAAGGAAACGCTTACCGAAGATGATATTCTGGCTGAATTAGATCCCATCATTGCCGATTACGCAACGAACCGAAACACAGGGGAAAAGTTTGGCGATTTTGTTATCCGTAAGCAATATGTAAATGAAATAGTGAAAGGAAGTGATTTCAGACATTAAAAAATATTTTATCATGAAGACACCCGTATTTTTTATCGGCGAAAAACTCTCAGCAGTTACTCGCCAGTGGTTGCAAAAGCAACACGTTCAATACATTGAACAACCTTTTTTTCGTATCGAGTACAAAAAACCAAATCTGTCATTTTTTAGCACAATGACAAATACCCGCAAGCAATGGGTTATTACCAGTGTTTATGCGGCTCATTGGTTGATCAGATTCCATTCACAGATTGGCTTGGGCGAGTCGGATCGTTTGTACTGCTGGTCTGAAAAGGAAGCCGGGATTCTAAAAGACCTCAATCTGCCAATTTCGATTTCTTCGTATTCCAATATATCCGATTTAGCTGAGAATGTGATTAGTCAAAATCAGGGCGACTCTGTTTTGTTTTTGCGTGGCGACAAGCTGCATAGCGAAATAACCTCAGTGTTCTCCGTATTTCCTCTTCAATACTCTGAAATTGAGGTGTATAAGAACACGCCGATTGAGAAATTTGTAAGTGGAATATTCGACGCTTATCTGTTTTTTAGTCCTTCGAGCATCGAGAATTTCAAAGCATCGGGTAATTTCACAAATCAAACCTCGCTCATTTTGGCTAACGAAAATTCGACAGCAAGAGCTGCCTGGCGAGTATTCGATAATAAAGTTTATCTTTCGCCTGAACAGGAAGAGTTGTCGTTTGTTCAAGATTCGATAGCGCGCTGGAAGAAAGAAAACATTTAACAAATCTGGATGAAGTCGGGAACAGTTTCAATTTTGGGATGCGGTTGGTTGGGAGTAGCTCTGGGAAAACATTTACGGAATCGACGATTTTCGGTAAAAGGCTCGGTTACTTCTCCTGAAAAGTTTGGACTGCTTCGTACTTCAGGCATTGTGCCATTCCGGATTGTGTTGAATGAAAACAATGTAGAAGTTGATGACCCTGCATTTTTTGAAACTGATGTGCTGGTTATTGCCATTCCTCCTCGTCGTATTGATGAGATTGAGCGTATATTTCCAACTCAGATTGCGCAACTGATTCCAATCATCCTGAAGTCAGGTATCCGAAAGGTGATTTTCATTTCATCAACGTCGGTTTATCCTGAAAATTTAAAGACGGCACATGAAAGTGATGTGCTTTATCCGGACAAAGCAAGCGGAAAGGCCTGTTTGGCTGCTGAGAATCTGTTGAATAATCTGACCGATTTTGAAACGACAATTCTGCGGTTTGGCGGATTAATTGGTGCCGATCGAAATCCGGCACGTTTTCTCCTGAAATCTGCTCGTCCAGTTGCAAATATTCCGGTGAACTTGATTCATCAGGATGATTGCATCGGCATAATTGATGCAATTCTGGAAAAAGATCTATGGGGAGAAACATTGAACGCCTGCTGTCCGGAACATCCGCTCAAAAAGGATTTCTACGGAAAGGCAGCTCAAATTTCAGGCTTTCCTGCACCACTGATTTCTGATGAAGCTGAAGCTTATAAAATAGTTGACAGCAGTAAATTAGCACGATTACTTAAATATAAGTTTAAATACCCAAGTCCGATGGATTACCTCGATAGCCTGGTGACAAGTAAAAAGTAAAAAGTCAATGGAAAAGAGTTGACGAAACGAAATTTTTCAATAATCCTAATTGCTTTTTCGTTCATAACTCATAATTCATAATTCTGAATGGGTTCACTCATTTCTATAGTTGGCGCTGGTCCCGGTGATCCGGAATTACTGACCATTAAAGCATTGAAACGCATTCAGGACGCTGACTGTATATTACACGACGCGCTGGTTAGTGACGAGATAATGAATCTGGCTAAACCTGATGCTCAGCGGATTTACGTTGGGAAACTGTATCAGGATGGGCAAGATCAAACCGATCGTCAGGAATGGATCAACCAGTTGATTATTGAATTGGCGGGTAAAGGACAAAAAGTGGTTAGGCTAAAATCGGGCGATCCGATGATTTTTGGCCGTGGCGCCGAAGAAATCAGGTTTTGCATTGAAAACAGTTTGAATTACGAAGTTATCCCCGGTGTGACTTCCGCACTTGGAGCTGCTTCTTTGTATGGCATTCCACTCACCGAACGAGGCAAGAACAGCATGGTTTTGTTTGGTACCGGTCACTATTGCGAAGGTGATTTCTGCGATCTGGAAACATTCGTTTCGGTGCTAAAATCGGGTTCTCCCATTATTTTCTTTATGGGCCTCAATAAACTGGTCCGGTTGGCCCAACGATTAATGGATCAGGCCATTTCTCCGGAAATAAAAGTTCAGATTTTAAGCAAAGTTTCGCAGCCCGACTCGGTAGCTTTCGAAGGTACGCTCGGAAACATTGCCCAGATACTGGAGACCGAAAAGCCACCTATGCCTGCCTTGGTTATTATTGGCAAAAATGTGGAGCGATTGAGTAAGTAAACGCTGAGGATCAAAAAACGAGTGTTGTGATGTGCGTCTAATGAAGGAAAGTCATTCCGAACTTGTTTCGGAATCTGTTATCTATCAATAGATGCTGAAATAAATTCAGCATGACAGTGAACACAACACTAGGCTACTTCCAGACTTCTTTTTGATTTCCGGTACAGGTAAGAATTAAAAATATTCCTCTTTGCAAACCGCAATTGTTTATCCGAATTCACCAATTTAATGTACACACTTTTCGGAACACCGAAATATTCGTAGGTGGTGCCATCCAGAAAAGTAACTTCAAGTAAAAGTCCTTTGTGTTTGAAATCAGCGATATTCGATTCGGATGTAATGGTGTTGTATTCTTCTAAATTAGCAGCTATCGTTTCAGGCGCAATACTCACCAGAAAATGATACGCATCAATGATTTGACGGCTTTTCAATTCGGCCTCTTTTGCCATTTCTTCTTCCTGAAACTTGTCGGGATGCCATTCTTTTACCAAATTCCGGTATGTCGATTTTAATGTTTTGAGGTCGGTGTCAGCTTCAACATTGAACAATTTCTTGTATTCATTAATACGCTTCATAGATGCTTCTTTCTTAATTTTCTGATCTTTAACAAAACCTTGGGTATCGTTACCCGGCTTTTTTAACAAGGCGCAAAATTACCCTTTTAAAAGTCTTGAATGCTATGTAATTGTTAAATGTCAGTCGATCTGGAATTTATGGTTCCTGACTTGTGACACTTTTGATTTTTCCACAGAGATCAATTTTTAAATTCCACATTATTAACAATTTAGCAATTAATATTTATTGATTTCACCGCACTAACGCCTAATTTTGCGGTATGTATTCAGTACGAAAAGTCAAAACTAAGTCGGGATCTGTTGCGGTTCAGGTTGTCAGGTATGTTGGTCACAGATCGATTGTAGGCAAACATATTGGTAGCGCCAAAGACCAGATAGAAGAGGCTGTTTTGAGGCAAAGGGCATTGGAATGGATCGATGAACAAACCGCCCAGTTATCGTTGTTCCCTGCCCAAAAACAAAAACTTTTAGTTGTAGACAGGGGCGAATGCATTGGGGTGACGCACCACTTTGCTTTTCGGTTCTTCATGGGCTGTTTCGATGAATGCGGTTTATCCCATCTTCCCCGCCTGTTGCTTGATCTGGCCATTATGCGCCTTATCGAGCCTGCTTCAAAACTCCGCTCTGTTGAACTGCTGGGATATTACTTCGGCATTAAATATTCTCAACGGATTTACCGCAATATTCCAAAGTTGTCAGCATACAAGGCAGATATTGAGCAATGTGCTTACAGGGTGGCACAACAGAAGTTCAATGAACCTTTCTATTTTGTGCTGTACGATGTTACCACATTGTATTTCGAGTCGTTTAAGGCCGATGAGTTTAAAATACAAGGGTTCTCAAAGGACAACAAGTCACAGCAACCCCAAATTGTCATCGGGCTGCTGGTAACACAAACAGGGTTTCCACTGTCGTATCAGGTTTTTGCAGGCAACACATTCGAAGGAAAGACAATGCTCCCGGTTGTGGAAACGTTTACCTCAGCCCACCCGCAGACACGGCCAATTATTGTAGCCGATGCCGCAATGCTGGATGAAGAAAGGCTTGCCGAACTCAGGGAAAAGAAACTATCGTACATTGTTGGTGCACGGCTGGCCAATGCGGAACTTGGATTGGTAAAACAAATCCATGCAACATTGAACGGGAAACACGGTGCCATAGCCCGCTTTCCATCGCGATACGGTTATTTGGTGTGCGATTTTTCACTCAAACGGTATAAAAAGGAATTGAACGAGCTAAACAAGCTTGTTCAAAAAGCCGAAGAGCTGGTGGCAAAGCAGTCACTGAAAGTGAAGGCTCAATTTGTCAGGAAGGTTACTAAAGAAAAAATAGAACTCAACACGACATTGATAGAAAAAAGGAGGCTGTTGCTTGGAATTAAGGGGTATTGCACCAACTTGCCCGAACAACAACTGTCCAACCAAATGGTCATAGACCGTTACCACCAGCTCTGGCACATTGAACAATCGTTCCGCATGAGTAAGTTTGATTTGCAAACCCGCCCAATATACCATCAAAAACAAGAAGCGATCAAGGCTCACGTACTGATTTGTTTTGTCGCTCTGATAGCAGAAAAATACCTGGAAATAATCACCAAATTATCATTGAGGGAAATCCGGTTCCTTGTCTGGAACATAACAGAAACCCATATTCAAGACCGATTGACCAAACAAACATTTGTCTTCCGATCCCCCACAAAGGAAATCATGAATAGCCAACTTGCAAACCTTATTACCAAATGGAATCTGCTACCGCACTAAATGTCACAAGTCAGGAAATGTCAGTCGATCTGGAATTTATGGTTCGATGTCATTTTGTTAAGAAAACAACTGAAAAGTTCGTCATTGCGAGGAACGAAGCAATCTTTAAATCAACAGATTGCTTCACTTCGTTCGCAATGACGACACTGACTAAACGACATCGGGTTATGATTAGCTATTTTATCTTTCCGGAAAGACTATGCCGAGTTTAATCGGTCACATCAGGTTCAAAGAAGCTCCATTGAATGGCCGGGTTGTGCTTTTTCAACTCTACTTCGCACCGGTTAATGTTCTGAATCAGTTCGTCAACCGTTTCTGTATTTTCCATCTTTGCTTTTACAGCGACCATAATTTGTTCTCCCAATTGAAGTGTGATCAGGTTCAATACCGATTTTACTTCAGGCTGAGCTTCCAGAAAATCAATGATCTCTTGCCGAACTTCAGGAGCGATGCTTTGTCCGATGAGTAATCCTTTGATTTTAACCGCCAGAAATATGGAAATAACAACCAGCAAAGCGCCGATTCCAATACTGCCAATGGCATCGTAAATTGGGTTTCCGGTAATCATGGACAAAACAACTGACAGAAGTGCAAAAGCCAAACCAAGCAACGCCGCAACATCTTCGCCCATTACCACAACCAATTCGCTTTTGCGACTATTCCTGAACCATTTCCACAAACTTTGGCCATGCCTGATTTTGTTTATTTGGGTAATGCAGCCCCAAAGCGAAGCCCCTTCGAGCAGCATACTTACCGATAGCACTGCGATGGCAATGTACGGATTGCTTATTTCTTCGCTCGAATTGAGTTTATGAACACCTTCGTAAATCGAAAACAAACCGCCCATGCTGAATAAAATCAGGGCCACGATAAACGACCAGAAATAGATGGCTTTCCCGTGTCCCAGTGGATGATCGATGGTTGGTGCTTTCTTCGCGTTTTTTAGCCCCACAAACAGCAATCCCTGGTTGCCACAGTCGGCAAACGAGTGGATCGATTCGGCCAGCATGGCTCCCGAGCCGGTTATGATTGCGGCAACCGTTTTGGTAATGGCAATGCCCAGGTTGGCCAGCAAAGCAAATATGATCGATTTTACAGATGAACTTTGGTGCGACATGGGTGAGTTGTAGTGTTATTTGTTTAAGTTGGCAAATTTAGGATTTTTGGGTTAATGAAGCGTGAAAATCAAACTTACGAATAGTTTGCTTTTATTACGCCAAAATTACTCTATTTGCCAGCTTACGGGAGCCGCGGAAAGAGAAGTCATAGTTTATCGAAGTGCTCACTCCCCCCGCTACTAGATTGTCCGTTCGTGCTTTTTTATATTTCTATATACTTTTTCCGGAGCACTATTTTGGATATTAGCGGGCTGGCAATAAGCTACATGCGGAGTGGGCGGATTGCGGGAAATTTCCTGTCAAGCAGAAAAGCAGTTTGGGCGAAAAAATGCCCACCGAAAACCACTGCTGCCGCACAGGGCGGGTAGTTGAAGTTATATAAAGTATTCTTTTAGTTGTTTATTGTCAAATATTCTCCCGGTATTCAAATCTAAATCTCCTCGAATAACAAAGGTATCTTTACCATCGATTATCTCTTTTACAACCTTTGCCCCATTTCTTTCAATTATTGGGCTTATCTGATCGTTCTTTTCCAGCCATTCTTCATATCCTTTTATCGAAGGTCCTCCAAGATTGATAGCAAACTCGAATCCATAATAAAGAAAAATAAAATAAGATTCTCTGCGGTGATTTAATAATAAATCATATCCGAAACCCGCCATAACGAGTTCACCAGTCACTGGGTGGCACATCTTTGTCTCAATAGGATAAAGCTTTCTCATACTGTAAGTCCATTCTATCGAATTATTACCAGTTTTTGCAAAATTTCTAATAGGGTCGTAATGATCTGAATCAATTAAAAATTCTATTAAATCTTTGTTCTTTAGAAATCGAAATGCTAAAAATTCTAATCCCATTTTAGCTAAAAATCTTGACATTTCCTTTTTCGGAGGATCAAATTCAAGTTTAAAAATAAATGGACTAAAAACCTCCCCATTAGCCGCTTTATCTATCTGGATTTCTAATTTGTTTCTGAATTTTTCCTCCTCTGGTTGGATTATGAACTTTCCATTTTTACCAATTTTCAATGAAATGTCAACATCTTCTCCAGCAATAATGCCTTTAACCGAGGGTAATTTACCTTTCTTATTAGGAACTTGATACCACGCCCTAATGTTTCTAAATGATGGATGAGTCAATAATGGTCTTTCTACTTTGTTAGAGAAATAGTTATTGCATTTATCACAAACCAATCCTTGTGGTAAAACAATGGTTTTACTACCCAATGATTCAGGTATCACATGCTCAACGCTTTTTGAATTAGTACTTTCACTTTTACAGAAAATGCATCGCATACCATTTAATATTTTGCAAAATTTGAATGTTTCATCAAATATAAGCCACTTTTCCCATCTTTTCCTTCTGTTAAGCAGCTTTATTTGAGCCACTTTTCTATTGATGGATTGGTAAAATGCTCGCCGCCACTCACCCTGAAGAGTTTTTTGCCACACGAGTTAAAGTTCTGGGCGTCCTGCTAAAGTTTCTGGTTTCCCTGTTAAAGATTTAGCCGTCTTGTAGGTTTTCTAGCCGTCCTGCTAATGGTTGTTGTGTCCTTTCGCGGGTTACAGCGTTTTTTTACGTATTTACATAGATTTTACTCTTGACTGATTCGGTGAAATGTACAGAACGCTAATGTACCGGCTTTCTAAAATTTTATCTTTGCGACTTGTTCGTTTATAAAAGGAAAAGTATGCTAAAGAAAATAATGTTGCTGGGTTCGGGCGAGTTGGGAAAAGAGTTTGTAATTGCCGCCAAACGCCTTGGCCAAACAGTGATTGCCGTTGATAGTTATGCTGGAGCTCCGGCCATGCAGGTTGCCGATCAGTTCGAAGTGATTAATATGCTCGATGGCGCTGAGCTCGACCGCATCGTGGACAAACACCGACCCGACCTGATTGTGCCTGAAATTGAAGCCATTCGTACCGAACGTTTTTACGATTACGAAAAAGCAGGAATTCAGGTGGTTCCTTCGGCCAAAGCGGCCAATTTTACCATGAATCGCAAGGCTATTCGCGATCTGGCTGCCCAGGAACTTGGTTTGAAAACTGCCAATTATCGTTACTCGAAAACTTTTGAAGAGCTGAAGGCTGCAGTAGCTGAGGTTGGAATGCCATGCGTGGTTAAACCACTGATGTCGTCGTCGGGTAAAGGACAATCGACCATCAAAAGCGAGGCCGACTTCGAAAAGGCATGGAATACGGCTTCAGATAAAGGGCGCGGCGACTTAAACGAAGTGATTGTTGAAGCTTTTGTTCCTTTCTTAAGCGAAATTACGCTGCTCACTGTGACTCAGAAAAATGGCGAAACACTATTTTGCGCACCAATTGGTCACCGTCAGGAACGTGGCGATTACCAGGAAAGTTGGCAGCCGGTATTCCTTCCTGAAGGTTTTGAAGAAGAAGCCCGCCGCATGGCTGCGATGGTAACCAAAGCTTTGGGAGGCGTTGGTATTTGGGGTGTTGAGTTTTTTATCGTTGAAGAAGGTGTGGTGTTTTCAGAATTGTCGCCTCGTCCGCACGATACCGGTATGGTAACTTTGGCCGGAACGCAAAATCTCAGCGAATTTGAATTGCATTGCCGGGCTGTTCTGGGCTTACCTATTCCTGAAATCAGGCAGGAAAAAGCGGGAGCCAGCGCGGTTATTCTTTCAGGTATCGAAACCATTTCTCCGGAATATGCGGGTATTGATTTGGTGTGTCAAAATTCGCATGCTGATGTCCGGATATTTGGGAAAGAGACCGCCCGCATTCATCGTCGTATGGGCGTGGTAGTCGTAAATGCTGAACTTGGTACTGATGTGTTGGAATTAAAGCAAACCGCCCGAAATCTTGCTGATCTGGTAGAAGTGAAGCCTTCAAAATAATAGAGACCCCTTCAAACGAAAGAGGCTGTCAGGTTTTAATTCCGACAGCCTCTTTCGTATTTTATGTCATGTGTTTATTACGGTTTTTGATTTCGGATTTTGCTATTCCTGATTCCGTAGGTAAAATAAATGGCAAACCCAATGGCCATCCAAATAATCAGCCGAAGCCAGGTATCTAAAGGAAGCGAAGCCATCTGCAAAATACAAATGCCGGCGCCCAAAATCGGAACAAGTGGAACGAACGGAGTTTTAAATGTTCGTTCAATATCTGGACGTTTCACCCTCAGAACGATAATTCCGATACAAACGATAGCAAATGCCAGCAAAGTACCAATCGAGACCAATTCGCCGAGAATATTAATTGGCAGAATTCCTGCAATAATCATGGCTACAAATCCTGTAACTAAAGTACTGACATGTGGCGTTTTAAAACGTGGATGAACTTTTGCAAAAATGGGTGGTAAAAGCCCGTCTTTAGCCATCGAGAAGAAGATTCGTGGCTGACCCAATAACATGACCAGAATGACTGAACTAAGTCCGGCGATTGCTGCAATCTTAATAATCGGTCGTAACCAGAAAAGGCCTTCGCCCATGGCATTAACACCAACTGCAATAGGGTCGGCCACGTTCAGAAAGGTATAACTTACGATACCGGTTAACACAATGGCAACAAAAATGTAGAGCAGTGTCGAAATTCCCAGGGATCCTAAAATTCCGATAGGCATATCACGTTTCGGGTTTTTAGCTTCCTGCGCCGCCGTTGAAACGGCATCGAAGCCAATGTATGCAAAGAATATAACCGCAGCTCCGCGGAAGATTCCACTCCAGCCATAATGCCCCCATTCGCCTGTGTTCTTTGGAATGAATGGATGCCAGTTGGCTTTATTTACAAACATGAATCCGATTCCTATGAACAACAGAATAACAAACACTTTAATGACGACCATGGTATTGTTGAACTTTGCCGATTCTTTGATTCCAATCAGAAGTAAAAGCGAAATTGCTGCTACAACAAACATTGCTGGTAAGTTCAGGATACCAGTAAGATGTGGCAGGCTGTCGATAGAAATCCCTGTGTCAGCTAAATTCCGGGTTAGTTCAGGAGTCAACGATTTCCACCCAGCTTGTGGCACGTCCACCATAACAGTTCCCATAGCTGCCGTAAATTGTGCCGGAATGCTAATGCCAAAGTCTTTCAGGAAGCTTACTACATAGCCCGACCAACCCACTGCAACTGTTGATGCAGCAAAAAGGTATTCCAGAATTAAATCCCAGCCAATGATCCAGGCCACAAATTCGCCCATCGTGGCATAAGCGTAAGTATATGCACTACCCGAAATCGGGATCATTGAAGCAAACTCGGCATAGCACAAGCCTGCAAACAAACAGGCAAGTCCGGAAATCAGGAACGAGATAACAATTGCAGGACCAGCATATTGAGCAGCAGCCTGACCCGTTAATACAAATATTCCGGCACCAATAACGGCACCAATTCCTAAAGTTGTAAGGTTAAATGCGCTTAACGATTTTCGCAGGCCGTGATCGGAATTGGATTCGGCCATTAATAGTGATAAAGGTTTTGTAAGAAATAATTTGGACATTGGGTCTATTTTTGAAGACTCAAAAATAGCTTTTTTGTTTAATAAATCAGTTGTCCTGGTAATTTGTTGGGGGGTATTTGGCTTTTTTATTAAATATAAATGTTTTGAATGCAGCGTAGAAGAATGGAATTAACGTTACGATGATGAGTCCAAGGAAAACAATCTCGAAATTATCTTTAATCCAGGTCAATTCTCCAAGAAAGTATCCGGTTAAGGTAAAGAAAGGCACCCAAATTGCCGACCCAATAATGGTATATTGTTTAAAAATCGGAAAATCAAACGAGACTGTTCCGGCAAAAAAAGGAATATAGGTTCGGATTACCGGAAAGAAACGGCCAAAGATAATTGACTTTTTCCCGTGTTTGTGGTAAAATTCACGAGTTTTGACAATTGAGGGAACCAGATATTTTTGGATGAGTTTTCGATGGCTGCGCTCAATACGGTGTCCGATCAACGCTCCAATCTGGTAATTAAAATGATTTCCCAATATTGCTGCGAAAATTAAGATCGGCACCAACACCCAGATACTCATGTCAGAAGAAGCTGCAATTACACCTGCAGAGAAAAGCAACCCATCGCCAGGCAAAAATGGAAAAACAATTAATCCGGTTTCCAGAAAGATAATCAGGAATAAAACCAGATAAGCTTCCCAAACGTTTTCGTCAACCAAGGCAAAAATGGCCTCGTTGGTATGAAAGAGTATGTGGTAAATTTGTTCCAGCATCTTATTCGTTGAATTAATTGACTTGTGTCTCGCCCAAAATAAATGGTGTAGTTTACAGAACGTATAAAATTACTGCAAATTACACCATCTAAACAAACTTAAGCCAAACTTGATGCGGATTCTACGAACTATTTCAGTTAATTTTTCTAAACACGTGTTAATCCTGAGATTAATTGCTTCGCTGAACTAAAAGCAATCGGCCAATAAATCACAAACTTTAGCCAGAAATTCATTGTCCTTGTTGGTAAATGGAGCAGGAGAGTGGCTGTCGATGTCGAGTTCGGCTACAAATTTCCCATTTTTTAAAACGGGTACCACAATTTCCGACTGAACTTCCAATCCACACGAAATATAGTTTTCAACCTGAGTCACATCCTGAACTACCATGGTTTGGCCACTGGCGGCTACCTGCCCGCAAATCCCTTTCCCCACAGCAATGTGGGTGTGCTGTGTTGGCTTTCCTACAAATGAGCCCAAAACAAGCTCATCCTTTTTCTGATCTAAAATGTAAAAGCCTACCCAGTCGTAATGATAAACTTCCTGTTTCAAAAGTTCGCAAATCCGCAGCAAAAGGTCTTCCGGATTAATTTTTACCAATGCGGCAATCTTTTGATATACTTCTTCAAAATTAGTTGTAATCGTCATATTCTTATTCTGTTTTCACCTTTAATATACTGGAAAAAGTCAATAGTCATTGGGAAAATGTTTTATAGATTTTTTTCGAATGACTGATGACTTTTTCCAATTTACTTGATTACCATCTGGTCTTCGTGAGTAATCTTTTCGCAGTATTTACATTTCAAATCTAACGGATTTTTTGAAATGACCGTAAAATGAGTGGTAATTTCCTCGTTGTTGGTGATGCATTTCGGGTTAAAGCATTTCACTATTCCGATTACTTTGTCGGGAACTTCAACCACCCGCTTTTCAACCACTTCGTAATCACGGATAATATTCAGCTTGGCATTCCGTGCAATGAGCGAAATTTTGTTGATCTCGTCATCTTCAAAAAATACGTCGGAAAGCTTGATGATGGCTTTGCTGCCTAATTTTTCGCTCTCGAAATTGGCTCCAAAGGTAATTTGCGATTTCACATTTTGAAGTCCCAGAATGGAAATAACCTTAAACAGATTTTCGGAAGGAATATGATCGATTACAGTGCCGTTGTTGATTGCACTGACTTTTAGTTTGAGTTTCTTTTTTAAACTATCGGGCATGGCTGTAATTATTTAAGGTTGAGAATATGGGCAATAATGGCCTGACGGGTGTAAACACCGTTGCGGGCCTGTTCAAAATAATAAGCTTTCTCGTTGCTGTCAACATCCGGATGTATTTCGTTGACGCGGGGAAGCGGATGCAGAATACGCATATTTGGCTTGGTATTAGCGAGCATATTGTTCCGGAGAATATAAACATTTTTCACTTTTTCGTATTCAATCGGATCCATAAAACGCTCTTTCTGAACGCGGGTCATGTAAATAATGTCGGCGTGATTGATATTCTCGTTGATTTCGGTGTGCTCGAAATAACGGATACCCTTTTCTTTCAGGAAAAGTTTGTATTCTTCGGGCATGGCCAGTTCATCAGGAGCAATGAAGTTAAAAATCGGGTTCTCGAATTGAGACATAGCCATCAGCAGGGAATGAACGGTGCGTCCGTATTTCAGGTCGCCAATCATGAAAATATTGATGTTATCGAGGGTTCCCTGTGTTTTCAGGATCGAATACATGTCGAGCAGTGTTTGGGTGGGATGTTGATTGGCGCCATCGCCAGCATTGATCACCGGAACATCGGCCACTTCGGCTGCATACCGCGAGCTGCCTTCCAGCGGGTGGCGCATCACAATTAAATCGACATAATTGCTCACCATTCTCGTGGTGTCGTGCAAAGTTTCGCCCTTCGAAACGCTGGATGATCCGGCATCCGAGAATCCGATAATTCGGCCGCCCAAACGGTTGATTGCTGTTTCGAAGCTAAGCCGGGTGCGGGTCGATGGTTCAAAAAACAAAGAAGCTACTACTTTTCCTTCAAGCAATCTCTGGTTGGGATTTTTCTCAAAATCAGCCGCGAGTTCTAAAATTCGCAGGTAGTCTTCTTTTGAATAGTCAGTAATCGAAATTAAATCTTTCTTCTTCATTTTATGTGATGTGTTTTAAAGATGGTAAAGCAAAAAAAAAACCAACAGAAAGGATATTTCTGTTGGTTTTTAAGTATTTCCGGCGAAACCGGATAAAATAATGTTGAGCTAAATTGTTATCATGATGGAAACAAAACAGGGAATTTGGGAAAAACTTTTCCCGGTGAAGAGTTTCACTGGAAAAGTGGGAATATTGTCTGATCAGGTGTTCCATCAAAATCCAAAATTAGAGTGTTTTTGCAATCTATTCTAAATAGTCGTTTATTAGTTATGAAAAGGTTATTAACACCATTAATTTCGGGTGCAAGATTGAAATCTATGGCAATTCGGTAACCTTCAAACCTTCTATTTTGTTCAGCCCTTCTTCAATCCGGCTTAGTTCACTCAACCTAATGTGTGTTTTGATCCGACATCTCAAATCGAACTGCGGGTCAATCTGGGGAAGCTTTTCATCTTTGAATAGTTTCATTACATCGTTCATTACCCCGTAATCAAACTCAATTAGAAGTTGCTTCTCTACAAGTTTCTCAACGATTTCGGCCTGATTGATAGCATCGAGGGCTGCGTTGCGATACGCATTAATTAAACCACTCACACCCAATAAAGTTCCGCCAAAATAACGAACAACTACGATCAGAATATTGGTCAGATCGAAACTCTGTATTTGCCCCAAGATTGGCTTTCCGGCGGTCGACGAAGGCTCGCCGTCATCATTGGCTCTGAAAAGCAATTTCTCGTGTCCTAACCGCCAGGCATAGCAATGGTGTCGCGCCGAATAATGTTCCTTCTTTATACCCTGAACAATTTCTTTAATCTGATCTTCGGAAGTAACAGGATAAGAATAGGCAATAAATTTGCTGCCTTTATCCTTGAAAAGTCCCTCCGCAGGGTTCGAAATCGTTTTGTATGTATCTTCCATCAGAAATTCATTAAAATCAGAATGGCAATAACAGCCATGAAAACTCCGGCAAAGTTAACTCTTGAAAACTTTTCTTTAAAGAATACTAATCCAATAAAGATGGAAAATAATACAATACAGATGTTATTCAATCCAAAAACTACAGAACTATCAAGTTTGCTATTGTTTAAAGCCAATATAAAGAAGTACAATGAGCCAAAATTAGCGATTCCCAAAATTGTCCCGCCAATCAATTCCGCAATAGAAATGTTCTTTGAAAGCGACTTTGGTTTTATCAAGATGAATATCAAACCAAGAATCAGGGCAGAAAGGAAAACTACTGCTGAAAACAACAAACTCATGCTGTTTGGCACATGGTATGTTTGCGCAAACTTTACGATCGAATCGGTTATTCCTGATCCCAGAAAAATGGCAATTGGTAAAATGATCAGTTTAATGTTTTTTGCTTTATCAATTGGTCGGTAACTGGTAAGAATGACAGCGATGGTGGCCAATACCAATCCCGAAATTTTAAGAACGGTTGTTTTCTCTGAAAAATATAGAATGGAGAATAAAATTGGAATAACCATTGACAATTTCCCTGCAATGGTAGTAACTGCCACTCCGGAAAGGCGGGTTGAATAACCGATCAGAAAAAACATCAGGATAAAAGAGAACCCAATCAATAGGGCAAATGGAAGCCAATTTGAAGTAAAAACATTCAGGATTGAAATGGGGTGGCGGTTGAAGCTAAAACCGAGAATGGCAGCCACCAGATAATTGACTGTAATCAGCTTGATCAGGTTGGTTTTAAACCGCTCAGTAACTTTGAAGGTGATGAAAATTACTGATGACGAAAGGATGCTCAGCAAAAGATAAATCATCTGATGTGATTTTATATACAAGAAAAAAGCAGATCGAAATTGACCTGCTTTATATCTGTTACAATTTTAATTTCTTTTCAATCTCGTCGACACAAAGTTTAAATGCTTTGTCTGTTTCTTTCAGGTTGTTCACTGTTTTGCAGGCATGTAACACGGTGGCGTGGTCTTTATGCCCGATTTGTGAACCGATGGATGCCAGCGACGATTTGGTCATGTTTTTCGAGAAGTACATAGCCAGTTGCCGGGCCTGAACAACTTCGCGTTTGCGGGTTTTTGCCTGAAGCGAATCGACCGGCATATTGAAATAATCGCAAACTACTTTGGAAATGTAGTCGATCGATAATTCGCGTTTCGAGTTCTTAACTAGCTTGTTAATCATCTCGCTGGCTAATTCAATGGTGATTTCTTTACGGTTCAGTGTCGACTGAGCCAAAAGAGAAACGAGTGCTCCTTCGAGTTCCCTGATGTTATTTGTAATGTGAGAAGCAATGTATTCCAATACTTCGTCAGAAATTTCGATTCCGTCTTTGTAGATTTTGCGCCTCAAAATATCCATTCTGGTTTCGAAACCAGGTTGTTGCAAATCGGCAGTCAAACCCCATTTGAAACGTGATAGTAAGCGTTGTTCAAGTCCTTTTAATTCAATCGGTGGCTTATCGGATGTCAGAATAAGCTGTTTCCCGCTTTGATGCAAATGGTTGAAAATATGGAAAAAGGTTTCCTGAGTTTTTTCCTTTCCGGCAAATTCCTGAACATCATCAATAATCAGAACATCAATCATCTGATAGAAATTCAAAAAGTCGTTCCGGTTGTTGTTCCTTGTGGCTTCAGTGAATTGAGTCTGAAATTTATTTGAATTGACATACAATACGACTTTGTCAGGATGGCGTTCCTTCACTTCAATTCCAATGGCGTGAGCCAAATGAGTTTTTCCAAGGCCTGAATTGCCGTAGATCATCAGCGGATTGAAGGCAGTGCCTCCCGGATTTTGGGAAACAGCATATCCAGCGCTTCGGGCCAAACGATTACATTCGCCTTCAACAAAATTATCGAACGTGTTATCCAGACGTAATTGTGGATCAATCTGGATTTTTTGAATTCCGGGAATAATAAATGGATTCTTTATCGATGATTTTCCTTCACTTTTCAGTGGGATGCTCATTGGTTTATTCTGAATCTTGCTGTTGTTGTTTGTCGGATATTTGACGGTGTATGGTTGTGAGTTACTTTGATTGTTACCCATAACCACAACGTATTCGAGCTTGGCACCAACCCCAACTTCTTTTCTCAGTGTTTTTCTGAGTAAATCGATGTACTGTTCTTCGAGATATTCATAAAAAAATGGACTTGGAACTTGAATTGTAAGTACTTCATCATCCAGATTAACCGGAACGATTGGTTCAAACCATGTCTTAAAACTGATGCCTGGTACGTTGTCGCGAATGACTGAAAGACAACGATCCCAAACCAAACGATGATCATTAATCATTTTGGAGCCGGATATTAAAAAATTTGACAAAACTATATTCCCTGATTATTTTTCCCTGAAACAAATTTTGTGAAAAAAAATGTAGAAAAAAAATGGATTTATACTTGACTTTTATAAAAATAAGATAAGGTCTTTAAGGCTCAGGCATTTAAAAATAAAAAATATTTTAATATTTTTTTAATGTGGCTAAATTGCTGATTATGAGCATGTTTGTTAGAGTGATAATTTAA